>NZ_QUOK01000001.1:370235-740471 GCF_003390325.1 Rhodohalobacter sp. SW132 | reverse complement strand
CGCCGTGCTCAGAAATCAACATTTCCTGGATCTGATTATCTGAAAGATCACTGACCAGTTCAACAGTCCAGTCGGTAAGCTCGATAAGGACTTCGAGTGCCTGTTCGTTTTCAGTGAAAATCCATGCATCACGTAAACCGGCATACAGCTTATGAATATTATACCACGGTACCCATTTGCCGTTCAGGGAAAAACTCTGGGCATTGATGTTGCCAGCAGCGATTTCCTCCCACATTTCCTGCCCGCCCGGTATCCCGCCAACATAGCCGTTACCGTTTTCAGCTTGACAAATGGCAAGCTGATCTACCATATATTCGAGACGATCCCGGGCCTCTTCATTTCCAGAGGCGGCTACCATCATGGCGAGAGTTGTCAGGTAATGCCCGGCCGTATGTCCGTCCAGCCCTGTATTCTCCCAGTTTCCATAACGAGATGCTTTTGGAGTTAGCCCTGCATCAATCAGAAATGGTGCCAATAACCGATCCGGATCGTGCGCCAGAACATAATCATCATTCAGGTTTTGAGCATGCAAAAAAGGTCCATCTATCAAATCTACAGCCGATAGTGGGAAAGGAGAAAGCTCACGTGGGGTCTCCTCAGCGGCGTTACAGCCATACAAAAACAGGGCGGCGGTGATAATGGAAAGTACCAACGGCCAGATTCGGGGAGAAAAGAACAATCTGTCATGTAAACAGCACTGAGGATTCAGAAACCAACTTGAAACGGTCGATAATTTGCGCATATGATTAATTATTTCCTGATTGAATTAATTATTGCAACAACTACGGATTCTTACCAAAAGATATATATTCCCGGATTAACATTTGATCTGAAGTCCTTGATAATCAAGGGAAATAAAATGTGGTTACAAAACCCGGTACGTTGTCAGCAGTTGCACAGATCATTTTTCATCACAGATGGCTCAACTCATTGGGCTGAATTAGTTAAGAAATTTCCTCTCCAAAAGGGATTTCAAGAAGCAGATCCGGTGGATGTACCACTAAAGCTGCATTTGCGGCTGACAGGTTTCGGCCAGCATTTCAGGTATGATTAAATACTATTTCACATATTCATCAAACCATTCAATCACACGGTTCATAAAATCGAGCTGATGGGCACGTTCCGTGAGGCCGTGGGGCTGTCGAGGGTAGAGCACAAGCCCGGTAGGAATTCCCTTCATTTCCAGGAACTGATGGAGCTGAATCGACTGCTCGGGGTGAACGCGGTCATCAGCAAGTCCGTGAACAACCAGTAGCGGAGTATCGGCCTGGTTAAGCCACGCTACAGGGGATCGCTCCCAGTTCTGGCCTGGATTATCGAACCAATAGAGATCCCAGTGAACCACACTCATTTCGTGCGGAATATCCGTCGTGCCCATGAAGGATATCCAGTTGGAGAGTCCCGCAAAAGTAATTCCGGCGGCAAAACGGTCGCTGTGCCGGGTGGCGGCCCATGCAGCAAAATATCCGCCGTAGGATGTCCCTGAAATACCAACTTTTTCCGGATCGATCAGTCCCATATCGTCGAGGGATTCGATTCCCAGCAGCACATCATCAAACTCTTTACCGCCCAGGTCGCGATGGTTTGCCGAAGCAAAGACGGTTCCCCGCCCGCCGCTCCCGCGATAGTTCGGTTTGAAAACCACGTACCCTTCATTTGCGAGCACCTGACTCGGGTAAAGTGCGCGCGTATTCCATCCGTTCATACTGATTCCTTCCGGGCCGCCATGCGGCAAAATCGCCAGCGGATAGCGCGTTCCCTCTTCATATCCCACCGGTTTCACCAGAATTCCCTCCATCTCCAGTCCGTCAGCTCCGGGCCATGTGATGGAACTCTGCTCACCCAATTCCCGATCTGACAACCATTCGTTGTGATGTGTGATCCGGCTGAGTTCTCCCCGCTGAATGGTTCCGCGATAGACTTCACCGGGATGTTCGCGTGTATTCACAGATGCAGCAAACGTTCGGTTTCGTTCATCGAGGCTGATGCTGCGGAAAATTTCATCTTCACCTCCTGCAATGCGTGTCATATCCGGCTGGTCGATCCGCATTCGGTTCAGGGTTGTGCTGGATCGTTCTACGGCTGTAAAAAGCAGTGCACGGTTACTTTGCCAGGAGATCGATTCCACGGTTCCTTCCCAGCCAGCCGGGGTGAGGTCATCAACTTCCGTGCCGTCTGAGCTCATCACCCAGATTCGCTGCGGAAGCGGATCGCTATACACTCTGCCTGCCAACACAGCGAGCCGGTTTCCATCAGGTGACCAGCTCATAGCCGCTTTTTTCTTGGGTGCCGTCATGATCTCATTCAGATCCGATCCGTCGCGGTTTATGACAGCATAGCGAGTATACATCTGTTCAATATCGGCACCGGGTTCATCACTCACCCGGATCGCAAGCTGACGGCTGTTTGGTGCCCATGAGAAATCCCAGATGTAGAGATCATCCGGAGAAATTTTTTCAGCATCTCCATCTCGAGGCTGAATCCATAGCCGCATGAACCGCTGATTTTCCCCGGCCACAATCATATCATACCCTCTCTGTTCCATTTCGCGCCGCTCATCGGAAACAGGATCCATCGCCGTATAGGCAAGAAACGATCCATTATCACTCCAGGAAAAACTGCTGAGTCCATGTTCCGCACTGCTGTGTTGCTGAAAATCCTCGCCTGACCGGTTAACGGAATAAACCTGTACCTGGTTATGATAATCAGTATTTCGTGTGGTGAAATAGAGGCGTCCGTCAGCGCCCCATTGCGGTGAACCGGCGCTGTTCGGTTTCTGGATGACCGGAACGGGATCTCCGCCATCAGCAGGCACAACATAGAGCTCGGAGTAATTTCTGCCAATATCCTCATCTTCCGTCCTGGGTACACTTAGTGTGTAGGCGATCGAGTTTCCGTCGGGACTCATTGCAACAGCTCCAACCGTCTCAATAGATGCCACATCATCAGGGGAAAGTCCCTGGGAGTGTACATCAGAAAGAGAGTTAAGCAGTAAAATTGAAATCGTAAGGATGAAAAACCGGGTGATAGAAATTGGTTTCAGCATGAAGAATGGATGTGGGTTGAGTAAAAAGCGTAAACGGTCGATAAATATACGTATTGATCGTGATTTCAAAAGAATTATATGAGGTGATAAGACGAGATATATCTGTAAAAATCAATCATTAAATTATTTTAATAAATGCCCGGATGCTTAAGAATCAGGTAAATAAAGCGATGATTGTTCTATCTCTGACCCGATAAAAAAATGAGCAGATGAGGGTATTTCTGCATTTTGATCATTATCTAATTATAGACATTTACACCCGTAGAAAAGCAATCATTTATATGAAACGGGTATCGAATAACAGTAAGAAGTATGAATAGTCTGATTCAAGAATCATTTCACAAGGAAAAACTGGACCTGCTCCTGAGGTTGATCGGGCAGATTAATTCCAATCTCGACATCAATAAAGTTCTTTTGAATATTATTGATGCGGCCAAAATTATTACCGACAGCGAAGCGTGCTCAGTATTCTTAACGGATAAACTTACTGATGAGATGATTTTAAGCATCCCAACAGGTCCGGCAGGGGATTCCATCACCGGTAAACGATTTCCCATGGGAGAAGGAATTGCAGGATGGGTTGCCGAAAACGGGGAACCGCAAATTGTGAATGACGTGTCTGCTGATGAACGGTTTCGGGGCGATTTTAACCCGGAAATTTTTATAACACGCAACATACTTTGTGCTCCGCTGCTTAACCAGTCCCAGGAAGTGATTGGTGTTCTGCAGGCTATAAACAAGGAGGATGCAGGGCAGTATCTGCAGGAAGAAGTTCCGCTTTTCCAGGCGCTGGCTAACCAGGCCGCAATTGCCATCACCAACGCCCGGATGCACGAAGAGAGAACCACGTTGCTGGCCGAAATCCACCATCGTGTAAAAAATAACATGGCGGTTGTATCAAGCCTGATCCAGATGCAGGCGATGATGGAAACGGATGAGGGAGTGCAGGGAAAACTGCTGGTGAACGTCGCACGAATTTCAAGTATGGCTACGGTACATGAGCAGCTTTACCAGTCAGACAGTTTTTCGAGACTGAATTTGGGCCAAAGTATCGAGAAGGTATCTCTTAGTTCACTAAGCAGTCTGAATTCATCGAGCAACGTAAATGCTGCCTTTGCATGCGACAATGCCGATTTGAGTATCAATCAGTCGATTCCCTGCTCATTGATTGTAAACGAGGTGATCATTCACCTGGTGAAGCACGGATTTAAAACGGTGGAGAAAGGGGAGTTTCACCTGGAGCTCACCGAATCAACGGATAAAGAGAGTATTCTGCTCACAATTCAGCATAACGGTCAGTCGATTCGGGAGCGGATCGAGGGTGAGGATATCAGCGAGGCGGGTTTTCATCTCATTGAAGTGTTGTCAAAGCAGCTGGAAGCAGAGTATAGTTATACTGAAGATCCGAACCGGCATGAATTCAGTCTTTGGTTTCAGAAATCAGATAAAAAAGGTGTGGGGAACGGTAGTCTTTAGTTCTCTTTTCTGATGAATTGAGCAATTTTCACACCGGCGGCCAGCAACAGTACACCGGCAAATATTTGAGAAAAAAGATATGCCGCAAAGAGATAGAATGAATCCCCGAAGAAAACAAAGGCTTCCGTCATAAATCCCGAGTAGGTGGTATAGCTGCCAAGCAGTCCGGTGAGCAGGAAAAGGTTTATCCGAATATTTTTTTCAGGATTGCGGCTAAGCACCGTAAAAAAAACGCCCATCAAAAAACTGCCGAGTAGGTTCTCAATTGTTGTTGCGGTGATGAAGTGTGAATCCGCAGCAAGAAGGCCGAAAAGTGTATTCGTAGCATGCCTTAGTAACGCTCCGCAAACGCCGCCCAGTGCAATCCACAATACGTTTGATGACAAAAGATTTTTCATCAGGCAGCCCCCAGCATCAAACGGGTAAGTTCATATCCCGTAACAAGAGCACCAAATGCACCAGCTATCTGCCAGAAAAGGTAGAGCAGCAGTTTTGAGACCGGCCCCGATAAAAGTTTTCCATTTTCCAGGGCAAATGTTGAAAACGTGGTATAGGATCCCAGGATGCCGACAGTCAAAAACAGAACGATACTTTCCGGGGCATTTACCGACAAGCTGAAAAAAGAGAGCAGAACTCCTGCCAGGAAACATCCGATTACATTGGCGAATAAAGTGCCGGTGTAGACAGAAGACCCACTGAAAAGTTTTAATGCAGCAAGCCCTGTGAGGTAGCGAAGCACAGCGCCGATGGCTCCGCCCAATCCAACAAGAAGCACCTCTGTCATAAATACATATTTGGTTTATTCATCTTGACAAGTTAAAAAAAACAACCACTCAGCTATAGATCTTTATTTTCATTCACTCAGCACTTAAAATCTAAAATTTATATACGATAATAAAAGCCGTATCATATTCCCCTTTAAAAAGGCAGGTTAATCCTCTTTTATTCTATTTTTCAAATGGCCATTTGGGTAGCAATTTTATTAGGTATCATTCAGGGGATTTTTATGTTTTTCCCGGTCAGCTCTACCAGCCACCTGGCGCTGGTTCAGCACTTTCTGATCAGCCGCGGTGTTGTGTTGCCCGATCCCGATTCGCCGGAGATGATTCTGTTTGATCTGATTGTGCATGTAGGCACGCTGGTCTCCATCGCTTACGTTTTTCGTGACAGCCTATCCAAGTTCATTCAAAATACACTCTCCGGGTTTTATGAGCTAAAAACCGGTGAAAGCACGCCCATTGGCGAGTTATACCGCAAACTTACGTTTCTCGGTCTGCTTTCTGTATTTATGACCGGCGCGATCGGCTTCCCATTGAAAGCGATGTTCGAGCAGGTGTTTGCGAATCCGCTGATCATAAGCGGTACGCTTGCTACGACCGGCGTGATTCTCTGGTTTACAGATAAACTGCCGCCACGGAAAATCGGGCTGCGCCAAATTGGTATCGGAATGGCGATTATCATTGGAACCGCACAGGCTTTTGCCCTGATGCCGGGACTGAGCCGAAGCGGAATGACCATCGCGTTTGCCCTTTTTGCCGGTATGCAGCGTAAATGGGCGGCTGAATACAGCTTTTTCCTGGCTATTCCAACCATTCTGGGCGCATCACTGCTTCAAACGATTGAGGTGATGAGCCTTGGCGGGCTGACGCTCTCTGCCCCCGTATTAATCACCGCGTTTATAGTTTCTGCAATTGTCGGGATTTTTGCCCTCAAAATTGTGATTCACCTGCTCTACAAAGCACAGTTCCGTGTCTTCTCATATTATCTCTGGCTTCTTGCTGCTGTTGTAGCCGTAGCATCTGTCCGTGGAATTATGTAGGGATATTTACATTATTTCGGAATAAAATTGGTAATTTACAGTCTGCCTGAGTACTATTTTCTTTTCATCCACTAAGATTCTCAGAACCGATGGCAACTTTCGACGAAGTAAAACGAGCACTGCTTATCAGCCTGTTTGTTTCGCTTTTCTCGCTCTCCCTGAAGATTGCAGCTTTTGTCATCACAGATTCCACTGCGGCGTTGTCTGATGCTGCCGAATCGGTGGTTCATCTTTTTGCCGTATTATTTGTGGTGTATGGGTATTATTTGAGTATTAAACCGGCCGATGAAGACCATCATTACGGGCACGAGCGGGTGGAGTTTTTATCAGTCGGAGCGGAGGGAGCCATCATCATCGTTGCCGGGCTTTCTATTCTCTACCATGCGTTCGAGAGCATGATCACCGGTATCGAAATTGTGAACATGGGCGCCGGTATCATCCTGCTGGTAGCGGCTGCGCTGATCAACCTGGTTCTTGGAAGCTACGTCCTGCGGATAGGACGTAAACACGATAACATGATCGCCGTCAGTAACGGAAAACACACGCTTACCGATGTATGGACAAGCGGCGGTGTTGTGATAGCGCTTGTGATCATACATTTTACCGGGTGGCTTTTTATTGATGTGATTGTCAGCCTGCTGATTGCCGGATACATCATGTATGAGGCGTACAAACTGCTCAGCTTCTCGGTAAAAGGGCTGATGGATACCCGTAACCCATCGGCCGATAGTGCGCTGACCCGCGTACTGAATGAGCAGCTCCCGGATAAAGCCAACGGGTGGCACCATCTTCGCCATCGCACATCCGGCAACACTACCTGGATTGAGTTTCATCTTGTTTTTGATGATGAAATCAACCTGAAAGATGCCCACGATGAAGCCACAATCCTTGAAAGAAAACTGATTGACTCCTTAAAGACCGATGCCATCATCACCATCCACCTGGAACCGGACGAAGCGCATGACGAATCGCATACCATTCTGAAAGGGGCAAACAAAAAGAAAGACCTGGATGAATTTGCGTGATCAGAATGCAGGAGTCAGATTTCAGAAGAGAAGAAATAGCAATTTCCGGTTCATTGTTGTGATAAAATAATATATTAAAGGATGGCACGTAATGTAGTGCCGAGCAATCTCTGAATTTTGATTTCTGACCCCCTGACGTTCGTGAAAAACCTTTTAGCACTACTCGTTTTTCTTCTCCCATTTGTTCTTGTTCCCATTCTTGAAGCTCAGGATAACGGCGATTTCAAAATTGCGCGGGTTCAGTATCGTGGTGGGGGCGACTGGTATAGCTCACCTACAGCACTTACCAATCTCGCGCGCTACGCCCGTGAAAATCATCCCATCAGCATCAGCACGCGGTATGATGATGTTCAGCTCGGCAGCCGTGATATTTTTAACTATCCATTTCTATTCATAACCGGCCACGGCAACATCACGGTGAATGATTCCGAAATGGAAAATCTTCGCCGATACCTTGAAAACGGCGGTTTTCTGCATGTAGATGATGATTACGGCATGGATGAGTATGTGCGCCCAATTTTACAGCGGATTTTCCCGGATGAGGAGCTGATTGAACTCCCGGCAGATCACCCCATCTATAGCAATGTTTACTCATTCCCGGAGGGGCGTCCGCCAAAAGTTCACGAACACGACGGGCTTCCGCCCCAGGCATTCGGACTCTTTCACAACGGCCGGATGGTGCTGCTCTACACATACGAATCGAATCCGTCAGACGGCTGGGCTTACGATCAGCATAGCAATCCGCAGCACATCACAGATGCAGCGCTTCAGTTTGGAGTGAACATGCTGATGTATGTTTTCAACTCTCCATGATACCCTGTCACAACTGTCCAAAATGCTGAAATCTAACCTGGCAATACTTCGATATAAATGATTTAGATTTTTTTATTCTCGGTAGCGATTCGCAAAGTACTCCGCCGAGCTGCGATATTTGGACAGTAGCCTATCTGCGGAACTCAGCGATTATATCAGCGAACCTCTGCGATGGAATGATGAGGATTGATTTTATTTATGGTATATAATCCGTCATTATCCTCTTAAAACAGATGCTTTTGCAAACTTCAAAATTATTTTGGACAACTATGATATCCTGTAAACCAGCGCTGACAATCGGTCTCTAAATATGCTATATTTGCCGGATACAGCTGAAACAGAGAATCAGGAATATTCTGAATTGTATTATGAGAAAGGTTATCGCTTATCTGAAATTGGGAACACTTACAGTTTTTACACTGATATTTTGGTCCATTTACATGATAGTTCTCGGACTGATCAAACTCACTCCCTTCCGCTACGAAAGATGGCGAAATTTCTTCATGCGTAACTGGAGCCGTGCTGCCGCACTGATATTTAATATTCGTGTAAAAGCCGAGGGAAAACCGCCAAAAGCTCCTTTTTTTATAGTGTGTAACCATATGGGGTATCTTGATATCATACCGCTTTACCTCCAATTGCGCTGTACGTTTGTAGCAAAAAAAGAGGTGAGGAGCTGGCCGATTCTTGGAAAGATGGTAGATTCTGTCGGTGTGATTTTTGTTGA
This sequence comes from Rhodohalobacter sp. SW132, assembly GCF_003390325.1. Lineage (NCBI taxonomy): Bacteria > Pseudomonadati > Balneolota > Balneolia > Balneolales > Balneolaceae > Rhodohalobacter > Rhodohalobacter sp. SW132. Next base: position 731,565 of record NZ_QUOK01000001.1, on the reverse strand, counting down.
TAGAAATCGACGAACGGATGTAAAACGAGTAAATGAACTGATCACAAATTCGCTGAATGAATTCCAGGGACTGATTGTATTTCCCGAAGGCACGTCTACCGGCGGATACGAAGTAAAAGATTTCCACGCGTCACTGCTACAGTATCCTGCGGCAACCAACCGTCCGGTTTACGCCGCTTCCCTGCACTACGAAACAGCACCGAAAGACCCTCCTGCTGTGGATAGCGTTTGCTTCTTCGGCGGACGTGAATCGTTTGGCAGTCATGTAGTCAAATTTGCACAAAACAGGCGAACCGACTGCACCATCCGTTTCCGGGAAGAGACCATTCAGTCAGACGACCGAAAAGAACTCGCCGTTAAACTTCACGACGCGGTAGCAGAAATCTTTACCCCCACCTCTGTGAAACCGGAACAAGAGATTGCTGAGGTTGGCGAATAAGTGAGGTAATATGAATTGGTTTTCTTTTTGTGCTCAAGAAAATCAGATCCGGAATTATTGGAACCATAACACTCCCAAACCGGAATATTTCACCAACGGAACCATTGCACGTCCAAAACCGATTCTGTTTCTGTAAATATGCAGTAAGACCTTGCAGCACACTGCAAACTCATCAACAAAACTGACAGAAATAGTTATGGACTATAAAAAGAAATGGTGGCGTCACTCGGTAATTGGTGTGACGCTTGTTGGGCTTGGAATCAATTTTATCGGGGAAGCAATAATCATCAAAGGGAATAGCCCGGCAGAGTTCGACCTTGGCCATATGGCACTCTGGTTCTGGATCGGGTTGTTTGGCCTCGTGGCGATCAATGCAGGAATCTCGTTTGTGGGTGATGCTGTAAAGCAGCGAATCTACCTGGAGATGGAAAATGGAGAAGCACCCGTTTCAAAGAATTCCGGTTGATGGTTTCATCACATTGAATTCTTACTTCTACGGCCCCAAACATCCGGAAGTCACAAAAATCCAATTGCATGCATTAAGCTCTCGAACAATTTCTGCAACTGAAGTTTTTAAAGACACCACGGTTTTCATTCTATCAGCGGCCCCGCGACACTGCGGTTCCATCACCTGACAGCGATCTCTATAGCACCATCATCTCCCCGAGCACTGAACGCACCGTGTGGTATAGGGCATAATTTTTAACCGCCCGAACGGGATCTCATTTCCGCACTTCAGGCAGGTGCCAAGTTTGTCTTCTTCATCTCTCTCCTGCGCACGCTCCAGCTTTTGCAGAGTCCGTTTTTTCTCGCGTAATGCTTTCTCATTGATCGCCTTGTTGTTTATCGCATCCATCCGGGAGAGGCGGCCGATAGAGGCGTCCAGTGAAACCGGCTTTGTTAATTCCGTGAGCTCAATGATCTCTTCCTTTATCGAGTGGATGTGTTCACCGATCAGGATCTTGAGCTCGTTTTTCTCAGATTCAGTCATGGACTGTTTTTTTACAAATATACCAAATAATCATCTCGTTGTTGAAAATGGTTTCCAATCCGTATCATTGCAGATGCTCAGCCGCTTCTGTATTATCCTGCCAGCGATCACTTTTAACCAGTTACCCGATTATGATTCAAAATCTTTTGCGATCTGCTCTGCTTTTTCTCTCTCTGCTTCTCATTTCATGTACCGGCTCTGCAGATGACCGCACCTACGATCTGCTAATAACAAACGCCTCTATCGCCGACGGAACGGGAGGAGAAATCACACAGGGAAATATCCTGGTTCATAATGGAGTGATTGAAGCAGTAGGTGAGATTGATCCCGATCGCAGCAGAGTTACAACGGTGATTGATGCGGATGGACGAATCGTTTCTCCGGGTTTTATCGATACACACTCACACGGAAATCCGCTTGATACCCCGCGCTTTGATAATTTTCTTTCGATGGGAGTTACAACCGTCAGCCTGGGCCAGGATGGACGCAGCCCCGGCCTCGATGATGTAAACGCCTGGATGGATGAGGTGGATCAAACAGGAACCGGCCCGAATATCGTATACTTTGCCGGCCACAATTCGCTCCGGCAAGCGGTTGATGCGCCGCGAATAACGGGGCTTGACTCTTCATACATCGAAGAAATGCAGACGATCCTTCAGCGGGCGCTGGAAGCCGGCGCTTTTGGGTTAACAACCGGACTTGAGTACGATCACGGTACATTTGCGGATATGGATGAACTTGTTGCGCTTGCTGAACCGGTGGCGGATGCAGGCGCCCTGGTGATGAGCCATATGCGCAGCGAAGATGATGATGAAATTGAAGCGTCTGTAAGGGAACTGATCAGCCAGGGTCGCGGATCGGGTGCAAATGTTCACGCATCCCACATCAAGATTGTATTTGGGGATGATCCCGGACAGGCTGAATCGGTATTGGCTCTGATGGACGAAGCGCGCGAGGATGGTGTCCAAATTACGGCAGATGTTTATCCATATACAGCAAGTTTTACCGGCATAGCAATTGTATTTCCCGAGTGGGCACTGCCGCCAAACGATTTTGATGAGGTTGTAGAGAATCGCAGAGGTGAGCTGGCGGAATATCTCAGAAACCGGGTGAATCTCAGAAATGGTCCGGAAGCTACGCTTTTTGGAACGGATCCCTGGGCGGGAATGACACTCGCTGAAGTTGCCGATGAGCTGGACAAACCATTCGAAGATGTACTGATTGACGACATCGGCCCGCGCGGCGCAAGTGCAGCTTATTTTGTGATGGATGAAGAGGTAATGAAACGATTTATGCTTGATCCACACGTAATGATCAGTTCTGATGGCAGCCCAACCATGCGCCATCCGCGCGGATATGGAAGTTTTGCGAAAATTATTCGTCAGTATATAAACGAAGAGAACCTGATGCCGCTCGAAGAGGCGATCTACAAAATGAGCGGGCTTCCGGCCGAAACCCTGGGTCTGACGGATACCTCAAAAACAGACACTCCTCGCGGTTTGATTCGTGAAGGATTTGCTGCCGACCTTTTGATTTTTGATCCGGCCGATGTTCGGGATAACGCCACGTTTGAAGATCCTCATCAATATGCCGAAGGATTTGAGTGGGTGTTTGTAAACGGAACGGCCGTAATTGATGAAGGTGTGCTGAATCAAACATTGCCTGCAGGTGTCATTCGTCGAAAAATCAGCTCGAACTCATATTAAAAGATATCATGACCTCATCACTGCGCTTACTTTTTTGGATTCCGCTGCTGTGGATTGCTGTTTCCTGTTCAGGCCAGGAATATGATCTGCTGATAAAAAACGGATCAATCATCGATGGTAGCGGCTCTGAAGCATTTTCAGGCCATGTTCTTGTAAAGGATGGCATAATTGAAAAAGTTGGGGATTTTGATCCCGGTGATTTTACTGCAAAACAAACAATTGATGCTAACGGCCGTACGGTTTCGCCCGGATTTGTGGACGTTCATTCCAGGGGGGTGCCGCAGGAAACACCGCGGTTTGATAATTTTCTTTCCCAGGGCGTTACTACAATCACGCTTGGGCTCATCGGCAGAAGTCTGGGCGGAGAGGATGTTGCCGGTTGGATGGAAGAAGTTGATGACATATCAACCGGTCCCGGTGTGATACACTTAACAGGGCACAGTACGCTCCGAAACCTTACAGATTCACCCCGCAATTCCGAACCGAATGATGAATATCTGAGCCGGATGAAAGAAATTCTCTCTGAGTCGATGCGGGCAGGATCTTTCGGTCTTTCGTACGGACTCGAGTTTGAACCCGGAAGTTACGCAGGGATGCCGGAATTGGTGGCTCTCGCAAACACGGCTGCAGAAAACGGGGGAATGATCATGGGGCATGTAAGAAGTGAGGATGATGACCGAATTGAATCATCTGTAACCGAAATTTTGAATATTGCGCGTGAATCCGGAGCTCCGTTAAACATTTCCCATCTGAAAATTGTATATGCGGATGATCCTCAGCGGGCCGAAGATGTACTTGACTTGATGAATGAAGCGCGGGATGAAGGGCTCACCATCACGGCGGATCTATATCCCTACGTAGCCAGTTTTACAACAATCGGCATTATTTTTCCGGAGTGGGCGCGTCCGCCTAATGAATTCAGTGAAGTGGTGGAAAACCGCAGAGATGAGCTGGCTGAATATCTCAGAAACCGGGTGAATCTCAGAAACGGCCCTGAAGCTACACTCTTTGGCACGGAACCCTGGATCGGTCAAACCCTGGCCGATGTGGCAGAGGAACTGAACAAACCGTTTGAGGATGTATTGATTGATGATATTGGTCCGGAAGGTGCAAGCGCTGCCTATTTTGTGATGAATGAGGAGGTGATGAAGCGATTTTTAACCGATCCCTACGTGATGGTAAGCAGTGACGGCGGCCCGGAAATGCGTCATCCGCGCGGGTATGGAAGTTTTGCGCGAATTATTCGCCAGTATGTGAATGAAGAGAACCTGATGCCGCTCGAAGAAGCGATCTACAAAATGAGCGGACTTCCGGCCGAAACTTTGGGACTTACAGATTCATCAAAAACAGACATTCGCCGCGGTTTGATTCGTGAAGGTTTTGCAGCTGACTTGCTGATTTTTGATCCGGCCAATGTATGGGATAACGCCACGTTTGAAGATCCTCATCAATATGCCGAGGGATTTGAGTGGGTGTTTGTAAACGGCACAGCCGTAATTGATGAGGGTGTGCGGAACGATCAGCTGCCATCCGGGATCATCCGCCGAAAACAGCCGTAAAAGCTTCCGATCTTTTTTAAATCAAATTAGAGTTGATATCAAATGTTTGGTACATCAGAGATAAATCCTGACGCGTTCACCTTCTCAGCCCCGATCGCTAATTTGCTGATCAGTACGGTGATTCTGTTTCTCCTTGTAGCCATATTGCGCTACGTCACCGGAAGGTTCATTCGGCGAACTGTACCATCGCAGGATCTGCGCAGAAAGTGGATTGTTCAATCCCGAAACGGGTTGATTCTTCTGTTTGTACTGGGTTTGATCATTATCTGGGGCGAAGAATTGCGCACGCTGGCACTGTCGGTAGTGGCCATTGCAGTTGCACTTGTGGTTGCTACCAAAGAGCTGATCCTTTGTGTCTCCGGGTCGGTTCTGAAGTCGGGGGCGAGATCATTCAACATCGGTGACAGAATACAGATTAAAGACTTCAGGGGGGATGTAATTGATCAGAATCTTCTGGCTACGACGATTCTTGAAGTGGGTCCGGGAAAGCTCACACATCAGAGAACCGGACGGATGACCGTTATTCCAAACGCACTGTTTGTTTCGGAGCCACTGATTAATGAGAGTTTTACACACGATTATGTTCTGCATGTATTTACCGTTCCGTTTAAACGCGAGGACGACTGGATGAAGGCAAAAGAGGCTTTTCACAATTCTGCAGTTGACCACAGCAAAGAGTATATTTCGGAAGCCCGGAAATACATGGAGAAAATCAGTGATCAAAAGGGACTCGATATCCCGTCTGTGGAGCCACGGGTTCGAATTACAGTGCCGGCACCGGGCGAAATTCACCTGGTGATTCGTATTCCCACTAAACTTGAAGAACGGAGTTACATCGAGCAGGCGATCCTATTAGATGTTCTTGGGGGAAATGATTTTTCTAAAAAGAGTGAAAACAAAGTAGAGTAAACGATTTTATGAAATCCGATCCAAATCTTTACGAGTCTTGAAATAAAAATTTAAGGTATCGGAAGTAAGGTTTTAAGGGATAGAATTCGTGAGCAAATAATCTGTATAACCGTATATCTAAAATGGTTGAAACAAAGTAGTTTGCCAGGAGTTGAAGGTTTAGATGAGTATGCTTCCCGAATCCACAATATAAATTAATTGATGATTTCGATATTCATCCATTCAAGAATAAATTGCCAAAAATGAAAAGAAACAAACTACTCGCAGTATTCACTTTAGCATTCATGTTAACATTTCTGCAGTTGAATTCAGCACACGCTCAGGCGGATACTGGAAACGGCGGGAATGTTGGGATTGGCATTATGTTCGGTGAACCGACAGGCTTATCTGTTAAAGCGTGGACAAGCAGCCGAACAGCACTGAATATTGGTGCGGCCTGGTCACTTTCCGGCAGAAATGAGGCGATCCACCTCCATGCCGATTACCTGTTCCACTCCTGGTTTGGGGATGTTAATCGAGGGCAACTTGGGTTTTATTACGGTATTGGAGCCAGGGCGATATTTGCAGGTGATCCAACCGCCGGTGTAAGAATTCCGCTCGGCCTCAATTACGTATTCGAAAACAGCCCGTTCGATCTTTTTGTTGAAGCGGTACCGATCCTGGATCTCACTCCGGATACCGAGTTTGCGGGCAACGGCGCATTTGGCATCCGTTACTATTTTTGAGTTTAAAGGAGATTATAATTCAAGTGATCTCTTCAAACATTTTGTAATGCGTCTCTTTCATCCCAAGACTTAGATACGTTTGCTGAGCAACGGTGTTCTCTTTTTCAACATATAGCCGAAACCCGCAGACGGTTTCGGCCTGATCCGCCAGTTGTTTCACCTTCTCGTACATCGCACGGTAAACACCACGCCTGCGAAATTCCGGAATCACATACACGCTTTGGATCCACCAGAAGAGTCCGTTTCGCCAGTCGCTCCACTCTTTGGTAACCATCAATGACCCGATTATTTCATCACCTGACTCTGCGACAAGGTAAAATCCGTATTCGGGGTGATCAAACAACGCTTTTACTCCGGGTTCAATCCCATCTCTTTCGAGCTTCTTCTGTTCCGTCTCCATCGCCATTGCAATATTAAACTCTGCAATTGATTCGGCATCATCAGCCGTTGCTTTTCGTATCGAAATCCGGTTTTTCATTAAGGAGGAATGGTTTTATGATAGGTTATGGTTGAAGAAGGAAAACCAACAGGCCCGTGAAAAGTTCAGCCCTGATCGTAATCCTATTATTATCTGCAATTGAGATGTCATCATCAACAACAGATCCGATTGATTTGAACCTGAGTGAGTACCGCTGGGAAAACCGGGTGATACTTCTCTTTGCAACGGACAGTGCGGATGAGCATTACCATCGACAGGCTGAACTTCTGAAATCTGAAACGGCCGGAATGGCCGATCGTGATTTGATGGTTGTGTCGGTTTTCACAGAAGGGGAATCGCACCTGGATGGGAGAAGAATCACGGACAGAAGTGCAGACCGGCTTCGAAACAGATACTGGGATGAATCTGATACGTTCACTTTTATTTTACTCGGGAAAGACGGGGGTGTAAAAATTCGGGCCGTCGAGATTGTTGAGATTGACCAGCTATTTGGACGGATCGACAGTATGCCGATGAGGCAGAGGGAGATACGGAATAACGGGAAATAATGCGTTTAGAAATTCCATTTTACCGAGCCCGCAACCACACTTCCGGCATTGGCAAACACGGAATCATCACTGCCGATAAACAGCTGTGACAGAAGGTTCACATCTACATTCTGCGTAAGCGAATGTGTGATCGATGGTGAGATGAAAACAGCCCGTTCATCAGGATACCAGATTGTAGCCAGTGTTCCGTTCCAGACCGGTGAAAAGGGATAACTCCCTGACCCAGTGAACTGAAATCGTGAAAAGGAGGGATTGTCGGCTGATAATGGTTCACCCAGAAGCTGAAACTGATCTTGCCCGCCATCCTTGTTATAGAGGCCTTCCACAACCAGAAACAGGCTGTTATCAAACATATGATCCCCGGAAAGTGCAACAACGAGATTGGATTTGCGATTACCGGCCAGGTTTTCTTCCAGGTCCGTAAAGAGCATCACCTCTCCCTTAAAACCGGACTGTCGGATACTGCCGGCCCAGCCCCCGCCCACCCCCAGCCGGTTGCGGTAGTAGCCGGTGATGAATTGCACATCATAACTTCTCGTATTAAATCCATAAAGTGCCGCGACCACAGAATTTTTCATCTCCCGCGCCGGACTGAACGCCACCTCCACACGCGATGCCCAGTCGATGAAATGCTGAATTCGGACAGCATCGGCGCCGGGGCGCTCGGGATAATCAAACTCATAAAATGAGTAGATATTGAACAGGTCGTTCGGGTTGGTCACCATGTTGATCCCCCAGTTAATTCGCTGACGGCCCACCGTTACCCGCCAGTTGTCATTGTACCAGTCGAGATTCAGGCGGTCGGGGATGTAGTGTATCAAAAAGTTATCCTGATCTGCGATAACCCATGATAAATCTGCATAACCATCATCGATATCAATCAGATCTGCATAGGATAATCCCGGAATATCATTCAGGTCGCTGACAAGATCACCGGCAAAAAACCGGGTTCTCATTTGCCAGTTAAACGTCAAGCTCGAAGAAACATCATACCGAATATTCAGCCTGTTCTGCAGGCGGTATTCCCAGAAAGAGTCGCGATCAAAAGGTTCTGGCAGATCTGCATGGATCCAAACGGGCATCCCCTGCACATATCCGCTGATACGCAGGTTGTCGGTCTGGGCGTGTGTGGTTGTGGCCCAGAGGGAGAGGATTAGTATGAGGGTTAGGTATTTCATTTATGAGAGAAATATTCAATGTGAGTTCGGGATATTAACTGCTTCAGGAGTGTCCCTCCGCCAGCTGGTGGAGGGCAATGGGGGATGAAAAGTTGGGTACACAAAGCTAAAAAATGAATATTTCAGCCGTATCTTAACTCAGTGAATCATCCCCCTGCTCGCTCCGCTCGCTTTCCCCCTTCGAAGGGGGACTCTTCTTCTCATCCTTATCAATCGCGCCATCAACCATCGTAATCACCCGCCTCGCCCGGTCAATCACGCGCTGGTCGTGGGTGGAGAAGATAAAGGTGACGTTTTCCTCCTGGTTCATCTTTTCCATCATGTCGAGCAGATTCATGGCGGAGTCGGTGTCGAGGTTGGCGGTGGGTTCATCGGCGAGAATAAACTTTGGCCGTGAAGCAAGTGCCCGCGCTACAGCCACCCGCTGCTGCTCGCCGCCTGAAAGCTGCTTGGGACGGGAGTTGAATTTTTTACTAAGTCCCATTGCCGTCAGCAGTTCTTCCGACCGCTCTTTCATCTCTGCTTTATCGCGCTTTTGAAGAAGCATAATGAACGATACGTTTTCATACGCGGTGAAAACCGGAATCAGGTTATACGCCTGGAACACAAACCCGATATTATTCAGCCGGAAGTTAATCAGCTCACGGTCTTTCATACCGGTGATTCGTGTGCCGTCTATCTCTACAAACCCTTCAGTGGGTACGTCGAGGCCGCCGATCATATTCAAAAGTGTAGTCTTCCCGGAACCCGAGGGTCCACGCACCGTTGTAAATTCGCCCTCTTCAAATTCAAGGCTCACATCACGAAGCGCATGCACGGGAACTGTATCAGGATTGTAGACTTTTGAGAGGTTGTGGGTTGCTATGATTGCCATGGTTTTCAGTTTTACAGTGTCAACAGTTTATCAGTGTGTCAGGGATCAGTGTGCCAGTGTCATCAATTTTAGAGTGTGTCATGAAGCTCTGTAAATGATTCTGACACACTGTTGACACTGACAAACTGCACTACTTTTACTCCCTTACCACCTCCCCCGGATTCAGCCTCAACGCCTTGAACGCCGGGTAAATAGCAGCAAGGAGTGCGGTGATCACTACTAGGGTTATGGTTGTGATATAATCATTAGTATAGGCGATGGGATAAACGACGGCATCGTAACCAAACTCTGCCATAGATTCACCTCCCACTGCGGTCATATCAATTCCTTTTTCTCCAAGGTATTCCAGTGTTAACCAGGCCAGAAGCAGCCCGCCGGCCGCCCCGGTCAGAGTCAGGATAACAGACTCCAGCATGATCATAAAAAATACCCGCATCTTGTTCATCCCGATGGCCAGCAGCATACCAAGTTCGCGCATGCGTTCAAAGATGGCCATCAGCATGGTATTGAGAATTCCGAACGCAAGTGCCAGCATAATTACGGCCATGATGTACACGATCAGTCCGCCACCCATATCGGTGATATACCGGAGCTCGGGAGAGAGTTCATACCAGGATTCCGCTGTAATATTTTCGAATTCGTTGTTGATATCGCCGGTAACCGCATCACTGAGATCTTCATCCTGAAGCATCACTGCGATTTCATGGAAGACTGCATCTCCGAGCAGTTCCTGTAAATCCTCATTACGCACAAACACATTCCGTTCATCATACGGATTAGACGCCGTGCGGAACAGACCCGAAATAGTAAATGAGCCCGAGGTGATCTCATTATCCAGATCCTGGAATGTGAGTACGATACGATTTCCAACCTCAACATTGAGTTTATCAGCAAGCCTTTCCCCCAGCAGCACTGGATTTCGGAGTTCACTGTCGAGATAATCACCCTCTGTCAGGTTTTCGTGGAAGGTGGTTGTTGCACGTTCACGATCGGTTTGCACGCCCCGGATCTGTACGCCTGAAGATGTAAGCGGTGATTGTATCATACCATCAGTCAGTGTGCGGGCCGACCATGAGTTCACACGAGCATCCCTATCAAGGAATGTGAAAATATCGTCCGGATTTTCAATATACATCCATGGTTCTCTTTCGGTAAGATACTCCGGATGGTGAATTTGGGCATGGGTGATTTCCTCCTGGATCATATTCACAAAACGCTGATGAATCCAGCCGTTGGTAAGTGCCGAAACCAGGATTCCGGCCCAAAGCCCCGCAATAATCGCCATGATCAGCACACCGCTCCGCGCCGGATGCCTCCAGATGTTTCGCCATGATATGGATAAGAGCATTTTCATATTTTAGCTTAGCGTGTTGAAGAGGAATTCAGCGAGTTCCCCCTTCGAAGGGGGACAGGGGGATGATCCTCAATCCATGATTCAATGACCCTTTCTACATTCCTGATATCATGTAAAATCTCCTCATCTGTAAATCTAATAACGATAAAGCCCAGTTCTTCAAGTTTACTCTGTCTTGATTGATCCAATACCCATTGTTCCTCCCACTCGTGTGTATATCCATCAACTTCAATAATCAGCATCAATTCTTTACACATGAAATCAGCAATGAAAAACAGAACAGGACGTTGTCGCAAAAATGTATACCCATACATCTGCCTGCCACGCAAAACCTCGTTCCATAGGTTCACTTCAGCCTTAGTGGCTTGCTTACGAAGCCGGCGTGCAAATTCTTTTAATTTTTTGTTGTAATACAGGTTTGAACTGTTCATTTGTCCAATAATCTAAATTCGGGAGATCATCCCCCCAGCCCCCTTCAAAGGGGGAGTTTTCGAGGTTTTATCTTTAATAACATCAAGCTCGTGACGCTTCCAAAATTTTCAGGGTTAAGATTTTAATTGTGGGATATAAACAGATGATGGTTGTAAGGATGAAAACCATCAGCCCCTGCCAGAGAAAAATATCCGGAGCAATAGCAGTCGGCATGATGGGTTCAATACCAAATTCGGCAACCACTTCTTCCATGTCACCTCCCAGTTCAATCGGGTTGAAATAAAAATAGAGAATGGGGAAAATGCCCAGAGCATAACCTGCCAGCACGCCCATTATGGTGATAAAAAAGGTTTCGATGAAGACCACGAATGCGAGCTTAATGCGCTGCATTCCCACTGACAAAAGGATGCCAAATTCCCTCATCCTTTCAAGGGTCATGGTCAGGATAGTGCCGAAGATGCCAAAACCGATCACCACATAAAGAATTCCCATCATCAGGCGTGATTGTGCCTGGTCAAACTCAAGGGCTTCCACCAATTCCGGTATCAGCTCACGCCATGTAAAAACAGCTAATTCTTCATTTTCAAGTTCGGATCTCAGTTGGCGGGCAATCGATTCGGTGTCGCGTACGCGGTTGGGTGTAACAAGCAATGCGGTTATGTGATCATCTGCAGAGAGAAGCCATTGTGCATCGGGCAGCGAGAGATAGACAAGCTGGTTGTTCATCTCACGGGTGGGATGGCGCAGAAGTCCGGATATTTCATACAGCCCGGATGCGGTCATCCCAAACCGGCCCTGACCGAGCAAAACCAGGGAATCTCCCACAGCAAGGTTGAGCCGGTTGGCCAATCCTTCGGTTACAACCGCGGTTCCATCACCCGGTTCAAAAAAGCGCCCTTCTGTCAGGCGATCTTTCAGGTCGTTAAGCTGGTCTTCCCGGTCAACATCAATACCCATCACAATAGCCCCACGCGTTACCTCGGCGCCGGCGGCCAGCATAAAGGTTTCAATTCGGGGGATGGTATACTCAACCGGTTCAAGTCCGGTTACCTGGTCTGACAAAGAATCATCATAATAAAAAGCGTTATCGAGAGAAGGCTCATCTTCAAACCGGTAATCCTGTACCTGGATATAGCCGGTGTGAAAGCGGGTCATGTTATCGATCATCACATCATGCGCACCCCGCTCGAGCGACTCCAGGAACAAGGCAAAAACCACGGCAAACATCACCGAACTGACGGTAATCAGCGTCCGCCGCTTGTTCCTCCAGATATTTCGCCAGGCTAGTTTTAGGTACATGGTTTCAGTATATCAGGGCTGCAGTTTTTCAGTGTGTCATCATATTTACAAGTGAAAAGGCAAAAGATAAAAGTGAAAAATGTTCGATATAAAATTTTTCACTTTTCCGTTTTTACTTTTCACTCACCTTACTCTCCTCATATTCTGCTGTGTAAAAAACGATTCACTCAAATCAACATCAAATTCCAAGTTTCGGTATTCCATAACTGTTTGATGATCTGGTTTGTCGGCCGGGGTGAGCGTCATTTTTGCAGGGAATGTCCTGCCCCCCATTTCCCCGATTTCCGAAAATTCTATGGTATTTGCCAACTCATCACGCTGATCGTAATTCTCTACTTTTAACTGGATATAATGCTTCTTATCGACCCACATCAGGACCTTGCCGTAGACTATCGGGGTGTCGGGTTTCGGGATGAGTTCGAGAACCCAGGCATCGCGGCCGTTGTACTCTTCTTCGCGCAGAATTCTGTGTTCGTAATCATCCACTGTGGAGCTTTCCCGAACCAGGTCATCGTTGGTGAAATCGGAGCCCATCCACGACTGGGACATCATCGACGGGGGCATCTTTATAGTTCGGTCGATGTTGGGAACGTAGTTCCAGATCTCGTTCCGGCGCTTCAGGTAGGTTGTGCCCTGATCACGGGCAGGAGCGGTTATCAGAATAAGTGAAAAGTCTTCGCCCAGCGACCACGCTTTCATGCTGATATCACGGGTGTAGCGGGGGCGTTCAATGGTCATGGTCATTTCGGCCACGCTCGATTCACCGCGCATTACCTCCTCCATCCGGTCAATGATTTCGGTGGCATTTTGGGCTGCTGCCTTAAAGGGTATGGTGAGCCCTATCGTAATAAATATGAACAGTAGTATTAATGCCGGGTAGTATTCTCTCAGCTTTGATTTCATATCCTTCACCCCATATTTGGAAGAACATCGCGGTTATTATTTGTATTGGTTATCGAGCTCCTCGATAAAATGCCGAACCCACGTGTCAATTTTCTGGTCCATTTGCCGAAATACCATCGCTAATTTCTCAAAAATCGCATCGTTATTTCTCCCGCTTTTCATATTCAGACCTCTTCTTTTTTATGATTTCTTTTTTATTCTTTTCCCACTCTTCAAGAGTCTCATCAATCTGATCACCAATCCAGCTGTAGAAGGTTGAAATTTCAAGCAGCCATTCGGAAACATCATCTTCGCGATTCTTCAGGCTTCTTCCTTCTACGAGGGTTTTTGCAAATTGTTCGAATAATTTAGTTCTGGCTTTCAGGATACTTCCAACCCTGTCTTTACTCAACCTGTAATAGGTTTTACGGTCTCCGGGAAGTGAAACCTGCTCGATCAGCCCGGCATTCAGCAGTTGTGATGAAGTTCCGCTGATACTGCCTTTACTGGCATTTAGTGCTTCTTTAATATCATTAAAGGAGGCAGCATCTTTGTCGTTCACAACGAGATATCCGAAAAAACGGCCGGACATTCTCGTCATGCCAAAAGCCTCGAACATCAACCCGGTGTTTTCTATGTATTCCAATTTCTTTTTGTTCATACTGAAAGATAAAACTAAAGTTCATTAGGTTCAACAATTAATGAACTAAATGAACGTCAAAAGATCAGAATTGTTCCCGGGCAGTTAATATTTTTCCTTCACGAATTCTTGGGGCAAGCTGCACAGAAAGAGTCACTTCGGACTTTAAGCCGCTCATTTTTAGGAGTTACCAGAAGAGGGTAGATCTCCACTCAATGCGAAAGGCTTACTGAAAAGGGGAATGGATAAGCACAATGGTTATTACACTTCGCGAATCAACCCTGGGAATTTCTGCATAACCTTTTAAAACTGGAATCTTTTAGGGGAAAAGGTATAACCTGATCATTCATCATCATCTTCACTGTGGAGATCATCAAGCATGCGTTTGATCTGAGTGTGAGCGTAATCATCCAGATCCTCTTCCCGGCTGGTCATAAACCGAATCAGATACTCGATACGTTCGTAATATTCCAGATCTTTATTTTTTATCTCTTTTAAATATCTGCGTCTTTCAGCAGGTGGTTTCGAGAAAATTTTCTCTGCAATTTTCTCGTACTGTTTTTTCCGATCATCATCCATAGCAACCAGTTGCTCTTGAGTGTTTTAATATAGCAGGGCTACTACAGTAAGCGTTATTTGAACATGATGAGTGTCAAAAAAAGTTGATGGATATAAATTTTTTTTGGTGAAATACTAAATACTTGTTCAGGTAATTTCAGCCGACAATTGACTCAGATATTTTTCCATGTACTTAGCTCGATCCCGGGCAAGTGCCCTGCCTTGTTCCGTGTTCATCGTCTCGGGCAGCTTGAAAAGTTTTGTGAAAAAATGGTCTACCGTAAATTTTGAGTCATCAGGGATGCGTTGTTCACAGAATGGGTCATCCGGATTGTACAGCGAGGTTTTAAGCTGCCCCCCGACTGCGAAACAGCGGGCAATGCCGATAGCCCCCAGCGCATCAATCCTGTCGGCATCCTGAACAATTTCTGCTTCCGGTGTTCGTGGTTTGATACCGGCTGAAAAACTATGGGATTCAATAGCGTGACAAACAGCCGGAATTTTATCTTGCGGGAAAGAGATCGATTTTAAAAATTTACCGGCTTTATCAGCGGCTAACTGAGAGGATTTTTTTCGATCGGGATGATTTTTAGGCAGTGCAACACAATCGTGCAGCCAGGATGCTGCAAGTACAATCTGGCGATCTGCGGTGGTTTGATCTAAAATAATTTTCGAATTGTTTACCACTCGCTGAATATGAGCAACATCGTGGGCTGCATCTGCCGAGACATCTTTTTCAATAAAAGTTTTGCACGAATTTTCGAGTTGATTGAGATCCATCTAAAAAGAGTATCTGATGCCGGTTTCTAATGTGATGATCCTTGTGTAATCTGTAAGAAACGGAAATTGTTGAAAGGTTACTTTCGTTTCTCCAAAAAGTTGGAGCCGATTGCGGACCAGGTAATTGGCATCCACCCCAAAATACCTCGATTTTAGCAGGCGTTCAGCTGCCGTGCCGTCAATAATGCGCCGATCATCCGGTGAAAATCCAAACCCTCCAACAAGTGAAGCATAGGAGAGAGGGTCTCCAAAATACTTCCTGGCAATACCGTTGAATGCAGTGTTGACGCCGGCATCACCGGGTGTGAAAAACGGCTGGAATGTAAAAAACCAGCTTCGCCAGTATTTACTGATGGATGCGGTTACTATGATTACATCATCATCCCGAAAATTGAGGTAACGCAAGCCGGCAGACCCTTCAAAAGTTTGCGGAAGTGAACGGTAGAGCTCGGCACCAAAGCGAAATTCAGGGAAGAGTTCGCCACCGGAAAGTCCGGCATTCAGGTAGGCATACCAGTTTGAACTCAGGATTGGGTATGAATCGATTTCAGCCTGCCAGTCCGTGATATCAAAACGGTGGACAACCGAAATTCTGCCAATTACAGGTCCGTAATCAGTCAGCCGATGGTACTCGCCATACATTCGTTGATAGGGATCAAGATCATCCCCAAACTGATCGTATGACATTCCAAAAACCGCAATATTTCGATGCTGATCCTGCTGTATCTCATTTCGAAGTTGTTGTATCCGTTCGGAATGTTCGGCATCCAGATTCTCAGCACTGTCCAGATCAGAGAGTGCGGCAGAAAACCGGTTCAATCCGATGAGAATCCGGGCTCTTTGAACGTACAGACCCGCCTGATCAGGACGCACAGCAATGGAGCGATTTGCATACTCTAATCCGGCACGGAAATTACCATCCCAAAGTTCTACGTCTGCGCGGGCAGAAAGTGCCTCCGGATGTTCCGGTTCATCTCGCAGCACAATTTGAAGCTGTGTTCTTGAATCACTAAAACGTTGTTCCCAGGCGAGTGTGCGCGCATAAAATATACGTACATCATGGTATTCAGGAAATTCAGATAGTATAAGCAAAGCAAGTTCTCTCGCTTCCTCCAGATTACCATCAGAAGCGACTGTCCGGGCTTGTTCAAAAAGAGCATCCGGATCTTCCGCCTGTTGCGCCTGTGCGTGGTGGTCTGGTGCAGCAAAAAAAAGAATAGTAATTACAGGCAGTATCAAAAAAAATGAAAAGTTTCGCTGCATGAATGAGGAGTGATTTCAAATAACCGATTTTTAATAATTTAGGTATGCTTTTTATCGGCTATTTGAAACGATCAGTTAACTCGGCTGATCGGTGCTCCTTCCCGGTTTCCGTAATCTGACCATGACCCTTCATAAGGACGAACGGAATCGTAACCCATCAATCGAAGCGTAAAATAGGCATGTGAACCGCGAACGTTGGTGTGGCAGTGGGGAATGACTTCCTTATCCGGGGTGATGCCGAGGGCGGTATACTGTGACTGAATATCACTGGGTGGTAAAAAGTAGGGAATTCCATCTTGTTCGAGTACGCTGCTCCATTCCAGGTGAACAGCGTTTGGAATATGACCACTCAGCTGTGCCCGTTCATCTTCGCCTGTGTACTCATCCCGGCTGCGTGCATCAAAAACAATTTTGTCATCCGCATCCGCTGCTGCTGTGATGTATTCAAAGTCACAAGCCAGGCCTTCCTGAATTTGAAACTGAAAATTTCCGGCAGTGGGTGAAGCAGGCGATTCACCAAGTTCAAAACCGTGATCATTCCACCCCTGAATTCCTCCGTTCAGAATCGCTGCATTAGAAAAACCGTAATAATCGAGTGCGTAGAAAAGCCGGGCAGAGGCGAGTGCGTTTCCGCCGTCATAAATCACAACACGGCTGTCGTTATTCAGCCCGTGCTCACGCATCAATTCCTGGAAACGATCGGGACCGACAAGAAAATGTTCAATGGAGTGATCGGGATCAGTAAGACTGGAAATAGCGGGGAAATGAACAGCGCCGGGAATCACACCATCTTCAATTTCATCGCGAGCATCAATTAAGAGTATGTTATTCGACTGCAGATCTTCAGAAAGCTGATCGGCTGAAAGAAGAAGATGTGAGTTGGGATAGTCGGTGAGGGGTTCTTCTCCGGCGGGAGTACACGCATAAAACAGAATCACAATAAATAGTAGAGAGAGGTAGCGGGCCATATCAGGTTGCTTTTAGATTAATCTGAACTGTAAAGTAAACGGTTTTTAGCCATATGCAAAAGCGTTTCAGATCATAATTCCGTTCCTGTTGGATTCGCCATATAGAAATCATAAATCAGTTCTGATATGCGGGCGCCAACATCCCGGCTGTGTTCGTCGTCCGGCACATTCTTCGAAAGATAAATCAGCAGATAACTCCGGCCATCGGGGAGATAAACAATTCCTGAATCGTGCTCAACCCCGGAAATGGAACCTGTTTTATTGGCAATGATGAGTTCTTCGGGAAGATATTTTGGAATGATATCCCTGTAAAACTGGTCTGAAAGAATATCAATCATCAATTGTCCGGATTCTCTGTCGGCGGCTGTACCGTCAGCTATGCTACGGAATATGATGGCGAGATCCCTTGCAGTGGTTCTGTTACTCAAATTCTGTTCAAACGCTTTCATATCGTAAACACCGCGAAGCACCTCGATATTTTCAGCACCGAGTTCACGCATCGTTCGGGTTGTTTCTTCGGCTCCCACAAGATCGATCATCAGGTTGGTAGTGATATTGCTGCTGTAGGTGATCATTGCGTTGGTTAGATCATAAATAGTCGCCATTTCACCTTCCATTCTCTCAAACGGATCATCGCTTTCAGGATCCAGATCCAGCGAAAATTCCGATCCATCCACAATACTGTAAAATCGATTATCGATGCGGATTGAATCATAGACCGAAAACTCCCCGGCATCGGCCCGGCGGAAAACTTCAATCATAACCGGCGTTTTCATCGTGCTGGCCGCGTGAAAAAGAGTGTCGGGATTTATGGTGAGTTCAATCTGAGAGTCATCCAGGTCTGAAAAGTAAACCGCATAAGTTCCCTCTTCATTATCGAGAATGGATTCTATAGAATCGCGTAGCTCAACCAGAGAAACCGTTTCGTCCGGATGGCTGCAAGAGCTAAGAATAATGACCAGTAAAAGGCTGATGCACAGTTTTATGATTCTCATTGACCAGAGTGTTATTTCTGAAATGATACTCGAAATGAGCTTAAAATAATAAAAGCCCTGACAATATCAGGGCTTTTTAAATTGGCTGACAAGAAGTTAATTAGTGGCGTATCCGGGATTTTGCTGAATATTTTCCGATACCTGGAGTTCACTCCGGGAGATTGGGAAAACTTTTCTGAATTCGCTCATTCCAAGCGTCTCCTCAATTCTGTCGAACCGTACGAGATCGAAGAATCTGTGACCTTCAAAGTGCAGTTCCACACGGCGCTCCTGGAGTAAAGCGTCAGTAAATTCATCTGTATTATTGAAAGGACCAATATCATCCAGACCGGCACGGTTTCGGATCGTGTTCAGGTCATCGAGGCCTGCATTTGGGTCGTCTTCTGCGAATACAGCAGCCTCAGAACGAATCAGGTAAATTTCAGATAAACGCAAAATTTTCGCGTTACTGGCGTTCGTCGGGTCAGGATATTTATCCGATTTAATTACCGAGCCGGAAGGCCTGACAAAAGTACTTCGTACATCATCTTCCTCAAAGGCATCAAACAGGCTGGGATCCACATTGTATTCATCTCTTTGAATAAGAAATGTGTAGTATGAGCTTTGATCCTGATCACTGAAAACGAGGTCAAAAATTGACTCGGATGAGGTGCCGACATTACCGTACAGTTCGTTCAGGTCCTCCATCAGCGCAAATGGACCTTCAGTAATTACCTCATCAGCATCGTCATACGCATCATCATAATTTCCCTGGTAGAGATTTACTCTTGCTCTAAGTGCGAGAGCACTCCAGTAATCCATGGCAGTATTATCAGGGCCGTAATTCTGAAGCAGTGATAAGGCCAGATCCAGGTCATTCTGAATCTGCAGATAAGTTTCTGATACTGTACTTCTCGCAAGATCTGGGATGTTGGTGAAATCATTATTCTCAATCGGTTCCAAAAGCAGGGGAATACCATATTCTGAATCCGTATCGAAGTGATATCCATACACCCGGAGCAGATCAAATAAAGCAAGTGCCCGGATGGCATACGCCTGCCCTAAAACCTGATCGAGATTTGTAAAGAGCGGATCTTCAAGTTCAGGCGCTTCCGTAATCAAGAGGTTGGCAATGGCCACCACTCTGTAGATATTTGGCCAGGCAGACGTAATCCAGTTGTTGTCAATAGGAACCTGTCTTGAATCGATTTCACGCTGATTATCGAAAAACCCTTGCTCAACGGCATTATCGGCAATCAGATCGATATTAAGGGTGTATTCAACCCCGTAATAGTTATCGTTTTGCATGCGTGAGTAGGCGCCATTCAAAATTGAATTGGCAGATGAACCATCCACCAGGGCTTCATCAGCACGAATGGATGTAGCCGGTTCGGTATCGAGAACATCACAGGAAGCTAAACCCGCAATGAGAAGCACTAAAAAAGTTGTTTTAAATAAATTTTTCATTGATCAGGTTTTTTAAAATTCCAGGTTAATGCCAAATGAGATTGTGCGGGATTGCGGCAGGGTTCCAAAATCAGAACCGGCCAGCAGCGGATTCCTGGCATTTTGATTTACCTCGGGATCTAAACCGGTATAGCTTGTGAACGTAAGCAGATTCTGTCCCTGGAAATAGATTCGCAGATTACTCATGCCGAGCCGCTGCGTTATTTCCGGTGAAAAATTATATCCGAGAGTCAATGTTTTCAATCGCAGGTAGGAGCCATCTTCCAGCCAGCGTGAGGAGTATTCTCTCCAGTTGTCGTTCGTTAAAGATGCCCTGGGAATATCGGTCTCATCACCGGGTTCCATCCACCGGTTATCGGCAAGGGAGTGGTTGTTACCGTCAGGAAGAATAAAGCCTCCGGTTCCCAGCCGGCTCCAGCCAAGATTTTCGTAAGATGCACGGCTGTGGTTGAAAATGTCATTTCCGTAGGTGAACTGGAAAAGAACATTCAGATCAAATCCTCTGTAAGCAAATGAGTTGCTGAATCCACCGAAAAAATCAGGCTGAGCATTCCCCACAATCAAGCGGTCATCGGAATCAATAACACCATCTTCATTTCTGTCAATCCAAAGCATATTTCCGGTTTCAGGATCTACACCTTCGTGGTCAATCAGGTAGAAAGTACCAATCGGGTGGCCTTCGGCAAGAATGTGAGAATCACTCAAAACCTGCTCATCAACCTCAAGTTCTTTCACTTCATTTCTGATAAACGAGATGTTGAAACTGGAAGTCCAGGAGAAATCAGCCTGGGAAAATACAACACCGCGAACATCAAATTCGAACCCGCGGTTCTGAACGCGGCCGATATTATCGGTTACAGATGAAAACCCTGATATCCCCGGTACGAGCCGGTTGAGAAGCAGATCATCGGTATCTTTAACGAAGTAGTCTGCACTCATGTTTATGCGATCATCAAACAGGCCTATATCAATCCCGACATCAATCTGCCTGGTGCTTTCCCAGGAGAGCGTTGGGTTGATCATCTGCGTAGGAACGAGCGTTGATTCCGCCCTGTAGTCTGAAACTCCGTAGAGACCGCGGGAAGCAAAGTTGCCAATACCTTCCTGGTTACCGGTGATACCATAGCTAATTCGCGGCTTGAGTTCAGAAAAAATGTCCTGATTTTGCATAAAACTTTCGTTCGACATTCTCCATGCAAATGATCCGGATGGGAAAAACCCATATCTGAAATCATCACCAAACCTGGATGAACCATCAAGCCGGCCGGTTACAGTGAAAAGGTAGCGGTCATCAAATGAATAATTTCCGCGGAAGAAGTAGGATGCAAGTCCCCAGCTGGTACCTGAGGTAGAAGCGGAGGTAACCTGCGATGCGGCGCTCAGTTTTATAAACTGATCATTTGGGAAGCCCTGGGCGTTAATGGATGAGAAGTCACGGTTCGATTGCTGAAACGAAGTTCCCAGAACTCCATTTAAGTTATGACGATCTCCGAACGTATTTACGTAGGAGAGGTAGTTTTCGATCAGCCAGGTAAAATCCTGTGTAGTTCCAAAGGTTCCAAAACCGTTTCTTTGCGCATTCTGTGATTCACGGGAAATGATCGGCGTGTATGCTTCATCTTCAAGGCTTGTATAATCGATATTCAGGGAAGATCTGAGCGACAGGTTTTCACTGATGTTGGCAACACCAAAGATGGAACCAATACCGCGTGTGGTGTTTGTGAACCGCTGGTATTCGTTGGCAATGAGCAGCGGATTGTCGAGCATCCACCACCCGAAATAAGCAAAGGGATCGGCGTAACTTCCGTCTTCCTCAAAAACAGGCATAAGGGGATCCCCTGCCAGGGTATTGATCACTACACCATAGAGAGAATTGTCGTTTATCACACGATCCTGCAGTGTTCGGTTTAGCGTTACGCTTGCGCCAAAATCGAGCCAGTCTGTTACTTCAGTATCAAGATTTAATCGGGCACTGATCCTTTCGAAGCCTGTGCCGTATTGCGTTCCTTCCTGGTCGAAATAGGAGAGTGATGTGAAGTAGCGTGTACTTTCGGTTCCGCCGGATGCGTTTAGTTCATAATTTGAGATGGCTGCAGTACGGAAAATTTCATCATACCATACTGTATTTTGAATATCCGGATCACTTGGGTCGGGATATCCCCACATTGAGGAGACATAGTTTTCAGGGTAATTTGTGCCGAGAGCCCTGTTATCCTGCCGGGCAGCGTCATCCATCAGTTCCAGAAATTCCTGTGAAGAGTGCATGTCAATAGTATTGGTGACCTGCTGAAAACCGGTATACATACTGAACCCGATATTCGACTGGCCGGCTTGTCCACGTTTGGTTGAGATCAATACTACGCCGTTAGCACCCCGGGATCCATAAATTGCCGTAGCAGAGGCATCTTTTAAAATTTCGATGGATTCAATGTCATTGGGGTTCAGATCGGCAAGAGAGTTTGTGGCCTGGCCTCCAGAAAATAAACCTGAAAGATCTTCGGAAATAATGGGTACGCCATCAATCACATAAAGCGGTTCACTGCTGCCCGAAATTGATGTTTGCCCCCGAATATTCATGGTAATTCCTGCACCCGGGGTGCCCGATGGCGTGCTTACAAATACACCTGAAGCCCGGCCCTGGAGAGCTCCGTCGATACTTGCAACCGGCTGATTTTGAATCTGTTCACCGGATATACTGGCTATTGACCCTGTTAAATCGCTGCGTTGTTGAATACCATAACCAACAACCACGAGTTCACCCAGAAGCTGATCATCCAATTCAAGGATGATTTCGTATTCTGTGCGTTCGTCTACTAAAACCTCGCTGGTTCTATAGCCGATGAATGTTACGAGAAGAACATCTCCCGGTTCGGCTGACAATGAGAAACGTCCGTCAATATCTGTCGAAGCTCCGGTATCGGGCCTGTCTGAAATAACTACAGTGGCACCAATTAATGGTTCACCCTCAGCATCTGTAACGGTTCCGGTAATCGTTTGCTGAGCGAAGAGATTCCCGGCAGTCAACAGAAACAGAAGTTGTGCGAAAAAAAGGAATTTAGTAGAGATGAGCATACATATGATTTGTTTTGTTAGTGATATTCAATTCTGACAGTTTTCAACTATTTACAAATAATTGAACCTGAAAAGAATGGATAGATAATCAAAAACACAAATCAAAATATGTGAAATGGATAAAGTTACTTAATTATTTAAGGCAATTATATTGTTGAAGATAAATTTAATTTCTGTGTCTCAACGGCTTAGGTGTTACTATTGTGATTTGTAAATAGTTTTAAACCCTCTCCAGTCCTGGGTTGCCTGTAGATCCGAGATGGGTTGATTCGGTCAGTTTTTGCCCCGGATCGCTGGCTTCGGCATTTTCAGGATTTTCCGCGACAATTCTGTACGCTTCCCGGAAACTGATATTTTTCTCTTTTACAAGCTTGTACGCTTCTTCTGCAGCAAACAGTTCAACTGTACACGCCTCCGTAATCTCTTTTTCATTAACATTCAAAGAACTAATGAGAATTTGCGCAGCTTCTATACACGCCTCGATATCAGTGACAGCTTTTAAAACCGGTTCCTTTGTGAGCTGAAGATCTCTGTGATAGCCGCTGGTTAGATTGGTGGTTGCCGATTGCAGCGTAGCAGCGTAACCCATAAACAGGGAGTGCCTGCCGCGAATGAGTTCCGCAAGATCAGGATTTTTTTTCTGCGGCATGATGGATGAACCCGTGCAAACAACATCGTCCAGTGAAAAATAGGGAGTCGTTTCACCGGTGTATTGTATGATATCTGATGCGAGCCGGTTCAAGACAGCGGAGATGCCGGAGAGGTACTGCACGAACTGAAGTTCCACCCATCCGCGGCTCAGTTGTGCTGAAGTGGAGCAGATCATCGGCTGAGAAAAACATAGTTCCGCAGCTTCAGCATCCCTGTCGATATCAATACTGGTGCCAAAACCGGCAGCTGTGCCGAGCGGAGATCTGCCAATAAGTGCTTCAACTCCTGACGATGCATGATGCTGCATTCTTAATAATTCCGCAAATCCTCCGGCCCACAAGGCAACACTGCTGAGCATCGCTTTTCGTGTGTGTGTAAATCCCGGCATTGGGATATGCTTATGCGTTTTTCCAAACTCTACAAGCTGGTCGGAAAGTGCATTAAGCTCCGGTAAAATCCGTTGGAGGGCATCGTTTTCAAAAAGCCGGATAGCCGTGAGCACCTGGTCGTTCCGCGATCGCCCGGTATGAATTTTTTTGCCGAGGTCACCCAGCTTCTCCGTCAGATAGTTCTCAATTGCTGTATGCATATCCTCATCCTGCACAGAAATATTGAACTCACCCTTTTTCCAAACCCGTTCTATTTCAGAGAGCGTTTCAGTCAGTTTTTTCGTCTCATCATCAGAGAGAACTCCCGCTTTATGCAGTGCCCGTGCGTGAACAGCAGAAGCTTTCAAGTCGAACGGTACAAGGGCCTGGTCAAGGCGATAATCGTTGCCTACGGTAAACGCCTCAACCTTTTTTGCGATTTCGGATTCGGTATCGGTAGAGCTCTTTTGCCAGAGTTTGGACATGCGATTTGTTTCGAGATTAATATTTTTTGTCTTCAGGAAAGTGAAAAGGTAAAACGCAAAAGTGAAAAATGTCCCTGATTTAAATTCTCAAATCCAACAAGGGATGCTATCTGTCAAAGGTAAAACCTAATTCAGGAATTGACAGCCTTTCACTTCTCACTTTTGCCTTTTCACTACACATTCATGATGGCAAACTGCCTGCTTCGCTTTTCTCAACCGTTTGTTTCAGCTGATATGCTGTTTTCTGCGGCAGGTTCCAGAGTTCAATAAATCCGGCAGATGCATTCTGGTTGAAAGCGGCTGATTTATTAAATGTAGCAAGGTTTTCATCGAAAAGTGAGTAAGGTGATTTGAGCGCAACCACATCACAATTCCCTTTATAGAGTTTAAGAGTTACCTCTCCGGTTACCTTTTTGTTCTGCTCGTTGATAAATGCCCGGATATTATCCACCACTGGCTCGTAATATTTCGCTCCATAGATCAGATAAGCCCATTTTTGGTCCATAAACCCTTTCAGTTCATTCTCTTCCCGGGTGGACACGAGCTGTTCCAGGTTTTTATGAGCCTGAATCAGAATGGTAGCTGCCGGATTTTCATATACGCCTCTGACCTTAAGCCCTACAATCCGGTCCTCAATCAGGTGAAATACACCAACGGCGTGCTTTCCACCGATTTCATTTAATAGAAGAATGATCTCTTTTTTGTCATACTCCACTCCATCAAGAGATACCGGCTCCCCTTTTTCAAACCCAATTTTCACAGTTTCCGCTTCATCTGGTGCCTGCTGGGGGGTATTGGCCCATTTCAGGATATTTTCAAGCGGCGGAATCAGCTCCGGGTTTTCAATCTCCCCGCCTTCGCCGGTGTTGGCCCACATATTTTCATCATATGAATATGGACTTGTTTGTGTCTGCTGAACAGGAATTCCGTTTTTTATGGCGTAAGCGATCTGTTCATCCCGCCCCATGCTCCATTCCCGTACCGGCGCGATGATTTTCAGTTCGGGATTCAGCGTTGTGATATAACTTTCGAATCGAACCTGGTCGTTTCCTTTCCCCGTGCATCCATGGGCAATTACTTCACACCCAAATTCGGCGGCAAACTGAACGGCAAGTTTTGAAATCATCACACGGCCGAGCGGGCATCCGAGAGCATATCCGCCCTGGTAGTCGGCGTTGGCTTTTACGGCTTCCGTACATAATTCGGCAAACTCATCTTTGGCATCATAAACAATCGCGTCTTTTGCCCCGAGGTCAATGGCTTTCTTTTTAATGGCATCCAGATCGTCCGCGGTCTGGCCGATATTTATGGTGAGGGCAATTACATCACAATCGTACTCCTCCTGAATCCATTTCAGCATCATACTGGTGTCGAGGCCGCCGGAGTAAAGAAGAAGACAGGTGTTAAATGATCCTTTTTCGGCTTCGTGTGATGCAACTTTTTTATAGGTGGTTTGATTTTTCATGGCAGTGTTTAATGGCAGATTTAAATTGGGTGGTTGAAATCAATCAGGACGTAGACTGATTGGTGTTATGGCAGTTTTGGATTGGTTGGGTATTGCTGATGAATCATGGTCAGGTTCCGTTAACCGATTCTTTATCCAGATGCGGCACCGAAGGCTTTTTGGTTGCTTTTCCTTCACCATCGAGCAGGGTGGCGAAAACTCCTTTCGACACGATCATCCGGTTTTCAGCCTGTTTGTAGACCCAGGAGTTCGGGTGGTCAATCACGGCGTCGGTTACTTCAACACCCCGGTGTGCCGGCAGACAATGCATGAAACCGGTGTGCTCTCCAGCTTTTGAAAAAAGCTCTTCATTCACCTGGTAAGGTTCAAAATGTTTGATTTTCTCTTCATACAGGTGCTCTTCCCCCATCGAGATAAAGGTATCTGTGTAGATGGCATCGGAGTTTTCTACCGCCTTAGAGGGCTCGGTTACTGTATTGAATTCACCGCCATACTGAACCGCAAGCAAGGCAAAGTAACTCAGTTTGTCATCTGTCCAGCTGTACTGTTCAGGGCCGGAAAAATTGACGGTATGACCGAATTTCAAGAGCAGTTCAGTGAGTGAAAATGCAACGTTATTTGCGTCTCCAACAAATGCAAGGGTCAGTTTTTTATCCTTCCCAAACTGCTGCTGCAGTGTATGAAGGTCGGCCAGTGCCTGCATCGGGTGGTGCTTATCACACAAGGCGTTGATAATAGGAATGGAGCTGTATCCTGCCATATTTTTGAGCGTTTGATGTGAATAGACTCTTGCAAAAACGGCATCACACCAGAGGGAAACATTTTTCATGGCGTCTTTGAGCGACTCCCGGCTGGTGAATGGAATAGCCTTGCCACTGCTCAGGAGAATGTCGGCATCGATATGGATGACATTTCCCCCGAGATGATTAATCGCGGCTTCTGTTCCCACTTTGGTTCGCAGGGAGGGTTTCTCGAATACAAAGGCGATATTTTTACCGGCCAGAACGGGTTCGGCTGCAGTTTGCAACTCACTGCTCAGGTCGAGAATGTTCTGGATTTCATCCGGCTCATAATCTGAGATAGTTAGAAAATTAGACATATTAAGCTATAATTGAGGGTTGTTGAATTTTGAAGTAAAATTGATGCCCGTAATTAAGAATGGGGCAAAAAAAAACGCCTGCTTAATCTTAAATTAAGCAGGCGTTTTTGTGAAAGTGGGTTGGTATACACAGCTTTTTCACACGCCTGAGCGGCGGCGACGGCGGAGAGATAAAATTAGTGTGCTGTGTCTTTCAAAATTCATACTCTAATGATCTGACTATTGATTTTAAATTCCAAATTTAATTTTCGGTTAGATCATTTTTATGGTTTATCCTGTTTCGGCAGTCAAACTTTATGAGATTTGTAATTGTTATTGGTTAGAACAGTTGGCTGAAAAGTTTAAATATGCAGATGAAATACATTTCTTACCGTTTCGGTAATTCTTTTTAAATGAAATACTATGAGTATCTTACAGTGTAAGAATTTCCTGGTTTGAATCACCCTTAGATTATGCAACATGAGTTTATCAATCAATAAAACCTACCTTATATCAGCGATACTTTTTCTGGTAGGCACCGCTTTTGTACTTCAGGATAATGATGAAGTGAGCCAGAGTGCGGATCGGGCACCCGGCACCGTCAGTATCCTATCCGTTTCCGGTACAATCGGGCCGACAACGGCACAGTATATTCAAAGAGGACTTAGAAAATCGCAGGAACGCGGAGATGAACTTCTGGTGATTGAACTTGACACACCGGGCGGACTCCTTGATTCTACTCAGAAAATTGTTCAGGAGCTTTTGGGTTCATCACATCCGATTGTGGTTTATGTGACACCACAGGGAGCGAATGCCGGTAGTGCAGGAACGTTTATTACGCTTGCAGCTCACATAGCAGCGATGTCTCCGGCTACAAATATCGGAGCAGCTTCCCCGGTGGCAATGGGCGGCGGTGAGATGGATACCGTATCACAGCAGAAAATTTTCAACTTTTCTGAGAGTTACATTGAAACGATTGCCGAGCGCAGGGGAAGAAACGCGGAATGGGCAAAATCAGCAGTTCGTGACGGTGACTCGATCACAGCAGATCAGGCTCTCGAAATCAACGTGATCGACTTGATTGCGGATAACCTGGAAGATCTTTTGCGGGAGATCGACGGAATGGAGGTTGAAGGGGAAACTCTTAGAACAGAAGGTGCCGCCCAAAACAGAATTCCGCAGAATTTTGCCGAAATCTTTTTCAGTTTTCTAATTCGCCCCGAAGTAATGCTAATCCTCACGCTGGTTGCGATTTACGGAATCATAGGCGAGGTTACAAACCCCGGTGGAATTGTGCCGGGTATGGCGGGTGCAATTGCATTAATTTTATTACTTTACGGTGTGGCTGCCATGCCGGTGAATATTGCAGGTTTTCTGCTGATCGGCCTGGCCATACTGCTTTTTGTGGCTGAAGCGTTCACCCCGGCGTTCGGTCTGCTGATTGCCGGCGGAGCAGTATCTTTCTTTTTGGGTGCATTAATGTTATTTCAAGACCTTCCGGAGGAAATGCAAGTGTCCTGGTATTGGCTAATTCCCGCTACGTTATTAACGGTTTTATTTTTTGCATGGATCGTATCATCCGGCATAAAAGCTCAGTTCAGAGGTTTATATTCCGGAATTGAGTCGGAAGTAGGGCGTGTTGCAGAAGTATCCGACCGGATTACACCTGAAATGGAAGGGCGTGTGTTCCATAATGGTGAGTATTGGCGGGCAGTAAGTGATGAGGTACTCGAGGAAGGCGACAAGTGTGTTATTGTTGAATTTGAAGGGCTTAAAGTATTTGTAAAATCAAAAACAAACCAAACCGAAAACAACGAGGAGTTATCTAATGGATGATCCAGGTGCACTATCAAACTTAATTATTTGGCTGATTACGATTGTAATCTTTCTGTCGGTATTTCTGCCACAGATGTTCAAAATCCTTCGCGAGTATGAGCGGGGAGTCGTTTTCCGTCTTGGTAAATTTGTGGCCACAAAAGGCCCCGGTCTTATTATTCTGATTCCTTTTATTGATAAAATTGAACGGGTTGATCTTCGTGTACTTACAATAAATGTGGACAAGCAGGAAGTTATCACTAAAGACAACGTTACCGTTAATGTTGACGCGATTACATTTTTCCGCGTTGTAGACGCTGAAAAAGCCGTTATTCAGGTTGAGCGGTATATCGGAGCAACGTCACTTCTTGCACAGACTACTCTGCGTAGTGTGTTAGGTCAGTTTGAGCTTGATGAGCTTCTTGCCGAACGTGATAAAATCAGCAAGAAAATCCAGGATATCATCGATCGCCAGACAGACCCATGGGGAATCAAAGTGGTATCTGTTGAAGTTCGTGATGTAATCCTCCCCGAGTCTATGAAGCGTGCGATGGCCCGTCAGGCTGAGAGTGAGCGTGACCGGCGTGCGAAGATTATTAACGCACAGGGTGAGTTCGAAGCAGCCGCAAAGCTTGTTGAGGCTGGTGAGATGATCGCAAAAACGCCAACCGCACTGCAGCTTCGCTACCTGCAAACGATGAACGAAATCAGTGAGGAGAATTCTACCTTTACGTTTATTCCATTCCCAATGGAGTTCCTGGAATCTTTCGGAATAAAGAAGAACAAGGACAGGAGAGATGATTAACCTCATACTCCGTTAATCTATTTCTAAAAACCCGGCCAATACAGCCGGGTTTTTTTATTTTACTCCATTCTCACTTACATTCACTGAGTTCTTGAATATTAAATTAATCACTTTTCGATGGACAAATTCACCTCCTCTTTTTTCGTAATATCTGCAGTTTTTCTGACGGCCATTTTTATATTTACCGGCTGCTCAGGCGATCAGCAAACGGACCGGGTTGAATGGGCTGTGGCTCTGCACGGCGGAGCGGGCACGATTTCCCAGGATCTCCCTGATTCTGTCAGACAGCAATATTACGATGGCCTGGAGCAGGCGGTACGAACCGGTCAGATCGTTCTTCGGGAAGGAGGCTCCGCACTCGATGCAGTGGAGCAGGTGGTGAAAAACCTTGAGGATAACCCGCTGTTTAATGCGGGAAGAGGTTCGGTCTTTACGAGTGAAGGAACCCACGAACTGGACGCTGCTATAATGGACGGCAGCACCATGGAGGCCGGTGCACTTACCGGGTTAACAACCGTTAAAAATCCCGTTTCTCTCGCACGTATTGTGATGGAACAGTCGAACCATATTTTCTTTTCAGGCCAGGGAGCAGAGCAATATGCAGATCAAACCGATGTTCAACGAGTTGAAAACGATCATTTTTTCACACAAAACCGGTATGAGCAGTGGCAGCGTGCGCAGGAGCAATCGCACCTTTATTCCGATACGTACCGTTCGATTTATGAATCTGTAAACGCAGATAAATTTGGAACCGTGGGAGCTGTGGCTCTGGATATGAATGGAAATCTGGCGGCGGCAACATCAACCGGCGGCATGACAAACAAACAGTTTGGCCGGGTGGGGGATGTGCCGATTATCGGATCGGGAACATTTGCCAATCATGTAGCGGCTGTTTCAGCGACGGGCTGGGGTGAAAAAATTATGCAGCAGGTATCGGCCAATACAATTGCGAACCTGGTTGAGTTTGGGGGGTATTCACTGCAGGAAGCGGTAGATTATTTGCTTGAAGAGCGCCTTCAGCCCGATGAAGCAGGATTTATTGCGGTTGACAGCGAAGGGAATATTGTGATGAATATGAACACACCGGGAATGTTTCGCGGTTCGATAGATTCACGCGGAAATAAAGAAGTGAAAATCTGGATTGAGGAATGAATAGATAACAACTTTTAGTAAGGGCTTACGCAACGGCGCTAAGGGGTAATCGGAACAGAAGATTCTAAATTATTTAAGCGGAGTAAATGCAGAAACTCTTTTTGGGCAGCCTCTTATAAAACAGCAGAGTCAAGAAGTGTGTGTCTCTTAATTTAAAAGCAGGCCTTCAAAATACCGTTGCACCGCAGCGCTATTGCGAGAAGGTAACGATTTTTTTTTCAGGCCCAATACGGCGATTGTCGGGCAGTTGCAGTTATTCTATTCCGTAGCGGAACTTATCTCTGAGTTCCTGAACGTAGATTCCAATGTCGTTCCGGATTTCGAAAAGCCGTTCATGAAAATCGATATAACTGGAACCTTGAAAATAGGATTTTCCCTTGAGGTTCTGCAGCCTGAGCAGGGCGTCATTGGAGCTGTTCAGAGCTTTTTTGGTATAGGCAATATTACCGCCAAGCACATCTTTTTCAAATCCGAATGAGTAACCGCCAGCCAGCTTAGCACCGATTTTCAGGATATTACTGACAAATTCGTGCACCTTCTGATTCATTAAGTGTGCAGGAATAGATTCACCCCATTTGAGGACATCCACTGCAAGGTCTATAGAGTCGCGGTAAACTTTGAGGTTTTCGATCGATCCGTAATCAGAGTAGGTAAAGTCATCACTCAGCTCTTTCCAATCCTCTCCGTAATCGAAATCATCGTCGTCATCGGTTTCAAGAAAGGGTGGAAGTTCATCCCGGAAGAAGAAATCATCATCAAAATCATCTTCATCCTCCTCGTCTTCCCAGTCATCTTCATCTTCAGGGAAATAAGCTTCATCAAACAGCAATTCCTCTTCAATAAAAGCCTCTACGGCATCCATCTCATCAAAACTCTCTTTAAGAAGCGTAATCCATCTCGGTACATCTTCGTTTGGGTCGGATGTGATGAATTTACGCAGTTGTTCACTGCGTTTTTCTATCTCATTAAGGTGAGATTCCCATTGATGTTCATTCCAGACAGGATCTCTGTCAAAATCGTCAAAGCTCATACTTTTGATGTGCTAATGATTTAATAGTATTGTCTTGTGATAAAAGTACTATTTTTCGTGTTATAAAAACAGCGCACTGCATTATAGTTTCTTAAGCACATTTACGATTACACGGGTCATTTTTGGTTCCGCAATTGCTGCCGCTTCAAGAATTTCTTCCATGTTAACGGGCTTTAATGCATCGGGGAAACATTCATCTGTAATTGCAGATATTCCTAATACTTCCATTCCCATATGAATGGCGGCGATAACTTCTGGAACTGTACTCATTCCAACAACGTCAGCGCCAATCAGCCTTAAAAACCTGTACTCTGACTTTGTTTCCAGCATCGGTCCGCTGAGTGCTACGTAAACGCCCTGGTGCATCTGTAAATTACTTTCGAGAGCAACATTTTTTGCAATGTCTATAAGCCGTTCGCTGTACGGTTCACTCATATCGGGAAACCGCGGGCCGAGATCGTCATCATTCGGTCCCATCAGCGGATTGTCGCCCAGCATATTGATGTGATCGCGAATGAGCATAATATCGCCGCGAGAGTAATTTGGATTCATTCCGCCGCATGCGTTGCTCACAAAAAGCGTTCCGGCTCCGTTTTCTTTCAGCACCCGCACCGGAAATGCGATTTGCTGCATGGTGTAGCCCTCATAGAAATGAAAACGTCCCTGCATGGCTACTACATCTTTACCTCCTAACGAACCAAACAGAAGTTTACCATTGTGCCCTTCTACAGTTGAAACCGGGAAATGCGGAATTTTGTCATAGGAAATACTGGTTTCAATCTCCATTTCATCAGCAAGCTGTCCCAGGCCGGTGCCAAGAATAAGCATATAATCGGGCCGGAGTTCTGTCTTACTTTGAATAAATTTGAGGGCTTCACTTCTTTTATTGCGGAACGTTTCAACGGAATCAAATGCCATGTAGCTGCTTGGGATAAGGTGTTGTTTTTAATTTATTCGATTTCATCTAAAATATCATCCAGGTTGTCTGACCCTGGCGGGATTGGCTGTTCTTTTTTTTGCTTGCTGCGTTTTTCAGAGGGGCCTTCCTGCTGATCTTCCGAAGAATTCGGATCTTGCTGAGAGCGTGAATCTTCTTTTGGCAGTCTGAAAAGGCTCGCATCGTCACGGGAAAAGTGGTTGAGTGATTCCTGGGCCATTTCAAGATAGGATTTCATTCCGCCAATAATCTCTTCACGCCTGTCAAGCAGCCGAAGAATGCTTTGACGGATCTGCTGACGCTGTTGATTGGCATCCCGCACGATTGAATCTGATTCCATTTCAGCCTTCTCAATAATATTACGCGCCTCCTTTTTGGCTCCAACAAGCTTTTGTTCGGCTGAGTCCTTGGCGGTTTGCAGGGTTTCATGCAGCGCTTGCTCCACACGTTCATAGTGTTTGAGCTTTTCATCCATTTTTTCGAGCTGTGACTCAAGTTCGCGCATTTTACCGACCATATGCTCCCATTCGCTGGCAACAAGATTCAAATACGCCTGAACTTCTGATACGTCGTAGCCTCTCAGGGATTTTTCAAACTGTTGTTGCTTAATTTCGAGGGCTGTCAGTTTCATATAGGGGAATGATATTTTTTTAGATTAGTAAAGATAACCGTTACTGATTTAACATGTTGCGCAGATTACCCGAATTCGAAGATTTTTCAGATTTAGATTCAGGCTCATCATCCAGTTCTATCTCAATTGAACGCTGAGGTTCCTTCTCCTTTTTTTGATTTTTTACCATCCTGTCTGCAGGCTGTTCTTCCGAAACAATCGCCTCCAGGTTTGAAAGTCGTTTGTCTGTTTTCTCTTTGAATTCCCGAAGTGCTGCAAGAAATTCTTTGTTTTTTGTAATGTCTTTACTGCTTGAACCGCGTTTGATCCAATTATTTATTATGGAGCCAAGAACTCCCAAAAATACAATAGATAGTACGCTTCCAAAAACAATTGCCACTATAATAGCATCTTCACCCATCATGATTTATTTCCCTGTTTTTTTGCCATTTGTTCAACATTTTTTCTGTTTTCTTCAGCATGACTCTCATAAGGATCGATTTCAATTTTATGAAAATCGTTTTTCCTGGCTGATGAAAAATCGGAGGGTTCATTTGCAGCGATCGCCTCCAGGTTTTCAATGCGCCTGGCCATCTGATTCACCATGCCTCTTAACTCTTCCAGCTCAGACTCGTTACTGCTGGTCTGATTCTGCCACTTCAGTTTGTTCTTTTGATAATCGATTATATATCCCCCAATAATCGCAACAAGAGGGATTAAAACCCAAATCCATGCTGACATATTCTTTTCTTTTTAAAATAGAAAAATTGAGATAAAACGCACCTCTTTTAACGAACAGAACTACGAATAGTTACGCTCGCCAAAAATTGCGGTTCCAACACGCACCATTGTTGAGCCTTCCTCTATTGCCACTTCAAGATCGTTCGTCATTCCCATAGAGATCTCTTTCAGTTCCACGGCACCCCCATTGAGATGCAGATGTTCATCCCGGAGTTTCTTCAGCATTTTAAACTCCTTTCGAACCACATCGAGGTCATCTGTAAAAGTAGCCATTCCCATCACTCCACGAACGTGTGTGTATTTAAGATCTTGTGCATACTTGAGGATACCCTCCAGTTTTTCCGGATCGCAGCCGCTTTTCTGATCTTCATCACTGATATTAACCTGGATAAGAACATTAATGTGGCGCTCTATTGCGGATGCTCTTTTTTCAACCTCCTTCAGCGCCTTCTTTTTATGGATGGAGTCAATCCAGTCCACACGCTCTGCCATATATTTTATCTTGTTTGTCTGCAGGTTTCCAATGAAATGCCACTTGATGGAATCATCTTCAATCTGTTCCATTTTATCCTGAAGCTCTTTGGCACGATTCTCACCAAAGTGGATTTGTGAAGCTTTTCGCGCTTCAAGGATATCGCTGTTTGGTTTTGTTTTACTTACAGCAACCAGTGTTATTTCAGAAGGATCTCTGCCGCAATCTTCGCACGCATCGGCAATTCGTTTCTGTACCTGTTCTAATTGTTCTGCAATGGCCATAAATTATGATTGATAGAGTTTGAATTAGTTACCGTAAGAAAGATGAAGCTGTAAACATTCCGGAAACTTGACCAAAAGGCAAATTTACAATTAAAAAGGTTTTCAATGGAACAAAATAATCGTATTTTTAGGTCTGTGAAAAAGCTTATGACAAAACAGCAACTCGTTTTAAAAAGAAAATCCACAGGACGAAACTCCCGGTTGGTTCAACACAAAGCTCACCAGTGTTTGAGAGGGGGAACTATCTGATGAGTACCCAGGTCCGCCATATTACCGATTTTATACATCAGTGGGCGCCGCCTGAAATAAAGATGAGTTACGACAATGTTGGACTTCTGATAGGTGAATCATCTTCGCCGGTGTCCAGAATTCTGGTCTGCCTGGATGTTACCGAGGCGGTTGTAAATGAAGCGCTCGACAAAAAGTGCGAGCTGATTGTCTCTCATCATCCCCTGATTTTTCAAAATATCTCAAGTATCAATCCATCTGATGAGCAGGGCCGGATTATCTATAAAATGATTCGGAACAACATCGCACTGCTCACTGCTCACACAAATCTCGATGCTGCCCTTGATGGGGTCTCGTTTGTTCTGGCCAATAATCTTGGCCTCGATAACCTTCAGTTTCTCGATAAAAATTACCCCATCAGTAAAAAAATATCCCTCACCACGGTATTTGAAAACTCCGATGCGGTTCTGAAACTGCTGAACTACTTCTCTGCTGAAGAGGCTTATTTTTATGAAGTGGATGGCCGCAAAAATGGAATGAAATGTTTTGAAGCGATTATCGACCGTCACAATGTGGGCCAGCTGAAGAACGCTCTGCGCAAAGAAGGTCTGCTAAAATCCGGTGCATTTCAGGTGACGGATATGGCATCACCATCCGACAATTTTGGGATGGGTGTTATCGGGCGTTACCCGGATGAAGGTATCGCCATGGATGAATTTTTACACCTGGTTTGCCGTGCACTTGATGTAGATGCTGTACGGTACAGCGGCGGGTCTCCCCGGATTAAACGGGTAGCTGTTTGCGGCGGGGCCGGAATCTCCCTGAAAAGCAGGGCAGTTTCAGCCGGGGCCGATGCTTTTGTAACATCCGATATAAAATACCACGAATACTTTACCGAAAAAGATAACTTTTTGCTGATTGATGCCGGCCATTACGAAAGTGAGTTTCCCGTAGTGGAGGCAATCCGCAAAGAACTTTCGGAGGCATTTGAACATCTGCAGGTTGAAGCAACTGAGCAGGTCACGAATCCGATGAAAGTTTACGTTTCTGAATTTAATAACAAAACCATCTAAACTTCTACCACTACTATGCAAGAGGTACTCCAACAACTCGCGAACTTACAATATATCGACAGCCGTATTGATGAAATCCACCAGCTGAGGGGAGATCTTCCGGAAGAAGTATTAGATATAGAAACTGATATAAACCGTCTCGAAGCCAGAATCAGCCAGCTCGAAGAAGAAAAGAAAAACCTTACCGGGGAAAGAAAAGATCTGGAACTTGGTATTGAAACTTCCAAAGAGAAGAATAAAAAATACGAAGAACAGCAGATGACGGTTCGCAATAATCGCGAATACGATGCGCTCACTAAAGAGATTGAAGCTCAGAAACAATATGTTGAAAATGCAGAAAAACGCATTGTAGAGATTGATAAACGGCTGGATGAGCTGGAAGGCGAAATTGAAATCAATGAAAAAAAGCTGACAGACACACAGAAACTCCACGAAGAGAAAAAGGAAAATCTCGACAAAGTTGTGGAAAACACTGAAAGTGAAGAGAAAAAACTTCTTGATAAAAGAGAAGAACTCGAACAAAAACTCGACAAGCGATACGTTCGCAGCTACAACCGGCTACGTGACGGCCTCAATAATGGAATTGCGGTTGTTGCCATGGAGAAAGGTGCAGCCCTCGGAATGGCATTGCCACCACAGGCGCAGGTGGAAGTAAGGCGAAAAAATAAAATTATTATCGATGA
Source organism: Rhodohalobacter sp. SW132 (assembly GCF_003390325.1). Classification (NCBI taxonomy): domain Bacteria; kingdom Pseudomonadati; phylum Balneolota; class Balneolia; order Balneolales; family Balneolaceae; genus Rhodohalobacter; species Rhodohalobacter sp. SW132. The sequence goes on along the minus strand of NZ_QUOK01000001.1, from coordinate 694,631 downwards.
GAATAGCGGCCGGATAGTAGTTGATCCATCATTTTTTGTGGAAGCAAAAAAACAGCTTGATATCTAACTTGATATCTAAACTGAGGACAACATCCTTGTTTGATGTGAAATCCGGTTTTTAGGCAGCATAACATGTACGATTAATTGGTGTGAGTCTCTTTTGGGCTGTAAATAAAATTGAAGAGTCTATCTCAAAACATTGTCGTATCTTAAAACGTTGGTACTTGTATTAAACCAAAGATTAGTATTTAGTTTCAAGTCACCGGAGGAGTTATCTGTCAATCAGATATGGATACAGAGTTACACGAAGTTTCGAAAACTCTTCCGAAGATAGAATCATAGAATATAAAGAACAGACATCTCCGGGCAGCCGCTTTTCGATACAATCGGAAGGAGGAAAGTCCGAACACCAACGAACACCGTGCTTCCTAACAGGAAGGGGTTCCGGTTTCAAGACCGGAAAGACAGCCAGTGCCACAGAAAACAGACTTCCCGTGCCGCAGGCGTGGGTAAAGGTGAAAAGGTGAGGTAAGAGCTCACCGGCCCTGCAGTGATGCCGGGCGCATGGCAAACCTCACGGGGTGCAAGTTCACGCAGATTGTGTGCCGTTCGTCACAATACAATCGGGTGGAACGCTACGATCCTGCCAGTGATGTCAGGGCCAGATAAATGGCTGCCATCCCGAAATATCGGTATACAGAATTCGGCTTATAGGAGATGTCTATTCTTTATATCAATCAGACAGATTGCCCATTTTTTGTTATTGGAACAAAAAAGGGTGATTTTACTACAAATAATTAGCGGTGGCAATATTATAAGCCATCTTTGGTTACATAACTGAATAATTCACACAATCAAATCGATAGATATAATGAAGATTTTTAAAATCACAGCTATGTTGCTTTTTGCGGCACTTTTCGCAACAACTGCAGCATTTGCTCAAGGACAAATGGGCCAGGGACAACAGCAGATGCCGGATGTGCCGTCATCAGATGATGTAAGTGATACAGAACTCAACCAGTTTGTTACAACAATCACGCAAATTGAGCCAATTCAAATTGAGCTTCAGGCAGATGTTGAAGAGCTCGTTGAGGAAGAAGAACTCGCTTTTGAGCGTTTTCAACAATTAATGATGGCCATGCAGAATCCACAGATGGCAGAACAGGTTGAAATGTCTGACGAAGAAAGAGAAAAAATTCAGAGCATTCAGCCAAAACTCTCTGAGCTTCAAATGAAAGCTGAAGAAGAAATCATCGAAAAAATTGAAGAGAACGGTCTCAACGTAGAGCGTTATCAGGCAATTATGATGGGCGCTCAGCAAGACCAAGAGCTCATGACCCGCCTTCAGCAGGCACTTGAAAGTGCACAAGGCTAAAAGCTGAAATATAAAATTCAATTAAAAAAAGCCGCTGAATTCAGCGGCTTTTTTATTTTGTGCAATGTTGTAATTCGGGTTTATAAATTTACAGAGTAGCTCCCCTTAATTTTTCTGTCAAGCTCCCTTCGTACATCTTTCTCTTTTATATCATCTCGTTTATCGTAACTCTTCTTTCCTCTTCCAAGTCCGACGAGTAATTTTGCGTACCCACGCTTGAAATAGAGTTTCAGCGGTATCAGTGCAAAACCTTTTTGATTGATATATTTGTCAATCTCACGAATTTCCCGCCGATTCAGCAGCAGTTTACGATCGCGGCGCTCATTGTGGTTGTAATGAGAACCAAATTCGTACGGTTTGATGTACATATTCTTCAGCCATACCTCTCCATTTTGAAGGTATGCAAAAGCCTCGTTCAGGCTCGCTTTTCCCGCACGAATGGATTTAACTTCAGTTCCTTTTAAAGCCAGACCAGCTTCGAAGGTTTCATCGATATGATAGTCGTGCCGGGCTTTGCGGTTTTCAATTTTTGGAGGCGGATTTTTTTTCTGCTCCGTTTTTTTAGCCATAAAATGCCTTTTTCATCGGATTAATATTCGTAGCCTACATCTCTGAGTGCTTCTAACGCTTCATCATCCGGACCGCGATCCGGCATTGTAGCGTATACGCCCATAATTTGATCAATTTGTTCCCGGGCGACTGCGTTTTGCGGGTTGATTCTCAGTACCTCCGCAAATTGCATCAATGCATTATTCATTCGGGTTCTCATCTCATCGGCGTCGAAGGTGTTCATACTGTGCAGTCCGTAATTGAGATGTGTTTTTTCTAACAGTTCGGCTATCACCGGATCAGTTTCGTCCTCGTCCGCTAAAAGGTCAAGTGCATCTTCATATTCATCTTGTTCAATAAGAATATTCACCTGTTGTTCTAACGTCAAATCTGAGTCGAGCTGTGGAGAATCGTTCCCGCATGAGATCAATGTTACAGATATCGCCAGGATGGAAAAAATTGCTATACGAGTCATTGAGATGTTTTAAATGAAATAATGATTAACTGATTACACTGATTGGAGACGGACTGATGCAGAGGATAAATACGATCATGCTGATCCAGCCCAACAGACGCCGGTTCGGACTCAAACGCTGTTCATAAATTACCGGCGGATGTTCAATTTTTACAAAATATACCAGGAAAAACGACCAGAATACCCATATCAGCGATCCGGCCTGGTCAAGTCCGTCACCCAGAAAATAAAGATAACCAACTGAACCGATAAGTGATAACGTCCATACCGGCGCAATCCATTCATATGCGCCATGAAAACCTTTACGAAGCAGGAAAAACAGAACAAGCGCCCATATTACGGTAGAGCTGATTTCAAAGCCGGGAATCCATTCAGAAAACTGCAGGTATAAAAAGGGGATTGCTTCGATACCCGCAAGCAGCGTGATTCCTCCAAAGCACCACCGTGCAACGTTTTGATGTTTTTTATACCCGAGTAGCGAATAAAGAATATGCCCGCCATCGAGCTGCCCGATGGGCATCAGGTTCAGGGCCGTAAAAAAGAGGCCAAGCCATCCGGCAAACAAAAATGGGTAGTGATACATCTCATACATAGGAGGTACGTCATCAAAAAAGCTCGCCAAAAAGGAATAGAGGATCGTGTCACCAAGTATAATGACCCCGGCACCTTCAGGCGGGGCCGGCGGTTCATCAGGAAATGCTCCCGTTTGTTCTACATGCTGAGTTATCTCCTCATGGCCGCTGAAATTCTCTATGAAAGATGGGTCAGGCAGTGTGATAAATCCGTAAAGGAGTATTAAAAGAGACGCAATGAAACCAGCAATTGGCCCGGAGATGCCTACATCAAACAACTTTTTCGTGGAATGAATCTGCTCTTTGATTTTTATGACTGCCCCCATCGTACCGATGCCTAATGGTAAGGGAATAAAATAGGGCAGTGATACCCGAACTTTATGATATACTGCGGCGAAATAGTGGCCGAACTCGTGGGTTGCCAAAAAGCCGAGAAGAAGAGCTGCGAAAAGTGCACCCTCGGGCCACATATCGAGGTAGCTCTCTGCGTTTTCACCCTGACCTACCCAGAAAATTCCGAAAAAGGTTACACAGGCAAACGTTATAATGAAGAGCGCCGAGTGTTTTATGATCTCACCGGTACCCGGGCTGTTGATGGACTCTTCCTGTTTAGGTATCGGTTCAGTTTCGGTTTCCGGAATATTCGAATGGGGATAAGGCAAATCTGTCGGTATAAATTAATTCCTTAGTATTGGGAGTGTCATGCATCGTGCGCCGCCGCGTCCCCGGCAAAGCTCGTGCCCCTGGAAGCTAATCGCAATTTTACCTGAATCGTTATGGTCAAACGGTTTATCCGCAAACTCTTCGATAAACTCAAACTGAGTCATCAGCCGGTAGCCGTTTTCAGCGAGTGCTTCAAATGTTTTGGTGTTTCGCTCATACCCTACGATAATTCCTGGCGCGAGAGCAAAAACGTTTGCACCATCCGTCCACTGCTCCCGAAATTGTGTGGTCCGATTTTCACCGCCGCAGTGAATAAAATTAAATGACGTTTGTGTGAGTGTTTCAAGCGCACCTTTCAGACTTGAGTGTTGTCGGGAAAGAATGGCATCATCATGGCCGTTTTGGTAGAGTTCTACCACATTATTTGTTTGTTCTACAATGGCAGGAGGAAAAACAATGCACTCATTTTCATCTGCAAAGGTAAAAATTGTATCCAGGTGCATAGATGACCGTTTTTTAGGGATATCAACAGCAAGAACATGTTCAACATTTCCGTTTAGGAGCTGATTGGCTACCCCCACCAGTCCGCTGAATGATGTGCGTTCACTCATCCCGATCAGCACAATTTTTTCGTTTACGACCAGAACATCACCGCCTTCAATAGACTGGCTTCCACCGGTATAAATCAGGTGATCCGCCGAACCGGTGAATATAGGGTGGTGTAGCAAGATGAGTTCCATCAGCAGAGATTCACGGGCCCGTGCTCTTTTGGCGGCTTTTGAAAGGATGATTTGCTGCCCCACTACAGCTGCAAGATCGCGCGTAAACAAAAGATTCGGTGCGGGATGCAGAGAAAACGGATTCTCGTTATCCAGCGTGCCTTCTACCACAAATTGAAGCAGCTGTTTAGGATTCAAATCATTTAGAATATGCTGAACCACAGCGAGATTTTCGTAGGGGAGTTGCTCAACCAGCTGGTTTACAAACCAATTACGGGTTGATTCATCCTTCAGGCAATATAGAGCCAGATCGGTAATTTCATGGATTTCACCGTCATCAGGCATAGCTGCACGAAACACCTTCAGCATATCAAGGTGTTCTTCTCTGGCATCTTCCTCAAAGATAATATCATCAAAAAGTAACTCATCCTTCAGTTCGGGGTTTACAAGCGAAACCTCGTGGCCCGGTGTATGAACAATTACTTTTTTTAGCGGTGCGGTTTCAGATGGGATATATATCTGCATGTAGTGTAACATCGTTTATTTAAACAGACAATATACGTGTTCTGTACCTCCTTTATAAACCGCTTTTTGAAAGTTGACAAGCAGAAGCTACAAATAACAGGTTGATTGATCATTCATTTTATTGTTAGGTTAAACTCGCCGATAATTGATAAAAAGATGGAATAGTTTATTTGCAATAATTGTTGCTTGAATCATGACAAACAAATCAGAAATAGAATCACTTATTTATCTGCTTGAGGATCCTGATCCCGAAGTTCAGACCGGTGTGAAAAACCGATTGAATGAACTGGGAGAGCACGCTGTGCCCCTTCTGGACCAATATAAAAGCGAATCTGTGCATGATTCGGAGCGGCAGAGTATTAATGAAATCATCCATAAAATTACGTATGGAGCACTTCTCGAAGATTTTTCGGCACTTGTTGAAAGCGGCATCCAGGGACGCCGATCGCTTGAAGAGGCTCTCTTTGTTTTAGCACGATTTGGCAACCCCACACTCAGGGTTTCGGAGTATAAACAAAAACTGGATGACATGGCCCGGCAAATAGGCGGAGATATTGCATATACTCCTTCGTTAAATGAAAAAATGCGGATTTTACTTCACTTTATATTCCGGGAACTTCGATTCAGGGGAGATTCCAAAAATTATCACAACTCTGAAAATGCATTTCTCGATCGCGTAATTGACAGGCGAAAAGGGTTGCCAATCATGTTAAGTGTGGTAGTGATGATGCTCGCACGCAGATTAAATCTACCGTTTTACGGTGTGAATATGCCGATTCACTTTATGCTGATCTACCAGACGCACAAGCAAAATATTCTGATTGATCCTTTCGACGGGGGTACAATTGTTACCTACGATCAGTGTTACTATTTTCTGAAAAAAAATGGAATTGAGCCCCGGGCCGAACATCTTGAGAGAGCAGAAACATCCGATATTCTAACCCGCTGCATCCGAAACCTGATGCACAGCTATGCCAAAAATGGCTATGAACGAAAAGTCACTGATTTAAAGCAGCTTCTTTCTATTGCTGAAATGCAGAAGTAGTTTAGACCATCAAAATAGAGTGTTATCCAGTACTTGATGCGGGTTTCGGAATCACGAAATGGATAAATTATTTTGCAATACTATGCTCTATTTGGCAGTCTCTGCAAATTGACCCGTTGTTCACCAAGGCTAAAACTTAACCTTAAATGCAGTTTCCTCGGGTGGATATTGCACGGGATCAAGCTGGTTGGCCATTGCGGCAAATGAATTTGCTTCATCCTTATCACCACCCTGCAAATAGATTTTAGAGGCGAGCGAAAAAAGGTCGGCACTCGCAGGGTGTTTATCTATCATCCGGGTCAGAAGTTTTGAGGCTTCATCTGTCTCTTTATCATCAACATGAATTTTTAGCCTGTACAGGTCAAATGCAGGGTGGGAGTCACCCGCTTTATCAAGATAATGCCTGCATCTTGAAAAGATGTTTTTTTCGTAATAAAAATGAATAAAAAGCATCAGCAGCGGTACGGGCAGCTCCATATCATCAAGCCTGTCTTCAAGATTTCGAAGCAGCTCTCTGCAATCTGCCATCAGAAGCACCGGTACAATTGTAAAGAGTTCGCGCGGTGTAAGATCAGACCGGATGATTTGTGTACGAATTTCATCGGTAAGAAAATCGTGTACAGTATGCACCCAGTCGTCGGGCGGATCAGCGGGATTTACAGGGGGCTCTAATCTTTCGAGACGATCCGTTATAGTGCCTTGATCAGGGATTGAAAATTCATTTTCCGGATTCCATTTTTTATGAAAGATTTCACGGTTTTTCCACTTTCTCGGCGGTGTTAATGTAAACCCCATTTTTTGGATAGTGGTGCCTTTATGATGCGTAACCGTAACACCTGAAGCAACAGCTATTTGGTAATCATTCTCTCTGATTTGCTTACATAAATCGTCCATCTCGAAATAAGCGAGACCGTAAGACTCGTCAAATTGAAATGAAAATCCATTTTTCACCATAAAGCAGCAGCTGTCAACCGTATCGGTCTGTACGTATTGCTCGCCGGGCTGCTGTTCAGGCTGCTGGGCTGTGAGGTCAGTATCATTAATAAGTGGTGCAGCAAGCGCAATATCGCTGCTTTGCTGAAATGCCTCCGATAATGTTTCAAGAATGCCATCCTCCAGCTCAACATCATTATGCATAACAAGAATAAAATCTCCTTTTGCTTTGGAGATTCCCTGGTTTACAGAAGCAGCAAAACCGGCATTGGAAGAGTTGGTAATGGTTTTCAGGTTGAAAAAATTTGACTCTGCCAATTGTTCAAGATAATCGAAAGTATCGTCAATGCTTGCATTATCTATGATGATAAGTTCACATTCTGCCGATGAAGCTACTTTTTCAAGAGATGTTAAGGTGCGTTCAAGATGGATTTTTCCAATTCCGGTTGTCGGTATGACAATACTGTAACTGGACTCATTGGTTGGTATGTTTCTTACTTCTGAATGATTATGATCATGCAGTGGGTCACGATCATTGTTGCCGAGGTTTTCAGAATCAGACAGTTGCGGTGTATCAGACTTTTTCTCGGGAGAAACATTCAGTTGCCTCTTCGTAAACTGTTTTAAATCGTGTTTAAGTTCGGCGGCTTCAACATGCCGGCGAAGTTTTTCGAGTGTAGAGATTTTAACCTGAACTGCCTCAAAGTTTTCAGGATTCTTTTTTAGGTAGGCATCGATGAGTTCGAGGGCATTTTTTGCATCATCCTGTGCCAGCAGTTGTCGGCTTTGAGTAAGCAGGTTAACACTGTCTTGTTTTGAAGCTGGTGAAATATCTACAGAAGACAGATGCTCAAGAATTGCCTTCCTGGATTCCTGCGTTTTGGCCAGTCGATGAGCCGATCTGAAAAATTCTTCAATATTGGTTCCGGCCGGCGTAAGAAACTGGTTTTGACCAATTACGAAAAAGGGATCGGTACGGTGCCAAACGTGCTTTTCGTATACCCGCATGGCGAGCTCTGCACCATGGAGGTGCGTCATGAACGGGTTAAAGAAAAGCTGGTCTCCGTCCAGAACAGAGCGGTTCCAGATAAAACAACTGTCATCCGGAAAATGCCCGAACTCTACTTCTTTCAGCCAGCGCTCGGTGGAAGATGGCAAATCAAAATCCATCACCCAAATAGCCGCAGGGTCTGATGAAAATCGGGTTAGTGCCTGTTTAAACAAATTCACATTAAAACGATTGGCGCGAATCGGTGCCCAGATGAATTTGCCAGTAGCCTGCATAACGGCTTCGTTAAGGCAGTTTCCTCTGCCTGTAGATTTCTCATGTTCAAGAAGAAATACCAGGTCATTATCGTAATTTTGAAGAATCTGCTGTATTTCAGAGGAGATCTCAGCGGATGTTTGGTCGTCTATGATGATAATTTCTGTATTGGCAGACGACATTCTGAGCAAAGAGTGCAAAATGTTGAGCAGATCTGCTTTCGGCAGATGAGTTGTAAGAAGTACTGAAAGTTTGATACTTGGCTGAATCATATGGGTTTTTCGTTTCAACAAATATACAAGCTGTGGATGGATCAAAAAAAGAGATTTAGCGCCTTATTAACAGAGAATTTTGACTGTTCGTGCTCAACTTGATTTTGAGGCTGTAAGGAAATTTTAATTAAAAGATTTTAATATTTAAGATTAAATGTAACAATGTCGTTTCTTCAAACTCTTGTTAATTGCAGATCAGTTTTAGACGAGTCGTAAAGTGCGTATGATAAAAAGTTACTTTCTGATTTTATTTCGAAATGCTCGTAAAAAACCTGTCTATACCTGTATCAATCTTGCCGGCTTAGCCATCGGAATTGCGTGTTTTGTGTTTATCGCGATCTATGTTTGGGATGAATCCGGGTTTGATCGTCATCACACCAAAGGCGACGACATTTTCAGGGTTACCCAAACGACGCATTACAACGGTGATGAAACACAGTCTGCATCAACGCCATTTCCACTCAAAAGCGCGATAGACAACGACCTGCAGGGATATGTGTCTGAATCCGTCCGCTTTTTTGATATGGAAGCTCCAAATGTATCTATCGGGAACAGGGAGAGAGAGCTTTTTTTTCGGGAAGAACATTTCTTTTTTACGGATCCATCTGTCTTTACCCTGTTTGATATTGCGTTGATACGGGGGAATGCCGAATCTGCATTATCAGAACCTGGAAGTGTTGTCATCACCCCGGAAGTTGCCAGCCGGTATTTTGGTGATGAAGATCCAATGGGGCAGCAGTTACTCTATGAAGGGCAGACTTTTCTAACCGTTACAGGTGTAATGGAAGAGTGGCCGCGGCAGAGTCATATCAGGGCCGATTTGCTCGCTTCATTCGAATCACTTCGTGATATATGGAGGAATTATGATCAGATTACCGAACGCTGGCTGTGGGCCTCCAGCTGGACATATATTCTGGCAGTACCAGGAACGGAAAAAGAGTTTCTTGAAGAACAGCTCTCCGACTTCTCCGACCGATACTACGCATCTTTTTTTGGTGAAAACGAAGAAGTCGTTTTAAATCTGCAGCCATTAAAGGAGATTTACCTTCACTCCGCTGCAGATAACGAAATAGGGCCAACCAGCAGCTTTCTGTACATTGTAATTTTTTCTGCAATCGCCGTGCTTATTTTGCTGATTGCGTGTATCAACTATATCAATTTATCTACTGCACGGGCATTAACACGCTCAAAAGAAGTTGGGCTTAGAAAAACCCTGGGTGCTGATGAGTACCAGCTGAGAATGCAATTTTTATTCGAATCTCTCATATACACCGTTTTTGCGGTTTTGCTGAGTGCTTTTATAGTTATCACAGCGATGCCATATTTCAATATGTTTACGGGTAAAGAGGTGGAAATTGCCGCATACAGCGGATATACCATTGCCGGGGTGGCACTCCTTTTAATTGCTGGGATTACACTGCTTGCGGGATTTTACCCGGCCACATTTTTATCGGGTTATAAACCGATTGAAGCGGTAAAGGGGACGTTTACCCAGGGTCAAAAAGGAGGAAAACTCCGAAAATCACTGGTTATATTTCAATTTACCATTACCGCTATTTTATTAATTGGAACGTCGCTCGCGTACCTGCAGTATCAGCATATGCAGCGGATGGATATGGGGTTTGAACGGGAGCAGGTCATTGTAGTCCCTTCTTCAATGAGTCTCGCTATCTGGTATTACGATGAATTTAAAGAACGTGTGTTAACCCATAGCGGCATTCATAATGTTTCCGGCTCAAAAACGGTATTGGGTTCCGATATCTATTACACTTATCAAATTGCGCCGGAAGGATATGGCGAACAAGAGGCGTTTTCGATTGCAAAACTTTTTGTGGCACACGATTTCCTGGAAACGATGGATATTGACCTGCTTTCAGGCCGGGATTTCTCAACCGAATTTTCTACGGATCCTGAGGACGCCCTGATAATCAACCGGGCAATGGTGGATTCCATGGAGTGGGGTACGCCGGAAGAAGCTTTGGGTAAAACGTTTCAGCTCGCGGGCAAAACCGGCAGCGTGGTGGGTGTGACGGACGATTTTCATTTTGCTCACCTTCGGTACGATCTTGAGCCTTTGATATTGGACCTGCCATCATCGGAAGTGCAGTTCGTTTCGAATATCGATTATATAAAAATACGGCTCAGCGGCACCAATCCGGATGATGCCCTGGCTCATATACAATCGGTCTGGGATGATCTGGATCCCACTCATCCATTCGACTTTTTTTTCCTCGACCGTAAAATTGATGAAATGTACCAGCAAGAGCAGCAGTTCAGCACGCTGATGGGTGTGTTTACTATTTTAGCACTGGGGATCGGATGCCTGGGTCTTCTTGGTCTTGCATCATATTCCATCAGCAAACGAACACGGGAAATCGGTATACGGAAAGCGATGGGCGCAACTGCGGTACAGATTTTTTACCTGCTCAGTAAAGATTATGTTAAACTGATTGTGGTAGCTCATTTGATTGCGCTGCCCATTGTGTATTTTCTGGCAAGTACAGGTTTTAAAGAATTTCCCTACGCGATCAACCTTTTATGGTATCTTGGCATTACATTTTTTGCAAGTTCAGTAATATCTGTAGTAATCAGTATTTTTGCGATCAGCTCTTTTTCCATACGGGCATCGCTGCTCAGCCCCGTAGAAAGTTTGAGGAGAGAGTAGTTAAAGTTAAGCAGTGCAGGTTTTAATTATGGGAATGGACAGAAAAATAGAAAAAAAGAGGATCAGCAAAGGAAAACTTGTGTTGATTGGCGGAGTATTGCTGGTCGTGGCTTTTGTGATATACACTCTGTTTTTTTTGGACTCTCGTTCCAGTGAGACCGTAAACACCGACCAGATTCTAATCCATGAAGTAACGGAAAGTGCATTTCAGGAGTTTATTGAAGTTTCGGGAACGGTACAGCCGCTGCGTTCAACCATTTTGGATGCCGTGGAGGGAGGAGTTGTACAGGAAGTAATGGTGGAATCAGGGGAAATGGTGGAACAGGGTGATACGCTGCTTGTTCTTTCAAATTCCAATCTTCAGCTCAGTGTTATGCAGCAGGAGGCGGGCATTTATGATCAGATTAATAACGTCCGAAATTCAAGACTGAATCTCGAGCAAAATCATCTGCGGCTGCGGGAAGAGCTCGCAAATGCTGAAACTCAAATGGCACTCCTGGAACCCAGGTTTAGGAGAGACAGTGCGCTTTACGAAAACAACCTGATATCTGAACAAGAATTTGAAGAGACGCGGCACAACTACCGGTTTCAGCAGCGCAGGTATGAACTGAATTACGAGTCGTATCAAAAAGATTCACTGCAAATGCAGAATCAATTGGTGCAGCTGGATAATTCCGAGGAGAGAATGTGGCAAAGTCTTGAAGGTGTTCAGCAAATACTGACTAATCTTGTGGTAACGGCCCCGATATCGGGTCAGCTTTCCACGGTTGAACTGAACCAGGGTCAATCGGTTTCGCAGGGAGAACGACTGGGGCAAATTGACCAGCTTGATGGATTTAAAATCCGGGTAGAGATCGACGAGTTCTACCTTTCAAGAGTAACTGCAGGACTTGAAGGCAGTTTTCCGTTTGCCGGAAGCCGGTATAACCTGGTGATTACCCGGCTGTTCCCTGTGATACAGGATGGACGTTTCCAGGTGGATATGGATTTTACGGGGGAAGTCCCGGAGGGTATCCGTCGGGGACAATCCGTTCGGGTCCGGCTTGAACTCGGTGATCAAACACAGGCCGTGCTTCTTGCCCGGGGCGGATTTTATCAGCAAACCGGCGGCAGCTGGATTTACAGGGTAGATGACTCCGGGGAGCGTGCCTACCGGCAGCAGATCCGTTTGGGACGCGGAAATACGCAATATTTTGAAGTTCTGGAAGGCCTGAACCCCGGCGACAAAGTCATCACATCCGGGTATGACACCTTCAGCAATTCAGAAGTACTAATCCTGAATTGAACATCTGCCGGAAAAGTAAATAGAACCAGTTGTTAAATTATCGTTAAGTTATCCACATTCATCAGATAAAGATTCTGATAATGAATCTAATGTCCAGAATATCACATCCTGAAGTTCGGGTACCGTTAAATGATCAAAACAGAAGCACTGAATAAACTTTATACAACCGAAGAAATTGAAACCACAGCTCTGAATAAAGTGGAGATTGAAGTTGCTGAAGGTGAATTTATAGCAGTTATGGGCCCATCCGGTTGTGGCAAATCAACGCTGCTGAACATTCTTGGCCTGCTTGATGAACCTTCGGGAGGAGAGTATTATTTCATGGGCCGTGAGACATCCGCATTTAGTGAACGGGAAAGAGCGGCTCTTCGAAAAGGAAATATCGGGTTTGTGTTTCAGAGTTTTAACCTGATTGATGAGCTGACAGTTTTTGAAAATATAGAACTTCCGTTGATGTATCTCGGTCTTCCCCCTGCTAAACGAAAAGAGAAAGTTGAATCTGCACTCGACCGAATGAACATGATGCCACGAAGGGATCATTTTCCACAGCAGCTATCCGGCGGTCAACAGCAGCGAGTGGCTATTGCACGTGCGGTTGTAGCTGATGCCGGCCTGATTCTTGCCGATGAGCCAACCGGTAATCTCGATTCGGATCACGGTGATGAGGTAATGCAGCTCTTAACGGAACTGAATCAGCAGGGCACGACCATCATTATGGTAACTCACTCACCGCACGACTCCGAATATGCATCCCGGAAAATTCATCTGTTCGATGGTAAGGTGGTTGAAGAACCTGCCAAACGTGAGTTTCATATCTGAAAAGACAGATCATGAAATGTTTCAGAGCGAAGTATGATTAATCTTTAACACAAAGTTAAAGCGATATGGAATATTCCGCATTTAAAGTAAACTCCAGGTTAGTTTGGATCATTGTCATAAGTAGTGTTCTGCTTACGATAGTTGCACTTATGTACTTACTTCAAGAAGGGGCTGCTCCTAAGGTCATTATTCATGCAGCAATGATTTTATCAGCATCTGCCTGGCTCATTGTGATTGGTGATATTGCATACAGAAAATTTTACCACAAGAAATTTTGGATAATTTTTATGGTATTTTTTCCATCCATTACTCCTATCGTTTATTTGTTTCAAAGGAAAAACTTAGAAAGGCTTGAAAGTAAATTCGGTAGTTGAATAGTTTTTGTAGAACTGAAAAAGGGACTGAACAAGCTTTAAAACAAGCAATGTTAACTGACGATTTCAAAATGATTGCCCAGTTTTTTTGGGTGGATAAAATCGCAGCAGAAGTACCGAACGGTTCACAGACGTGATCAAGAGCTCCTCTGACACGAGTGCGTAAAAGTTTGTATTTCATGAATGATTCGGCTGATTTCAATCGTTAAGTCACAGACAATTCTTAACCCATCCATCGAACTATGTACCGCAGTTGTCTGCTGATACTTTTGTTTTGCATTCCATTATCCATAAACGGGCAATCATCATCTTCAGAAAATGATTTGAGCCAAATATTTGATATAGGAACAATTTATGGTGTCATGATCGAGCAGGATGGAGAACTGCTGTTTGATGAATTCCGCGGCGGTATGGATGCCAATCGAACGACCAATATTAAATCCGCATCAAAAAGTGTACTCTCGCTCCTAATTGGTATAGCGATTGATCAGCAATACCTCGAGGGAGTGGATCAGCAGATAGGAGAGTTTTTCCCGGACTATTTTAATGAGCATCCTGATCCCGTAAAAGAGTCATTAACACTTAAAAACCTGCTGACGATGCGTACGGGAATGGAGACCACAAGTTTTCATAACTACGGCCGGTGGGTTGTAAGCTCAAACTGGATCCGTTTTGCGCTAAACCGGGATTTTGAAGAGGAGCCGGGTGGCAGAATGATGTACAGCACCGGAACTTCGCATTTGCTATCGGTTATTTTAACTCGTGCCACAGGTATGAGTACACTGCAGTTTGCCAATCAATATCTTTTTGGGCCGATGAACATAACCGTAGGCGGCTGGGACAGAGATCCGCAGGGATATTATATGGGTGGAAATAACGTGGCGATCAGCACTGAAGCGCTATTAAAACTGGGCCGACTGGTGATGGATGGCGGCGTGTACAACGGGCGCAGGCTGATTTCTGAATCCTGGATTGAGGAATCGCTTGAAGTGTATACCCATAGTAATTTCAACGATTACAATTTCGGTTACATGTGGTGGAGTAAGCCGGTAGGTGAAACATATGTATATTTCGCATGGGGAAATGGAGGGCAGTACATTTTGATGATCCCTGAACTGGACGCTGTCATCAGTATTACATCCGATGTAGAGAGCGGTTCCGGATCGAGAGCCTACCAGAGAAATGTGTTTAACTTTCTTGAAGAGACCATCCTTCCCTTTCTGGATAGTCAGGTGTGATACTTCTGCTATTCTGTTACTCTCTGAAAGGCATTGGATAGACCGGGATTCCGGTATGACCATTCTGGCTGACTGCACGGACCCCGAAAATCCAGTTATCTTTTGAGACGTTTTTCGCGGTGTATGTGTGAACTCCGGCCTCCACAAACTCTTTATGCTGCCAGACCGGTGAAGTCGTTTCACGCCAAAGAATTTCGTACCCGCCCAGGTGTTCCGAATCTGACATCTCCCAGCGAAGTCGCGTATCGTTTTCAAGTCTTGAAATATTCATACCAACATTGGCAGGCGGTTTGGGTGATCGCGCCAGGTTCGCAAGTGCAGCCAGATTCACCTGGGTGACACGCCCTACATAAGGAAAATCAACAAATTCGGGCAGATCTCCGTACTGTACACCGTTTTCTTCCCGGACGTTTTGATGCTGGTGGGCGAACTCTTCGTGCGGTTCAGAAAATCGTACCGCCGGGTATCCCTGGTCAATAAAAGCGCTGTGATCTCCCCCTCGCAGGTACCGATCAAGGCGGTAGATGAGCCAAACATCCATCTCGGGGAGGTAGCTTTCAGAAGTCTCTTTTATCGTCCGCGCTAATTGACGGGTAGGCATGTCGCTTTCACCACCGGTCTGCAGATATCGGCGGGTTTCCATATCAAGCCGGCGCTGAGGGGGGACGCCTTGTGCAAAAAGGCGTACGCGGTTAGGATCATAAAGCTGTCCGCCTTCGGCCTGGTGATTCCCTATGATATCGTTTGTAATCATCCCGGCAATATTTTTCCCTTGCTCGGCGGCTTCCTCGGCCCAGCGGTAAGCGCCAAGCAGCCCCTGTTCTTCCCCGGCAACCGCCATGAAAACAAGAGTAGCAGGAAACTCGTAATTGGCCATTATCCGCGCCATTTCCATTACAGCTGCGGTGCCTGATGCATCGTCATTAGCGCCCGGTGCCAGGCTTTCGGCATCCATTACGCTCGTGGCCCTGGAGTCGTAGTGGCCGCTTACAACAAAAATACGATCGTCATTGGGATCTGTACCGTGAAGAGTAGCTACAACATTTACAATTTCAACAGGTTCGTGAATTCTGCGGGTTGGATCCTGAATAAATCGGTGAAATTCCACTTCAAGCCTGTTATCACTATTTTGGCTGTATCGGTCCAGTTCCTGTTTGATCCACCGGCGGGCTGCACCAATTCCATGCGTATCACTTTCGGTTTCTGATAGCGTGTGACGAGTTCCAAAATCGGCCAGGTGGCGGATATTTTTTTCCAGTGTATCAGCCGAAACCAGATCCAGCATTTCCGTAATCTCCGGATCAAGATGATCGAGGAGAATAGAGTCGTAACCGTTTTGATCGGATGTACAGGCAAAAATAAGAGTTGCCGTTAAAGCCGATATAAATAGTACTGGGCGCATATATCTTTAGTATTAATTTTGTATCAAATGATCTCTGATACCTCTCTAACAATCAAGGCTGAAGATGTTAAAAGTTAGTGGGAGTTATTAATTTAATTTAACAGATGACGGAGATTGTAAATCTTACTCAGGGTTATTTTTTTTCGCTTTAAATGCGTAGAAAATGGAGACACCGCCAGCAACCAGTGCCGACACGATGGTTAATTCCACAATCACCGTGTTGAAATCTGCAACAGCTTCGGGCTGAATGATATACTGAATCAGTTTGAATGCCGCGCCTGCCAGGAAAGCGACCATGTAAGTGAGAATTGGAATGCGAAACTTCATGAGAGAATGTTTTCAGATTTATGCAGATTTATACCGGTAAAAGAAGTGATGACAGGCTGCCTGAAGACGGATTTGATTGTCCATTTAGAAAGTATATGAGATGTTACCGATGATAAATATTTCAGCCCGAGAAACAGATAAAAGATCGGTTCAGATTCAGGAATGTCACCAAGTCTTTTCATATTTTAGAATGAACGCCAATTATAAAAATAAATAAAAACAGATGCTTATACTCGTCATCAACTGCGGCAGTTCATCCGTAAAATACAACCTGATCGACACATCCGAAGAGAAAAATTTATGCAGGGGACTTGTAGAGAGGATCGGGGCTGTGACATCTATTGTAAAACATGAACCAGAAGGAGGGCGTCATACAAAAAACACGCGAACGATTGCCAATCACAGCGAGGCGCTCCAGGAGATCATGAACTACCTGCTGGATACGGAGAACAAAATCATCTCTTCACCATCAGACATTGAGGCCGTAGGACACCGGGTTGTGCATGGTGGTGAGATGTTCAAAGATTCCGTGCTGATTGATGAGGACGTACTTGCTGCGATTGAACAGGCTTTTGACCTTGCCCCGCTTCATAATCCGCCAAATTTACGCGGTATACAGGCAGCGAAAAAAAACCTGCCGGATATTCCGCATGTGGCTGTATTTGATACGGCTTTTCATCACTCACTACCCAATAAAGCATTTCTTTATGGAATTCCGAACCGGCTTTACCGGCGATATAAAATTCGTAAGTACGGATTTCATGGAACATCGCACTACTTCGTGAGCCGCCAATATTACAAAAAGACCGGAAAAAAGGCGGGGAATACAAAATTAATCACCTGCCACCTGGGAAATGGTGCGTCGATCACAGCCATTGATGGCGGAAAATCGATCGATACCTCGATGGGTTTTACTCCGCTTTCCGGATTGGTGATGGGAACACGAAGCGGCGATCTCGACCCTTCTATTCTATTTTATCTGATTGAGAAAGAGGAGCTGTCGCTTGCCAACGTACACGCTCTTCTTAATCGTCATAGCGGGCTTCTGGGCCTCAGCGGTTATGCCAGTGACATGAGGGATTTGATAGAAGAAGCGTCGAACGGAGACCGGCGCTGTCAGCAGGCAATTGATGTGTTTTGCTATAAAATCAAGCAGTATATCGGCTCATATATTGCGTCGATGAACGGGTGCGACGCAATTATTTTTACGGCCGGTATCGGTGAAAACTCTCCGCTGATCCGAAAGCGATCACTCGAAGAGATGAGCTATCTTGGAATTGAAGTGGACGATACGAAAAACGATTCGCCCGACCGTGGAGCGATTCAAAAAATCAGCACCGATAATTCAAAAACAGAGGTGTATGTGATCCCGACAAACGAAGAGCTGGTGATCGCTATCGACACGGCAAAAATTGCCCAGGCCTCGGACCAGTCTCCCTGGGTTTGATTACTGTATGCACCAATAGCCTGATTTCATTCAATGATGTGTTAGTTTTATAACCTGAGTTCGATTTAAAAATGTAAAAAACAGTCCAAAAAGGGCGTCATCTCGCACTCGATGCGTGATCTCCCGTCCTTAACAAGGCAGGAGATGCCGGATCGGAGTCCGGCATGACATAATTGTTGACGAATTAATTTAACTAACGCCCTTTTTGGACTGTTTTTGTTGATATACGATAAATTTAAGAAAAGAACTCAGGTTTATAATCATCATTGAAATCGACCTCAGGTCAATACTTAATAATCGTATTTCCACCTGAGGTCAACCCCTTCGCGGCTGTCATCTCCCTGCGTGATGATGAGCTCCAGGTTTTCAGTGAGCAAATACTCAAGTAAAAAGAGTGTTTTTGGAGTAGTACTCACCTCATTAATCAGTGCAAAAAAGGTTCTCCGGTTCAGGTACCAGCCTGTAAGGATAGAAGTTGTGCTGTTTGACCCGGTCCGGGAGTTATCGATCTGAACCACATCAATTCCGAGGCGCTGGGAAGCCAGCAATTCAACACGGTCGAGCAGCACATCAAGTGCCACATCAGCAGCAGATGGTCCTCCGCCACTGCCGGCTACAACCTGTTCCCAGGATTCAAGTTCATAAAATGGGCGCCCAAAAACCGTGTAGCTGAAAATATCCTGCAGCTCCATCTGGGGCTCACTTTCAAAACGAAATTCCGGATCTTGTGCTGTGCCCTCGATGATGTAATAAATGACCACATCGGTTCGCGCCTGAGGGGGTATATATTGTGTTCGAACGTTAAGCTCAGGGTTTTCAACAGGTCCGGAAAAGGTGACGAAGGCTTCATCAATCTCGAAGTTTCTGCCAAGCGGCCTGGCATATCCGCGAACCCCTTCAAGCTGCCCGAACATCTCCAGGTCGTCCTGGGGCCGTTTTAGCAGATCTACCTGACCACCCAGTTCAATTTCAAGATCCAGGAACTGTCTGTTCCGAATAAAAAATTGGCGCCGGAAATTCACATCCATTTCGATTTCCATGGAATCATAAAAAGCCATCGGTTCCACCTCATCTTCACCTTCCAAAGCGACGTCTTCTACCGCTCGTTCTCCAAAATTTTGCAGATTCACATATCCGCTCAGAAAAGTGAGTGACCCGCGTAGGCTTGGTTCTTCAAAGGTTCCGGTAATATTCGAGGTGAGATCTATTATAGCGTTATACTCCGGAGTATTTATAGCTCTGAACTGATTTCCCCTGATCCGGATATCTAATTCACCCGGTACGAGGTTATCAATTTCAACGGTGCCCGATGCCCGGATACGGCCAGGGCCGCTTTGCATAGAGAATTCATGGAGCTCCAGCTGGTTTGACCTGAAACTTATGCGGCTGCCAATACTCTCAATGGTGATTCCCGCAGGCACGATTCGCATTGATCCACGCGTGAGTTGAAATTGACCTGATGGCTCCAGGTTCGCAAATGTACCCGAAATATTCAGGCTGCCGTTGACCCGCCCTGCAATTTGCCGGATGACATCCCGATCCACAAAATCGTTAAAAATTGCCAGGTTGAAATCGTTTGTCTGAATGTCTACGTGAATGTCGTCATCATCGGATGGGAGTTGCAATTCGAGCTCTCTCAGGTCAATTTTAAATGGAACTCTTGAATCGAAACTGAGAATTTCATCACCTCTGGAAATAATATTGCCGTCAAAGCTAGCCTCCTGCTCATCGTGCTCATACTGAATTCCAATATCTACCGCATCGATGGGTACGCCAGAAAGCCGGCCATCTCTGAATTCAAGTTCACCGGAGAATTCTGGTCTGCCTGCCTGCCCACCCAGCCGGCCGTTAAATGAAAGTGTTCCTTCGGTCTCTTCTGCCACCGAACCGGGCACAAAAGAGAGCCAATAGTTGATGTCTGTATTGTTCAGGACAAAATCGCCTTCAATTTCGCGATCAAAAAACTGGTCATCAAAGGTTGCAGGATCACCGGGCAGAAATGGAACTCTTGTGCTTCCGCTGAATAATTCGGATCCATCATGTGACGCATTTAACTCTAAACCGAGCCATTCATTGGCGAGATCAACAGAGAATT
The DNA here is from genome assembly GCF_003390325.1 of Rhodohalobacter sp. SW132. NCBI lineage: Bacteria > Pseudomonadati > Balneolota > Balneolia > Balneolales > Balneolaceae > Rhodohalobacter > Rhodohalobacter sp. SW132. The sequence goes on along the minus strand of NZ_QUOK01000001.1, from coordinate 674,587 downwards.
GCAGTGAATCCATTTCTCCATCTTCGAATTGAAGCTGTTCGAGAAGGCCCGAAGCCTGAAGGTTGAGAGAGTCGGGGCTGTTGTTTACCTGGATTTTACCGGAAAGATATCCGTCTACAAATTCCTCCCCGATGGTTGTTCGCTGCAGAACCCCCAGGTTCAGTTCGCTCGCATCGAGCCCGAGATTTTGTGACAGGGAATCCACGTGCGGAGCCCAGAATTCGATATAGGTTGAAGCATCTGGCGACTGAATTCTGAGGGTATCTACGGAAAGTATGTCATCAGCAAATGTGATATCAAAGGGCCTCAGCAGAGAGAGAGTATTTGCCGGAGTTTCAAACTCAATCTGGGTAGTGGTGAGCAGCGTACGTTCAGGCGTGATACTGTAGCGACCGGAGTGGACTAATCGGCTCTCCTCATCGTTGATTAACTCAAAACCGAGATTTCCGAAAGTTTCATCCTCAGCCAGCGTAGCGGAGGCAGTGATGTTGAAATCCTGAACCATTTGTCCGGCAACTTCAGGTTGTGAAATCTGCACGTTCGATTCGGCTTCAATTTCATCCAGCAGCCGGACCGTAGCCCCGCCTGTGATTCGTTCTGCAGTAAAAAGTGTGTCCACTACAATATTTTCGAGCTCGAGTGTGCTTCTGAACTCCAGGATATCTTCAGCGTTTCTTTCCAATTCTCCTTCAATACGACCTTCAGCGGCAAGATTATCTAATCCAAATAGCGGCGCAATGGGGAAAAGATCTTTGATGATAGCCGTGAACTGAAGTTGGTTCTGTGGGTGATTAAAATCTGTAATGTGTTGACGGAGTGAAAAATCAAAATCTGCAATCGGACTTTCCAAAATGGCATTTTCAACAAATAAGGCCTGGTTTTCGATAGTGAGATCTGCCCGAAGGGTATCAATAGGCTCTCCATTTACAATACTCGAATCCAGCCTGGCGACAGCTGACATTTGCAGAGTTTCCAGGTCAAATGAGCGTCCTTCTCCCTGTAGCGTCCCGTTCAGATAGGTAGGCAGCTCTTCAAGTCCGTTTAACTCGGCAAGGTTTACACTCTCCATTCCAAGTTCGAAAATATAGTTTGGTGCATCAGCCCAGTCATCAATCGTGAAGTTTGCAAAAAAGCGGCTTTCATCAATCAGCGCAAGAAGATCACCCGTAACTTCCATCGGGTTGATGTGTCCGGTAAACTGAACCGATGAAAACTCCTGGTCGCCAAATCGTCCGTCTGATACGAGCAGATCTACATTACTGCGAAGGGCCTCGGGTTCAATCCCGCTTCCGTCGGCTTCCAGGTTGATGGTTAGTTGGCTGTCTAAATCGGGGTTTTGCAGCCAGGTTGCAAGATTCAATTCGGCAGTGGAGAGGTTGGCACGCCATTGCGGAGCGTCTGAAAACAGGGCTGAAGCGGAAGCATTCAGCTCAATTTCTTCATTCTGTTTGGTGAGGGAACCTGTAAGAGAGGCAGACTCATTTTCAACAGAATAGCTGAATTCTGCACGATCAAGAAAATATTCATCAAGCGAGAAGGTATCCACAAGAAGATCGCCGCTCCAGTTTGCCCGCTCCGGTTCAGCAGGATTGATCATCCCGGAACCCGAAAAAGTGAGGTATTCAATGGTTGGAAGGGTTGTATCACCAAGAAGTTCAACGCCATTGAATTGGTTGACCTCAAGATCCAGAGAGTGCAGAATATAAGGGTCGGACAGATCGGTTCCGGCGCTGAGGGAAAAATTACCGCCTGTGCCGGCATCAGCAGTTACAGAGATATTCAAATCCGTCAGGCTGCCTTCAGCGGTGAGTCCAATTTGAAGATCCTTTTTAAGAGGATACTCCTCGAGGTACGCTTCGATATCATTTCGTGCAATCGGGGCTAATTCAGCCTCACCGGTAATTCTTTCCCCGTCGTCGTACGAGGCACGGGCACGGAGCAGTGATCGCCCGGTGTTTACAACCAGTGATTCGAGCGTAATTTGTTCATCCCTCGCAACGGCCTGCATATTTAGTTCAATCGGTGACGGAAGCCGCCCTTCACGAAGCGTGAGTGATAGCTCATCAAGGGAGACCAGCCATCGGTCGGGGTACATTTCTACCATCGTTTGCAATGCAAGATCTTCTACCTCAAGGAAACCGTCGGGCAGAAGAATATCAGATCGAACAGAGACATTTGTGTGGTCGAGAATTATTCTGTCAATTGACCAGTAAACAGGATCTGATTCTTCAGGATCTTCTTCGGTGGCTGGAATTAGTTTTTCTGCATTCCAGACAGAATCCTCGTCCTGCACAAGGTTGGCCTGAACCCCGTTTAAGCTGAGAAGATCAAGGCGGTGAGGGGTGCGGATAACTCTGGGAAGTGTGTAGCGGACCCGAAGTGTATCAGCCGAAAGAATTTCATCGGAGTTGAGGTCTGAAATCCGAATATCGGTGATGGTGAGCCCGAAGAGCAGATCACCCCGGATGGTACCGATCTCAAGTTCACCGTTTATTTGCTGATTCGCCTGTTCCACAATCAGATCTCTCGCATAATCCAGCAGCCAGTCGCTTTTCAGCGCCATCCGTGCACCACCTATAAGGAGAATGATCACAAACAGTGCGATCATCCACTTCAGGTAGCTCCTTCGTTTATTGGGGGGTTGTTGTTCTGATTCTGTCAAAATGCCTGCCCTATGCTAAAGTGAATTCCAATTCTGTCCCACTCACTGCCCCTGTCAACGTCATTATAACGATTCAGGTCTTCATCAAAGGGATTAATTTTATACCCAATGTCGATGCGTATCGGGCCGATTGGTGATTGATATCGTAACCCGCCACCGGTACCGAACTGAATGGGGCGTTCGTCCATTCTGTCGAGTGCACGCCAGACCTGGCCTCCATCCAGGAATAATCCCATTCCAAATCCATTAAAGAGGAAGTTTAATTGCTGCCGTAATTCAATATTAAAAGTGAACATGGCTCGTCCGCCGCGCGGCACAAATCCGTCGAATTCTCCGCCATCAAAGGATGGGCGTTTTGGCCCGAGAGACTGCCTCGACCAGCCCCTGACGGAGTTGGTGCCTCCGGAAAAGAAACGAATATTTGAGGGGAGACTATCCGGCTGTGTGTAAAAAATTGTTCCGGTGTTGATTCGCCCTGCAATAGTAGTACTGCTTGAAACCGGTAAATAATGACGTACATCCAGGGTGAGTTTTTGAAACTTATAGGTAGCCTCTCCGAACGTTCCCGAAAATTCAGCTGATGGCTGAATCACCCACCCCTCGGGCTCACGGGATACACTCTGGCTGTAGTACCCGGTGAAAACAAGAGACGAAACATTGTAGCCGAGTACGGTATCCGGGAGGCTCACATCCTGCCGCCGGGAGAGCTCTTCGTTCATTGTGTATTCATAAGAGGCGGTGGCTGTTTGCGTTCTTCCGATCTGGTAGACCAGACTGTTTGTAATACCTGCGCGTAACAGTTCAAAGGCGGGCTCCAGCCTGCGCTGCCCGAATGGGGATGTGACGAAACTGCTGCGTGTATTAAATACATAGGGAATGAGATAATCACCGCCTAAACGCTGTTCAATAAAAGATCCGCGTGCATTAAATCCAAGCCTGTGTCCGGTTCCGCTGATATTTCGGTGCTGCCAGGAAACCTGGCCGCGGAGCAGCTCCTCACTGCCAAAACCCACAGTTGCCTGTACAGTCCGCAGCGGATTTTCACGGACCCTGATTCTCAGGTCAAGTGTAGAATCCTGTTCTTGCTCAGGCAGCGTAATGGTAGCAAATCGAAACAGGTGATGACCGAAAATCTGCCGTTGTGCCTCCTGAATTTTACGGCGGTCATAAAGTTCTCCGTCCCTGATTCCCATTTCCCGCCGGACAATGCGTTCCGGTACGGATTCAATACCTTCAAATTCAAAATTGGTAAAATAACTTCTCGCACCGGGGCGAAGCACAACCTGTACATCAGCTGATTTGGCAAGTGAATCGATATCTGCTACAACTTCTGTTTCGGCCCAGGGAAATCCATAATTCTGCATGGTTTCATTAAAACGCCCTTCAACATCAGGCTTTCGGATGGTTTGATAGCGATGGCTTTCTCTGAGATCATGAGAGTCTTTATCGCTATTAAACTGTTCGAGGGACTCGATGTATTCTGCAATATTCTCAGGGGCATCAATTACGATATTCGAAGAAGAAATTCTTATGGGTTCTCCTTCACGAATTCTAAACGTGATATTTTTTTTCCACTCTTTGTTTCCCTCAGTAATTTCAAAATCTACCTCAACCTGATCATACCCCCGTCTTTCGTAAAAGCGCATCAGGCGAATTCTGTCTCTCCGGAGTTCTGTTTCATTCAATCTGAACTCGCTGTAACGCCGGAATAGTTTTCGTATCAGATTTGGACTCCGTGATGCGATAACCTCTTCCAGCACAATTCTGGAATAATTTTCATTGCCCTCAAACGAAACACTCCAGATTACTGGGTCAGTTGGCTCATTCCGGTCCAGCATTTCGGCCGCCTCCGCCGGGAGCGGATTTGTGCAGAAAAACACAACTAACAGAATATTTGTGATTATAAGAGTTGTAAAAAATTTCAAGCGCGTCAGATAGATAGTTTGAAATAGCGGTGCTGATCGGGTAACACTAAAGCAAATGAATAATATGAATGGCTAAACAGTTGTAAGCCACCTGGTGCTGTTAAAGATAAATAATCATGTTCAATGTATCGGATGAGTCATCCTTGAAGGAGATATTGAACCTGTATCCGCCGACTATTAAAAAATATGCGGCAACTCATCTTGGATAGTTCACCTTTGACATAACACGAATTTGTAAGAACTACATACGAAGTAAAATAGTAATTATTTTATCATTACAAGATACGTACGTTAAGCTTAAATTCATTTTCAATATTTCCGCAGATACAAGATCTTTACTTCACACGTTTTTCATTGCATAAGAGTAAATTTTTTATGCAGGTAAAACGTTAGATGCATCTGCGGTTCCTCACTTAATATAAATGTGTATATGTATTTCAATAGTTTCGGTTTTCGAATAGCAGCAACAATTCTCATACTCCTGATCCTGCAGGGTTGTGGCAGTGATCGTCTGGATGATTACAGCGATCAATCTTTTGAATTGATCAACCAGGACGGGGAGCAGGTTACGTTTCCTGATGATTTTAACGGAGCTCCGCTGGTGGTTGGGTTTGTTTATACACACTGTCCCGATATCTGCTCATTCATTACGGCGAACATTAAAAAGGTGTATGAGGAAGGGGTTCATCCCGAAGGAACCCAGTTTGCTTTGATTACTTTTGATCCGGAACGCGATACGCCCGATGTTCTTCGGCACTACGCGTATGCTTTTGAGATGGATCGCGAACCATTTCAGTTTCTCACCGGTGATCCGGAGACAATTGATGAGCTCATGAGGCGCGTAAAAGTCAGAACATCCATCAGCGATGAACGGGAAGTGGAAGGGGGCGATCCGATCTATTTTATGAGCCATTCGGATAAAATTCTGCTTATTGACGACCGGTCTCGCCTGGTTTTTGAATATGGCGGAAGTATGACGCCGGTAAACCTGATCGCTGAAGATCTGGAAAAGCTTTGACCTTGCCAGCTCATTGCAGCTTTCCGATTAAAAAATTGTTTTAACAGAAAAGTAATACTTAAAATATGGTCAGGTTAATCATCACAACACTATTTTTGTTCTCCGGGATTCTCCTTCTGATAGCCGGCTGTGGCGGAAGCAGTGATGATTCGGGCGATACAGCACTTTCTGATGCTACCGGAATTCATATCGAAGATGCGTGGGCACGCCCGGGAAGCGAGGGAAGAATGAGTGCCGCCTATTTCATCATCTCTAATTTTGATGATGAAACAGATATTCTGCGCTCTGTAGCGTCTGATGTTGCCCGGAATGTGGAAATTCATGAATCGTACGAAAGTGAAGAAGGAATGATGGGGATGCGGGAGATTCAAAACCTTGAAATAGAGGCTGGATCTACGGTGCGTCTTGAACAGGGCGGTCTCCATGTGATGTTGATTCAGCTCACCCGTCAGCTTCAGGATGGCGACACCTTTGAGCTCACGCTTACATTTGAGAATCACGGTGAAATGACTATTACTGTCCCCGCCCGACTCTGATTTGTAAGGATGGATTTTCGGGTGCCGATGGAATAAACTTGTGGTACATATCAGGAATGCCGATAAAATAAGTTTGGATTACAGAGTGTTATAGACGTTAAAAACCCCAGTTTGCATGTCAAAATCCCTAAAATATCTTCTGCTGATTGTGATAACTGCATTTCTTGCAGCAGGAGTATACATCTATAAACCAATTTCTGGAGGGGTTGCGGCATTTACCCAGCAGAAACCGTGCAGCGAACCGATGAGCTTTTCTCTCGGAACGGTAGACACTCAATTTGCGATTGATCCCGGGGAGGTCAAATCAGCGGCTACTGAGGCCGCTTCGTTATGGAACAGTACAGGTAAATCGTTTCTTGAACCTGCCGGACCGGGTGATGAGGATGCAGATATCATCATTCGGTTTGTCTATGATGAACGCCAGGAGCGAACGGATGCTGAGCTTCGGTTCAGGGAGAGGATACGATCAGGTCAGGCTCAAATCGACCGGATGCAGGCACAGCATGAGCAGCAAAGGGAGTTGTTTGATGCCCGTTCTGCTGAATATCTGAACCTCACCGGGCGTACAACGGATGAGCTTAGCTCTTTGAATGAATGGGTGAGAGATAAAAATGAGGCGGGAGGGTTTACTGAAGAGGAGTATGAGCAGTTCACTCAGAGAAAAAGTGATGTGGAGCGACTGCAGGAACGTGGGATGAATGAACGGGCTTGGCTGGATGAAAAAGCTGATAGAATTAATCGAGAGATGGATGACATTAATGATAAAGTAAACGAGAATAATCGACTGATTGAACAGTATAACAGTGAGTATGCGGGGGATTTACGTTTTACGAAAGCCACATTCCAAAAAATCGGAAGAGGAGGAGTTATCACGGTCAGTCAGTTTATGAATAAAAGAGAATTACGGCTGATTCTTGCCCACGAGTTGGGCCACGCATTGGGGATCGGGCATCTCTCTAATCCGGAATCCGTGATGCACAACCGGATGGGCGAGCAAGAGTACTATCCTGCAGTGATGCTCACAGACGAGGATATTTCAGCCGTGCAGAATCTCTGTAACTAACGTTGCAATGGATTTAGCAGGTAATGTGAAAGTGGATCAAAAGGTGCCTGTACCTGAATGTCCGAAAATCAAATCTGGATTATAGTTGATGGATAAATTTAAACATGAATTGAAATGGGGGGCAATCTTTACCCTCGTTATGCTGATCTGGATGATGTTTGAACGGATTATGGGATGGCATACTACGAATATTGCAAACCACGCAACGGCAAGCTTGTTTTTTGCACTCCCGGCTATCGCGGTGTTTGTGGCGGCTCTGTTGGAGAAGAGGAAAAAAGCGTATTCCGGCGTGATGACCTGGCGTCAGGGCGTAATTTGTGGTTTTTACATTACAATAGTGATTGTACTCCTTAATCCACTCGCGCAGATTATTATCCATACCGTTATCACACCAGATTATTTGCAGAATATGATTGAATATTCAGTAAGCAGTGGTGTATTGGAAAGAGATGAAGCAGAGGCGTATTTCAGCCTTACGAATTATATGGTTCAGGGCGTGATCGGTACGTTTTTTATGGGTGTGGTAACGTCTGCGGTGGTGGCAGCTTTCATCCGTAAAAGCAAAGATTAGACTGATGGTAAAAAGCCCCTGACGTGGATGTTAAAACTATAGTTCACACCGTGATCAGACAACCTTAGAAACGCCGAGGAGCACACTGAGTACCGGTCGGACAAATCATTTGTAAGCCGGTTGCCGTTATTATTCTGTATAACAATGGCTAAATCGAACTATAGTTTCAAAATCAGATAGTATTTATCGAACAGCGGAGTATTTTTGCAGGATTTCAAGTACCTGATCTACCGGGATTCCTTCCATTTCGCTGCCGTTATGGCCAGACATCCCCCCGGCTGTAAAGATTGAATTGAGTATGGCTTCTTCGGTGGCTTCGACGGCGGCGAGGAAGAGAGGAGTCATCTCTGCATTTTTGAGTTCTCTGTTATGAAGTGCAGGCCCATCTTCATCAAGCCGTATGCGAACATCATCATGGGTGGAGAATGCAATTACGTAATCACCGCTTCCGTTGGATGCAAATCCGCCCACTTTTGCAACTCCGAGGAAAGCCCGTTTGGCAAGCCGTTCCAGGTTCCTGGAAGTGACGGGTGCATCCGTGGCAACTATAATCATCACCGAACCGTCTACATCAAAATCGTACCCGGTTTTATCTCGTTCATCAGAAGCGTAGGAGCTTTCTGATGTCGTTTCATCAAAGTTATGAGACATGTAATGGTTTCCAAGCTCTTCGCCCACCGGGGCCCCGTTTACAGTAAGGATTCCACCAAAATTTGACTGAACCAAAACGCCAACCGTGTATCCGCCCCTGTCATCCGGGAGCTGGCGTGATGCCGTCCCGATGCCGGCTTTAAATCCGAGCGCACGCGTTCCGGTACCTGCGCCAACGTTGCCTTCTTCAACAGCTCCGGTTTCTGCTGATTCAATGGCGCTGTGCACATCTTCAATGCCGAGAGCCCGTGCCCTGATGTTGTTCAGATATCCATCATTGGTTTCACCAACAAGCGGGTTTACGGACCGGACATTTTCATTGCCCGGCTGACTGAGTACATAATCTGTAATTCCGTTGGCAACGGTATGAATGCTGAGTGTATTTGTGAGCCCGATCGGTGTTTCAAGCTCACCAAGTTCCTGCACCTGGGTAAAGCCGAGCGCTTTTCCAAACCCGTTCCCAACATACACCGCAGCCGGAACGCGATCTCTGAAAAGATTTCCGCTATGAGGCAGAATGGCCGTAACACCGGTACGAATCTCGTCTCCCTCGATTTTTGTAGAATGCCCCACTTTCACGCCTTCAACATCTGTGATTGCGTTCAAAGGGCCGGTCGGTAAAATACCGGGGGAAATCCCAAGATCACGAACCCGTTCACGATCCTGGGCGCTGGAATGATCAATTGAGAGGGCAAAAAGCATAATGAAGGGTAGTAAAAATTTCATGGTTGAAGAGTTTAGAACAGTTTTGATATGCAGTTCTGATAAGAAACTGAATTCAGAGCTAATTCTGAAATTCAAAGATCGTTTAATGATAGTTGAAGAGAATTCTTCAATTGCAAAAATTATGGAATAGATGTATAATCAACCTCACTACTTACTTAGTAAAAAGCCATTTAACTTATATGAAAAACTATTCTGTCATCGCATTTTTCCTATGGGTTCCACTTTTTATCAGTTGCAGCGGAGAGGGGCCGTCGGATGATCAGCTCATTTATTCGAACGTACCGGAAATTGATTTCGAGCTTATTATGGAAGCCGGTGAAAGTGAGAACTATTTTCCGGCTCAATTAAATGAATTGTATGTGGCTTCAGACGGTTCAATTCTTGTATCTGACTGGGGAAGTGTTACGCTGGAGCAATTTTCAGCATCGGGTGAACACCTTCAAACTGTGGCAACGGAAGGGGGAGGTCCCGGAGAGCTTTCCAGCTTTTTCTTCATTAAAGATGCGGGGCAGGGCCAGCTTATGGTAGAGCATCAGGGAGCCCGGCGCGATATATTTGGCCCTGATGAAAATTCCATTTTCAGATATCAATCAACCCGTTCAACGGATCAAAATGATCAATATGGGAATAACGTGATTGGCTATCGGCCAGAGAATGAATATTATGTAACTCCCAGAAATGTCATTCGGGATATTCAGAGCCTGGTAACAAATCCGGAAGATTACCGGTCGTATCCCATTCAAATTGCTGATTTCAACGGTGAGATTGTTCGGGATTCACTGCAATTGCTTCAAAACCCCAATCCTCATATCGTTATGATGAATGGAGGATTCCGGATCAATACCATTCCGTACCGAAATACAGACCGTTTTCTGGTGAGGCCCGATGGTACATACCTTGTAGCCAGGCCCGGACTCTCCACTATTGAATTTTACGATTTAAACCACTCACTCGATCGTACAATCACCCTTGATGTCGAGGATCGCCCGGTGACGGCAGAGGATCTTGATTATGCTTTCAGGGATACCGACAGAGATGACCGGCGCGGTGTAGAGCCGCGGGTTCACGATTTGAAACCACCATTTCTTGATGCATGGGTATCAGAAAATAAGATCTGGCTACATACTGATAACCGTGAAGAAGGAAAAGAGTTTGTGATATTGGATCTGCAGGGAAACCCCGTTGGGCGATTTTTATTATCTGAATTTGACGATGTAAAGGAAATCATCAACAATACAATCTACTCCATTCATAAAGATCCGGAGGTGGGAGATTCCATCAGGGTATATGAAATTGCGGTATAGGAAGTTTTGCCGAAGTAAAACCCCGGTCGTTTTACGATTTAATTCTATCCAGCAGGCGGCCCAGGAATTTACCGCCATACACGCGTTTGATATGAGTCATATCAGCAATTACAACCAGCTCTTTCCGGCTTCTTGAAAACGCCACGTTCAGCAGTCGCGGAACACTCAGTCCGTTCTTACTTTCATCCAGCGGGCGGACCGAGTAGTGGCGGATCGAGCCGCGCTGTTTTTCACCGCTCATCACAGTATCAAAAATGATGTAATCTTTTTCCCGGCCCTGGAACGTGTGGATGGTTCCAACTTCAACGCTTCGGATCCCCGATTCATAGAGCCTGTTTCGCATATCGTAAACGGCACTGCGGAACGGCACAATGATGCCGATCTGGTTCATGGAAACTCCGCGTGTTGCAAGCTTTTGAATCAGGCGTTCTACAACCTCCTGGTGAACCAGGTTAACGGGTTTGAATCCGCGTTCGCCGGATTTTTGTTCCAGGTAGGCGCCGTATCGGGAGCTGTCAACCAGGTGAAATGCTTTCCCATTTTGATTCACTTGAAGTTCATCACTTTGTTTCCCGGTTTTTAATCTGCCCTCGTAAAAAACGGTGCTGATCACATCCGCAAGGGATTGTTCGAGGCGGTATTGAGTATCAAAAAAAGCGGTAATTCCGGGATTTTCGTCATGCCACCGGAAAAGCTCTTCGGTAGATTCAGCCCCCGAAACGGTTGTGAAAATATCTTTTTCGAGAAACTCGCGAGACTCCCGGTTGGTGGTGAGTGCAATGGGCGGGAGCTGCATCGGATCCCCGACAACCACCATATGCCACTTGCAGTGCGAGGCGAGCGCCATCATGTAAGGCAGGGAGGCCATCGATCCTTCATCAACGACTACGGCGTCGAAATCGAGATCGAAAAAGAGGTCCGAAGTGCACACTTTGGCAAGTGTTGTTGCCACTAGCCGGCGCTGGCGCAGTTCATTCCGTTCGCTGATGCGCGTTTGTTCTTCAATTTTTATTTCAAGTTCATCCCGCCCGCCGAGATCTTCAATTTTCTGGTCAATCAATTTGAGTTCAAGTTCCAGTTTTCCGGATAGTTTTTTCCCGGATTGAAGCCGCTCTTTTGTTGCACGGAGTGTTTTTTCGCGGCGTTCAAGCAGATCCACCCATTCACTGGCCGACTCTTTTTTCTCTTTCACCTTTCTGTCAACCTGGTCCTCAAAAACGTACGGTTCCAGGCCGGAATCCTGAAGCGCGATTTCGCCGAACCGGGAAATTTCTCCCGGCTGAATTCCGGTTTCAACTTCCCGAATGGCGCTCAGCGTGCTAAGCAGGCCAACATCCACCGCGCGGTTGGTATTGGAAGCAAAGAGGACAGATTTACCGTTTCTAAGGTAATTTGCGATGATGTAGCCAAGGGTAGCTGTTTTCCCGGTTCCGGGCGGCCCCCAGATAAATACAGTACGATTTACCATCGTTTTTTTGATGGCGTCAATTTGTGCCTGGTTGCGGTAGCCATCTTCCTTGATTTCTGTATCGCCAGGTAAAGAATTTTCTTCAGGCTTAAAAAGACGTTTAATTCGCTCCTGCACACCTTTGCCCGCATCTGTGATCCGTTCAATTTCAAGCAGCGTTTTTTTCAGGATAAAATCATTTTCCCATTCCACGCTGCACTCGCTGATCGAAGGCCCTGCATCTTCCGGAAAACGGAGAATCAGCTCGTTATTTTCAAATGAGATCGGATGAACGGTATACTCTTTACCATCAATTTTAGCACGAATCTCTTCTGCAAACCGGATGGAAGGCTGGTGAGACTCAAATTTGTAATCCACCTCTTTATCGGGCGGCTGAACGCTGCTTTTCTCCCCGTTAAACAGCAGGTCACTCGAAGGTTTCTCCTGAACGGCTTTGATCTCCGATTCAAGAGCTTCATAGGCCCGGTCCAGCAAATCGTGAATATCTGACATAACTTTTATTTACAGAAGGCATCGACAAATTCCGGCTGCCCGATTGCGAAAAGAAACAAAGTAAATTAAGATTTTAATGAAGCACTGTCGACTTTTTTCTGCAATAAAATCCCGGTGCTTTTTGTCGTGCAGCCCTCGGTTTACAGTATACTGGAACAGATCACAGTGTGTTTGGTGTGTCCTATCTTCCAGGCGGCAGTTTTAAATATATCAGATCAGGGCGGACAACATCAGCCAAAACAGAAAATTTTTTTCTGAAATGGATTACTGATCCCAAAGTTCAGCACGTATCATATCAGCGCTTTTATCAGAGAGGATGTAATTCAGTTTAAGACGCTTTTTTTCCGGCACTTTTTGTTCTACGAGCCGGGCACACGCAGGAGTGTAAACCACAAGATCGGTGTTTCTCACAAAGAGGGGCAGCGATTTTCCGTATGTAGCGCCCGCAACGAATGATCCGCTAAAGTTGATGGAAGATTTTAACTGTTTGATGATTTTCTGAATCGAATTTTCTTCAGCTGTCACAAGACCAATGGCGTCCAGCGATGCGCGGGTAACAATGGAGATGAGAACATCGGCATCATAATGGTAGACCACCGGCATAATCCGGGTGGAGTCGGATGCACCGTGAAATTCACTCACAAGCTGAATAGGGATGAAGAGCGCATCATAAGTGAGCGCTTTGTCGTAGTCGGCCAGGCTGAGCGTGTCGCTTTTTACGCCAACCTGTTCGCGGATAGATTTGGCTAAAATGGTTGCCAGCTCTCGGGTTTCGCCGATCGTGGCGCAGCTCTGAATTCTGTCGGGCCACTCCATGTAGCTAACCTGTTCGGCAACAAGCATTTCAATTTCAGATTCATCCAGTCCGTATCCGACCAGTTCCTCAAGAACTTCCTTTAGTTTTTCTGCTCCGATTTCCAGACGTTGTGATTTATCTAAGGATGTATTCTGCCGGTTGATGATAAATCCGCGCCCCTGCTCGCCGGTTATCAATCCCTCATTTTCAAGATGGCCGTACGCTTTCCGCACTGTGTGAAAGCTGACTTCAAGCTGCCTGCCGAGTTCCCGCGTGGAGGGCAGCATCTCTCCGACCTGGAACTGCTTGGTGGCAATCATCAGCCGAATGCGATCTGCAATATATTTTGCTGAGTTTTTCATATTTTTTGAAGGTAAGACTTAATAAGCCCGTTCGCTACAAGCGGGCATAAACCAGAATGCTAAACCGGTTTTCACAGTTGATGAACACACAGTTAAAGTTAATATTCACCATCCAGGCGGTGGTAGCTTTTGTGATTATTTTTGCGCTCAATTATTTCGCACTGAACTTGTCGCTTTTCTGGAGTCTTTTTTGGGGGCTCGCTTTTATTCTGATCGTGGGGATTTGGGCAAGTTTCAGGCTGAAGCGATATCGGGAGAAGTTGAAGAGAGACTCTGAAGAAAAAGTACAGAAGGAACCAAAAACCGATGGCTGATCCGGCCGGTTAACGGAATGTGAATCTTTTTTTGATAAAAAAACCGGAAGGCTCAGTGAAATAAAATATAAACTGAGCCACTCCGGTTTCAGGATTGGCAGATATTTGAGTTAAATGTCAATACCGCGCATATATTCGGCATTTTCGCGAATGGCATCCATCGGCGTGGTACCTGTGTATGCTTCCTGCTCTACAATGAAATTTTCCATTCCGTGCTCGGCTGAAAAGGGCAAAAGCTCCTGGTAATCAATAGAACCGGTCCCGAGAATCGTTGATTCCGGATTGGCACCGTTACTCAGGTCTTTCACGTGGCAGGTTGTAAATCTTCCGGGATACTTTTCAATCCACGCAGCGGGATCTTCACCGGCAAGAGCAACCCAGTAGATGTCCATCTGGTACTCTACCAGGTCGGGATCGGTATTTTCCATCAAAACATCCTGCGGCATCTGGCCATCCTGCTCTTCAAATGTGTAGGCGTGATTATGGTAGGCGAAACGTATGCCGGCGCTGTTTGCAATCTCACCCATCTCATTAAACTGATCCGCAATTTCGCGATAATCGTCCAGGGAGTCCTGTGGACCAATCCATGGAGATACAATAAATTTCAGGCCGATTTCGGCTGCTTCATTTGCCTTGCGTTCAAAATCTTCAAACACATTTGCATGGGTTGAAATGGCGGTCATTCCCAGCTCATCCATCAAATCTTTAAAGCCGTTATTTCCCATATTCCACCACATACCCATCGGGCCTTCGTAACTTTCAATTTCGGTGTAGCCATATTCGGCAACCTGTCGCAGCGTGGCTTCAGGGTCGTCAGTGATGACATCCCGCAGAGTATAGAGTTGCAGGCCAAATGCAGTGTCGGCCTGTTGTTCGGCAGGGGCGCATGATTTTAAGAATGGCAGAGTTCCAACGGCAAGCCCGGAAGCCATCATGCCAGACATTTTCAGGAAGGTTTTACGATCACAATTCATATGCAGTGATTTTGGTTATGGTTATAATGTACCCGGTAAAGGATGAATGCAGAATCAATAAAATGTTTTTATCAAAGACTTAACAATACTAAAGATATTGTTTTGCTTCAATTGAGTAGGGTGTTTTTATTTGAAGTACAAATGTTTTTATTCCTCTGGTTCAAGATCGATCTCTTTTCTTAGTGCTGCAGCAACCAATCCCGTCGGCAAAGCGATCATAGCAATGCCTGTTATCAATACAAAAAAAGTAAAAATACGCCCGCCTAAGGTAACAGGATAAACATCACCATAACCAAGTAGTGTAAAAGTAGAAACAGACCACCATAGGCTGTGAAAAACAGAACTGAACTCTTCGGGCTGTGCGGGATTTTCAAAATAGTAAATGCCGATTGCTGCAACATACAGCATGCAAATTGTTACAAACAGGAAAACGATCAGTTCTCGTCTGATGGATTTAAAAACCCGCATCAGGAGTGAAGCAGCCTCGCTGTACCGTACAAGTTTGAGAATTGGAAGCAGGCGTAATACGCGGAAAATTCGCAGCGACCTTAGGTCGATGCCAGTGGCGATATAAAATGGAAGAATAGCGATCAGGTCGATCACCCCATAAAAACTGAAGATGTAGCCCAGTTTTTTGTCGGCAACATATATGCGTAGAACATATTCAACCGTAAAGATGATCACTACCACAAGCTCAAAAATTTCGAGAAAGCGGACGATCGATTCATCAAGGTCGGGCAGTGTTTTTATGGAGATGCTGAGAACAGAAAGGAGAATTAAAGCGATGATAAACAGATTGAAGATTCTGCCTGCAGAACTTTCATCTTGCTCAACAATCTCTTTCAGCCGTTTTTTCATGTTTTGGATCTGCTTGATTTATGTGTAGAAATTTCTGAATCTCAAGTGATTAATATAAAGAAGGAATTGTATAATCATGGGAAGCATTTTTTTTGCTTAATTATTGTCAGAAGTTAAAATCTAAATATCATATTTGAGATGAATATTGAAGAGTATCGCAACTTTTGCCTTTCATTCTCCGGCGCAGCGGAAGATCTGCCGTTTGATGAAAATACCCTCTGCTTTAAAGTGATGGGCAAGATTTTTTCGATTTGTGATATCGAAGAGTTTGAGAGCATCAACCTGAAGTGTGATCCGGTGAAAGCGATAGAGCTTCGGGAGATGTATCCCGGACTGGTGGTTCCGGGCTATCATATGAGCAAGAAACACTGGAATACAGTGAGTATGCAGGATAATCTGCCGGATGAGCTGATCAAAGAATGGATCACTGATTCGTACAACCTGGTAGTGGCAGGAATGCCGAAGAGAGATCGGGAATTGCTTAACAGGCAAAAGTGAGAAGTGAAAAGTGAGAGTGTATCAATACCTGTAAAGTCATCGCGGACTCCGATCTGCGATCTCCCAATTCAACGTAAAAAAAACTGAGTCACACAGACAGCCCTGGGAACAGAGGCTTCTTCACCCGTATAATTTAGTTTACCTGTTTCTTTGTCTCTTGCGAATACAACTACATTATTGTTATCCCTGTTTGCTACAAAAACAAACTCACCATGCTGATCCATCATAAAATTTCGGGGATGCCCGCCTCTGGTTGACTCATGGCCGACCAAGGAAAGTTCTCCGTCTGAGGAATCGATCTCGAAGATGACCAGGCTGTCGTGCCCGCGATTGGATGCATAAAGAAATCGTCCATCGGGCGAAATATGAATGTCAGCTGCCGAACTGGATTCGTCAAAACCCTCAGGCAGCATACTCACACGCTGTATTTCATTTAATGCCCCGGAAGACGGGTCAATGGTATAAACAGCCACAGTTGAGCTTAGTTCTTCGGCTGAATATGCAAATTCGTTATTTGGATGAATCGTGAAATGCCTCGGCCCCGATCCGGGAGTGCTTTCAGCATAAGGTGTTTCGGCAGGTGTTAGAATTCCTGTGGTTTCATTTACTTCATAAATCATGATTTTATCGATTCCTAAATCTGGAACATAGATAAACCGGCCGTCAGCTGAGGGAATGACTGAATGAACATGCGGCCTGTTCTGCCGTTGCTCATTTACACTGCTTCCTTCATGATGCACGACATCAACAGCTTCTGTGAGACTGCCATCATCATTAATCAAAAAGACGCTTAAATTTCCTTCACCATAATTTGATACATATACAAACCTTCCTTTTGGATCTACACTTACATGAGCGGTGCCCCTGCCTTCAACAGATTGCTCATTTATCAGAGTGAGTTTACCAGAATGTTCATCAATCTCATAAGCGGATACAGTTCCATAATCTGTATCTTCGGAAAAAGGTTGACCGCTGACAGAATAGAGGTAGTTTTCATCTGGATGGATTGCCTGGAAATTTGGGCCTTCCCGGTCACTGACGATTTGAATTTCCATCATTTTTTCTGTGCTTCTGTCGAACTCATACACATATAGACCTTCACTGCCCTGGCCGGAGAACGTTCCGATATAGATGATCTCAGCTGAAGATTGTTGTTCGGAATAACCTGTCATGCCCACTGCTAATACTATAAGAAGTACGCCAAAGCCGAATAGAGTTTTATTCATAATCAGTTTTTTAAAAGTTTTTTGGCTGCGTTCAGTTAAAAAGCACCGTCACGCAGTGGTTTAGGGTATGTTGACTGGGTGAAATGTACTCAAATTTTCAAACAGGTAAATTGTGATCTTTAAAACCCGGTAATAATACGAAGAAGCCGCTTACTGAGTTTACCGGATTTAATCAACCCCACGACTTCTTTGCGTATGGCAGATGAAATGATTCGGTGTCACCGATGATATTTTTAGATATAAGTAATCGAATTAAATGAAAAAATTGATATCAACCTATATTACGGACCCATAAATCGCGGCAAAGTTGTCGAGGATTTTTAAAAAGGGATCTATGCGGGGGATCCGCGGTCTTTTAACTACGCTCAACGTGATGTTGAACTGTAAAAATTTTAATTTCGGAGCGTTACGAAAATGATTATTACTCAAAAGGCAGTTTTCATATCTGCAATTTGACAATTCAAAAGTTCCACGCTGACGAAGTCAGCTCTCAACAGTTCCGCGTCCTATTTGTCTCCTGTGCCGAGCAGTCTCCACCCGATCCAGAGGGTTCCGCCAACAATGGCTGCGGTGGCGACAAACGGAAGACCGAAATAGATCGCAAAGAGTGCGCCGCCCCAGGTAGGGCCAATCATCCGTCCGAGGCCCGACATCCCCTGGGCAGTTCCCATTACGGCGCCCACATGTTCTTCATCGGCTTCCTGGGAGATCAGGCTGGTGATGGTGGGTGTGTTGAGGCTTTTGCCCACCGCCATCAGGCAGAGCGCCAGGGCGAGCTGGGTCATGGAGCCGGCGAGCGGAATACAGGCCAGGCCGATGATCATCAGGATATTTCCGGTCAGGAAGAGTTTTTCTTCGTTGAAGCGGTTTGTCAGCGGTTTGATCAGAAACCCCTGGATCACAACGGCTACAATACCGATATAGAAAAACTGGATCCCCACCTGTTCGGCCGTCAGGTTTAGTTCCTGTTCGGCAAAAAGCGGAAAGGCGCTGTAGAGGCTCGATTCGCCAAAGGAGAGCAGGAAAAAGCCGATGATCAGCGGGATCAGAAATCCGCGTGAGGTGAGGCTCTTCTGCCTGGAGAGTTCACGCCAGAACCGCGGGGTGAATACACTTGGCCGGCTCATACCTGCGGGTTTCTCTTTAGACGTATCCACCGTTTCGGGAAGCTTAAAAAGCACCATCAGAAAACTGCAGAATGATAGGGCAGCGGCAAAGAATCCGGGCAGGGCAAATTTATTGGCGCGCATCCAGTCGGCAAACTCCACAAACCCGATACCGGCTATAAAATCGTGAAAGGAGGAGTGAATTAGCAGAGTGGCGGATGCCGGTCCCACGACAAACCCGATACCAAACGCCGCACCAATCAGCCCCATTCCCTTGGCGCGGTTCTCTTTATCGGTCACATCGGCGATATAGGCCTGCGCGGTTGATATATTACCCCCCATCACACCGGCGATGATTCGTGAGAAAAAGAGCACGCCCAGCGTTTCTGCAAGGCCAAAAATGATGTAGGCAAGAACGGCACCGAACGTACTCAGCAGCATGATAGGCCGTCGCCCGATTCGGTCGGAGAGGCTTCCCCAGATCGGTGAAAAAATGAGCTGCATAAAGGAATAAACGCTATAAAGCAGCCCGATGGTCACGGCTGAGGCGGCAAACTCTTGTGCGTAAAACGGCAGCAGCGGCAGCACAATGCCGAACCCGAGCAGGTCGATCATCACTACCAAAAATACTGTCGCAAGAGCCGGTTTATTCATGAATGGTTTTGGGGGTTGAAAGACCGGTTAAGATAGGCGCTTTCAATGAACATTTCATGAATCAGTTTCAGTAATCCGACAAAGGGTATTTAGTCAGATTTCTTACCCCATTGCCCGATCCCGTCCGAACTCAAGCCGGAAAACAGAAGTGTCACCCGGTCATTTTCCCAATCCCATCCACGAATTACTTTCGCGGTAAACGATTCCCTCCCTTCGAGATTCAGGATCAGATCAGTTCCATCAAAATTCCATGTGCTGTTCGAATTGTTATTTACAGTTCCGTCAGATGAAAGGGTGATAAAGAGCGGGTCGTTTTTTGAAAATGTTTCATTCAATGAAATGTATTCCCACCGGCCGTGCACATCTTCACTCTGAAGGTCGATCTGCGGCACACCGGCGTATCGCTGTGGTGAGAGAATTGGCCAGCCATCATCTGTCCAGAATATTCGGCGCAGGTGCAGCAGCATCAGGTGTTCATTTGGAGACGGTCCGCCAAGCCTTCCGTTACTCGCAAGATAATAGTCGCCATCGTCGTTCAGCAGGCCGGTGTGGCCAACTCCTTTCCAGCCGTAGTGACCGGAAAACCGGTATTGAGCCGTAATTTTCGGGTAGTTGTTGGTGTGATCCGCCAGGTTTTTCCCAAACATATCGAGGTAGGGACCCTGCGGTTGTTCAGCACGGCCCACCCTAACGTTATACGGCTCCATCAGCCAGTCGTAGGTTACGAACATATAATACATGTCATTTTCCGGACGATAAAGGACTTCAGCGCCCTCCATTGCGGCACTTCCGTTGGAGAGCGGACGCGTGGCGACGATTTCCCCTTTATCCTGCTCATCGAGACGGAACCCGGTTTCAGGGTCCACTTCAACAACAAAAATTCCAGCCTGCCAGGAGCCGTGGAAAAGCCAGTGCCTGCCGGTTGCACGATCGATCATCAGCGCGGGATCAATTCCGTTGTGTTCATCCCCGTCATACGTTGCCAAAACAAGCCCTTGATTCTCCCACGGACCTTCGGGATGCGGACTTGTAGCCAGCCCGAGATAAGCAGTTTGCAAATCATTATTGGCGGGCACGGAGTAGTAGAGCCGGAACTCATCGCCAACCTGTTTGATGAACGGTGCCCAAACGGCAAGCGGACGATAATCTGGCTGAATCTCCCGCATAAAATCGATGACATCACCCGGCATTTCGTCAAATACATGGCCAATCGGCTGCCAGTCTACCAGGTCATCAGATTTACGAATCGGAATTTTAGGGTCTCTCCGCGGATCATCTTCATCAACTCCGCCGCCGCCAAAAAACACATCGGTAGAAAAAATATAGTAGTAGTCATCATATTTGATCATGGATGGGTCGTGAACGTTGTAATGCCCCCAGCTCGAGAAATTGTCGATATGTGAAATATCGGAATAATCATCTGGAACACCCGGATCATATTGCTGATTCTGATCATCTGGTTCCTGTTCAGGTTCGTCGGAGGAGGTGGGATCACAACCGGAAATCAACGCGAATGTGAAAAGTAACAGGATTAGGATTAAGGCTGATTGGTTATATGGTTGTGACATTTGAACGGATGCAGGAAAATGAAGTGATAAACGAACTTTCATAAAAATATGATCTGAGTGTATATAACACACTTAAAATAAGTATATCGCTACGGGTTCAGTATTGCAAGCGCTCCCATACTTCGGTCAGCATATCTAAAAAAATCCGGCTTGAAAATAGTGCACGTTATTCTGTGAATGAGCGGTTTACCCTTAGCTCCACTTCATCATACAGTTCCTGCTGGTGCATGGAAGGGTACACCTGCGTCATGAGTACCACGGTGGTATTTCGGGCTGGATCGAGCCAGAAATGGGTCTGGAATAGTCCGCCCCACTGAAGCCTGCCGGGCCGACGGTTATTCTTTAAATCTCCATCCTGCAGCGTTACCTGGAAAGCGTAACTGAATCCGTCTTTTCCAAGACGAAGGTCATTAATTTGATGTTCTTTCAGGTAACGGGCGGTCTCTTCACTAAAAAGCCGGACATCCCCCAGCTGCCCGTCATTCAGGATGGTCTGCAGAAATCGCTGGTAATCTTCAGCAGTTCCAAACAAGCCGGATCCGCCGGAAAAATACCCCACGTGCGGCATCTGCCCGGTATCCGTTGACAGGGTATCAGAACTCTGAACAGATAACCGGGGAATTTTTTGGAGCTCATTTGGCCGGGTGTTTCGGTAAAGTGCCACGATACGTTCCCGTTCTTCAGGCTGAATGTTAAAGCCGGTATCGTGCATGCCAAGCGGTTCAAAAATCTTCTCTTGAAAAAATTGGTCCAGCGGCATTTCTGAAGCGACTTCCACAACCCGGCCCAGAATATCAGTGCTGAGGCCGTATGTCCACGCTGAGCCGGGCTCATGCTTCAGGGGAAGATCCCCCAGCCGGCTCATTGTCTGTTCGAGGGTTCGGCCATCCATGACGGTTCCGTCGGGTACATCAGCTTTTTGATAAATGGGTCCAAGCTCTTCATCAATAAAACCATAGGCAACCCCGGACGTATGCGTGAGCAGATGATGAAGGGTAATTTCATTTTCCGCAGGCCTGGAACTCCAGGTTGTATCCGTCAAATCGACCGATTCGAGAATGGCAGGTTCTGAAAACTCTGGAATAAATTTCGAAACGGGATCATTCACACTCAATTTACCCTCTTCGGCAAGCATAAGCACAGCTACAGAAGTTACCGGCTTGGTCATGGATGCCATCCTGAAAATATGATGCTGATCCATTTGAATTTCAGCCTCAATGTCGGCCATGCCTTCGGCTTCGCTGTAAACGATTGCCCCGTCCGTTACGATGGTCAAAACAGAACCTGGAATTTTTCCGGTATCCACACCATCCCGAAGAAACTCAGTTACTCTGTGGAGTGAGTCAGGGTGCAAGCCTGCCTGTTCGGCTGAAACGGAGTCAAATGTGAAGCTTGCGGTTGATTCAGGCTGAGGGTCAGAACTGCACGCAGTACCTAAAACAAAAAGAACGAAAACCGGTATGAGGAGATGTTTCATGAAGAGTGTTGGTGTGACTGGATTTTAATGAAGGTAAAGGATTGAGACTGCATGAACAGAAATTTTTGCAAAATGGGCAAAATAAAAAAGCTGCAGCGGCGATCAGGCCGTGCAGCTTTAGGTTACATATTTGAGGTGTTGTATGTGTAGGAGTTACGATCTTGAGGTGATCACCACTTCGGGTTCACTGCCATTCAGGAGGTCTGATTTACGGATTCGGATTTCCGATTGATAGGGGGTTGCAGGGTGTCTGCTGTTCCAGTAAAGGGTTACAATCAGAAGTTCATCATCCGGAAGGTTACGTAGTGTGGAGGCGTAATCTTTGATTGCGGCAGTTATCTCACGATGCACGATTTCAATCTGCTCCTGAATCTCTTCTTCCGAACCTTCTTCATTAAAATCAATTTCAATAGCACTAATACGCGGTCTGTTCTGCCGGTTATGGGATCGATGATGGTCCATCGCCTGGTCACGCAGTTCCCGAATACGTACGTTCAGGCTGTCACCTCGCCAAAGAGCGGCAAGGCTATCCCTGTCAAAGTCCCATCGGACGGAGTTGTAGTTGCTGTCAAGCCGCGCCACCAGAGGTGCAAGAGACTCTTCCAGCTGCTCAGCCAGCATTTCAAAATTACCGGACAGCGAGTCGAGCCGGCCCCAGATCTGATCCCTGTCCTGTGGTGAGCCCAGTCCGTGTGTGCGTATTTCAGCATTAAAATGCACGCCCATTCCCGGCAGATAATGGAATGACGGATCACGCCGAACGACCATGTTTTTTAAATCCGGATGTTCAAGGGAAGTTTTGATGACAGAAGCAAAAATGGTGAAATCTCTCAATTCAGATCTGCTTTTTATACTTCCCGTCTGCAGCAGATCTTCAAATTGAGTGCTGCTCAGGCTTCCTGATCGGTATTGTTTCAGTGAGACGGCATCTGTCCAGATTATCATTTCAGGTATCATCGGGTCGGTGGCGGGTCGGCTGGTCTGAATCATAATACCCGGAGTTCTGGGACGATTGGCTGGGGCCTGGCCAATTGCAACCATTACCCGGTCGTTATCCTGCAACTGCCCGATATTTGGTGCATACTCCTTGAAAAACTCCAAAATTCGGGCTCTTACATTTTCTTCTGTAATTTCGGTGGACCCGTTTTCACCTCCCGCTCCATATCGAAAAACAAGATCGATATCATTGTTGTCTGACCGGACAGAAAGCATTCGCAGCGCCTGGTTGGATATTGAAAATACTACGCCATAGTCGGGATAGTATGTTCCCGATACATCGACCCCCCGGGAACTTCTGTTGAATTGAGTTCCGGCAATCCGAATCCGGATATTCTCGTCTCCGGTGTCAACCTGAAATAGTTCGGAAAGCACATTTTCCATGATTCTCAGATCGCGGTCCATCCGGTCGTTATCGATACCGGTTTGGGCCGATGCGTGCAATGGCAGCACAGTAATAAACAATACAGCTAAAATTATATTAAGGCGTTTCATATTCTTTTGAATTTATGGATTGGCGGGGTATGTGAGGGCAAATATCAGGTCCTCAATGGTTTCATCGGTTTGCATCAGGCGGAAGTACGTTTCTTCTTCCATCTGAAGCAGTGTTTCGCTAATCAGCATCAGATCCTGCCTGCGCTGTTCTTCGTAATACGTTGCGAGATCGGTAACCACATTTTCGAGCTGTTGCTGCTGTTCAAGCCGTGATTCGTTCAACAGTTCAGAAAACAGAAGGGCATTTTCCTGCTGTAACTGAGTGATGAGCGTGATGATTTCTTCTTCTGAAATGGAGTCGGATCGATCAGCGGGAGCCTGAACCGAAGTCTGACCAAAGGTGATTTCCATTCCCGTATCAGTGCGAGTAATGTGCAGGTTACTCCACGTTACAAGAAGTGTGGTAAGGAGTAGTGCAGCGGCCGCAGCTAATATGGTGTAACTAAGCCGATTTGAGTTTTTGGCTCCTGTTTTGTGAGTTTGATGCGACTCTTTTGCTGAATCCGTCCCGGCATCGGGAATTTTCAGCAGAAGCATCTCCCGGTGCGGTATCTCTTTTGATTCGGTCTGGAGCAGACTGCGGGTAGACCGAAGGCTATCGAGCTCTTTTTGAAGCTCCGGGTTAATCATCAGCGCCTCTTCAAACTCTATACGTTCGCCTTCGTCCATCTCATCGTAGAGATAGTCCATTAGCTTTAGTTTTGCTTCCTGTTCAGTCATTGTTCAAAAAGTGATGTTGAATATTCCATTTCAGTAAAATTTTACGCGTTGATCTAAGCCCGTAATAGAGCCTCGATTTGACGGTACTTTCGGGTTCTTCCAAAATTTCGGCGATTTCCCTGAATTTCAGACCTTCATACTCTTTCAGGATAATGACGGTTCGCTGCTCATCCGGCAGCAGCATCAGCGCCTGCTGAAGGATATCCCCAAGTTCTTTGCGATCCAGTTCAGCAGCCGGTGAAATTGTATCCGATTCAAGACCGCCACTCTGCTCAACCCAGGCTTCAAGTGGAGTGGCTTTTCTTCGTCCGGCCCGTTTCAGTTCATCGAGACAGAGATTATTGGCCACCCGGTACATCCACGACCCGAATTTCTCCGGATTGTCGATATCGTTCACATTTTGATACATTTTTATGAACGTTTTTTGGGCGATCTCATTTGCCTCATCTTCATCCGAAAAAAATCGATACGCAAAACGATGTATACGTTCGTGCCACCGGTTCACCAGTTCGGAAAAAGCCCGGGTATCACCCTGCTGTACTTTTTTAATTAGTAGAACGTCGTCCATTTATGTAATTAAGGATAATCGGCGTGGATCCGTAATGCAGTTATATGTTCTGCAGATAAGACGATGCAGAGGGAAGAATAGTTTTAAACGTGAGTACGATTTTTAAATTTGTCAGATTTCACCAATAGCAGTTCAATAAGGTCGTCAGTTAAGGATACTTGTCAACAGTTATGTTATGCCCCGCCCCGGTGTGGCATCTCCTGACTTTTGGTAAGGATAGTAGGTCACGCCCCGAGGCTTCGGAATGCGAGATGACGTCCTTATCGGACTTCTTTTTGCTATTTTTTAAATCGAATGCTCAGGTTCTGACTGCACTTTATTCTGCGAAGCCTGCAACAATCACTACAGGCTTTTTTATTTCGCTTTAGTAGACTTTGGCTTTTAACAAGTTGAAGACGGTAGCTTCTTACTTAAAGGTAAGATTCGTTCATTTTAAAAATAAAAACAGGGGCCCCGGCCGACCATCACCGCGCCTGCCGGAACACCTGTTTTTCTGCCTCTCGATTTGATCATGAGACTGCGTGGTGTAAAAGGTGATCAGTCCTTCAATAGTCATCAGAACCAAACGAAATTTAATACACCACACAATCCTAAACTCTATTCAAATATTCCTGAGTAAAATAAACTAAGTCTTTCCTATAATTTTATTCATTATTCTGAAATTTGCAATACCCGCATCTAAGTATTTTTACGAATATCTTTCATAAGCAAAAAGTGCCCCTGCCGATTAACAGCAGGAGCACTTTTCCTCTCTTATCACATTTTAGGCATCTCTAATCCTAAAACATCTAATTAGCTCTCACAATAATATCAGGAATTACTGAGAGTTTGTCACCGCATAAACATGTGGTATTTAAAAAATCATAGGTATATATGCGTAGGCATAAATATTGTTCATTGATTCTCTGCTTTCGTGTAAGTGGTGAACTATTCAAGGGGAGAATGGGTCAGTCAGATATGTATCGTATATTGACCCGGGTTGGGTTTGACTCTCAAAAAACAAATACGACGATTAAATAATCTTTTTTCAATGAAACTACCTGAGTATTACTCTGTGCATCAAACTCAGGTTTAAAGATCTATCAGTCTGTTTTTCAACCCTTTTGCAACAGCTTCTGACTTTGAGTTCACTTCAAGTTTCCGGTAGATATTCCGGATGTGGTGACGGATTCCATCAACCGACAGAAATATTTTTTTACCGATAGCAGCGTACGATAATCCTCTTGCGAGTTCGGTTAATATTTCGCGTTCACGGTCACTCAGTTCTTCTTCAAGTTTTTCCGACCTATGAAAAGTCTGAATTACTTTACGGGCAATATTGGGTGTGATAGGTGATCCGCCCTTGTACGCATCCCGAACTGCATCCACAAGTTCATCAGGAGTTACTTTTTTCATGAGATACCCGACCGCCCCTGCTTTCAGTGCTGCAAAAATGTGATCGTCATCATCATGTACGGTAACCATGATTACAATTTTTTCGGGATCTTTTTTCCTGATATGATCAAGACCTTCAATTCCATCCATACCGGGCAGGTTAATATCCAGTAACACCAGGTCTGATTTTTGAAATTCACTGTCTTCGAATGCTTTTTCACACGAGTCGAACGATCCCACAACACACATATCTTTTTCGAAATCGATAAATGTCTCCCAGCCCTCTCGCATATAGGCGTTATCTTCAATGATCGATACTTTAATCAGTTCCTTACTCATTCAATTTTTTTCTAAAATTTTGCAGCTTTAGCCCGGGGATTTGCTATTAGATACAATAGGTTGATCGTTTTTTTTATTCCGGACTCATTCT
Source organism: Rhodohalobacter sp. SW132 (assembly GCF_003390325.1). Classification (NCBI taxonomy): domain Bacteria; kingdom Pseudomonadati; phylum Balneolota; class Balneolia; order Balneolales; family Balneolaceae; genus Rhodohalobacter; species Rhodohalobacter sp. SW132. Next base: position 647,755 of record NZ_QUOK01000001.1, on the reverse strand, counting down.
TTACCCTCCATGAAATGTAAGGCATTCTGAACCCTTACTCACCACATGCACATGTGGTTAAAGATCAACATGAACAGACCAGCGCACACCAAATTCTTCTTCAGTTTTCAACTCGGCCTTTGCACCGATTTTTTCTGCGCGCTGAAATACAGTATGCAAACCATTGCCTTTTTCGACAAGGTTCGTATTAAACCCCTTGCCATTATCCTGCACGATCAAAAGAATTTTTTTCCCGGTCTTTTTGATCGAAATATTGACCTGTGTAGCTTCTGAATGACGAGTCGAGTTTGTGATAATTTCTTTAAAAATCAGCCAAAAATGCTGCCTCACCTCAACATCGGGTTTGCCGACCAACTCTTCCGTTATATCGATATGATGCCGGATCTCCTTACTCTCCAGCAGGTCTGAAGCAAACCGCCGGCACTTCGCCATCAAGCCTTGCCAGTCATCGTGTTTGGGGTTTATCGCCCAGATGATATCTGTGATTTTATCCTTGGCATCATCCGCGCTTTCAGAAATCAGTGAAACGAAGCGCCCTCGTTTTTCAGCCGGCTGTCTTTCAACGGCTTTTGCAAAATAACTGATACTACTGAGAGTAGCACTTACCTCATCGTGGAGATCATCGGCGATCCGATTTCTGATGTTCTGAATTTTCAAAATCTGGCGTACACGAATGTGGTGAGCTGTAAATAATACCGCTCCGATGGCCATAAGATATAGAAAATAAGCCCAATAGGTTCTGTACCATGGCGGGAGAATGGAAAACGCGAATGAGGCTTCATTCCCTTCAATCCCATAGATATTTCTGCTTCGCACCCGCAGTGTATATGAGCCTTCGCGAATATTTGTATAATCTTTAAAATCTTCGGTTGTCCAGTTCCCCCAGTCGTTATCAAACCCGTCAAGCATCACGCTGTATTCTGTATCCCCCGGTTTGATATAACTTGCACCCGCAAATGTAAATCGCAGCTGATTATCATCATACGGCAGAACTATAGACTCCTCAGGTGTTCCAAAACCACCATATATCAATGAGTCTCTGTTTACGTAGAACCGAGTGATGCTTGTATTGAATTCGGTCTGATAATTCCAATCCCTCCCTGGCATGTAGTATAGTCCGTATGCTCCGCCAAACCAGGTATTATCATCATCACAAATAATTTTATAAATAGTGTCGTTAGCTTTACTGCCAATCAGCTGATAGGGTGTATCCGTAAATTCCCAAGGGTCATCATTCAGGGATGCCTTCATCATTTTTCCGCGTGCCCGAAGCCAGAGATCCTGCTCCTGGCACTCTGACATCATATAAGTCTGGCCAAACCCCGAACCATCATGACGCCTCTGTCTTATAAAAGAACCCTCATTTTCATCATAAATATACATCCCCCAATCTGTTCCGGCTACAATCCTGCCTCCAATATTTTTCAAAAATCTTGTTACCCCGCTATCATGCTCAAGTGAAAATATATGTAAAGTCTCACCTTGTTTACTGAATGTTCGTACTTCTGTATCCGTCAGAACCCAAATCTCATTTTGATACAGAAGCAGTTCTGCAATTCTTGAACCTGCATCAAAAAGGTATTCGGTACTCTCTGGAAATTTCACAGGTGATCTGTAGATTCCACTGCCATTTGTTGTATAAACCGAATCCTGTCCCGGCTGATAGTACACATTGTGAAAGTTTTGATCACTCACAATTTCGGTATGCTCATCAAACACCCGGATTGTCCGGTTACTTTCTGATAAAAGTATCTCATCCGCTATACGGCCCATACCCACTACCCGGCTGACATTATCCACCCGTCGAAACTCATCTTCCACTTCAGTATCCATCACAAACAGCCCCTCGGTTGTTCCGGCATAGATACGGCTGCCGATTTTCTCGAGGCCTGTTACTCCGCCGTATAAATTCGACCTTTCACCATAGGTTGATAGTGGCTGGCCATAATGAATAATGCTTATTCCATTATCGAGTGCTGCCCAGATATTATTTTCGTGATCGGTAAAGAGGTTATAGACGAGATTGGTCTGCAACCCTTTCTGTTCGTTTACAACATTCAGCAGATTCAGATCCTTATCCGCAATAAACACTCCCCCTAACAGCGTTCCTATAGCAAATGTAGCACTATCTATTTTTGCTACCCTCCAAACCAGTTGGTCTGAAATCTGACTGATCCATTCATTGTCAGCATCTTCAAAATTTCCATTTTCATAAACGGTAATCCCAAAATCTCTTGTAAAGATCAGATTTTTATCATCAAATGACACCCCTCCGTATACTTCACTACCACTAAACTGTTCACCTCCCGGTATTGCTGACAGAGTAGCTCCATCCACTCTCATTATTCCGATGCCACGCTGGTGGACATGCAGCTCATTATCAAGTGTAACCATAGGTGTAAAAGAGGTCTCGGCCTCAATCACATCGATACGGTTTTCAGTATATATAAAGATATGGTTACTTGACTGAAAATAGATCGCATTGTCATGTTCCTTTATACTTGAAACCGGACCAAGTTCCAGGGTGTCTGCAACCAGGGTGTTCCGCAAACTCCTCACAATTGGGTTGTTGAGTGAATCGTGCTGAACAACTCCAAATTCATTTTGCCCCCCATAGTAAATTAATGAATCGGAGGCCACTTTAAGAGTTCGCACAATGTTTCCAGTGCTAACACTCAGATGCTGCCAATTGGAACCGTCATAAATTAAAATTCCGGCTGAATTTCCAATATACATTTTGCCATCATGCCCTTGCGCAGCAGCCCAGTTCTGACGATGTGCATCATACTCCTCAGGGCTGAAATGAGTCATCAGGGGCACACCCTGACCGAAAACCTGATGCGGAATTGAAGCCAATAATAGTGCAATAAAAATTCGTAGCATTCCCGAATGTAACCAATTCAGTAAATCTAAAAAACCCGTTTACTGATTAGCCTTCTTCAATAGGGTGTTTCACATTAACATCAATGGGGTCATCATCACTTTCTGAATGATTAACTGATCCTTCAAATGTACTCATTAAGGCCGAAGATTCACGTTCGATTTCAGGTAGATCAAATTTTGCCCCGAACAACCTTACTGGTCAGGATGCCGAATATCAACATCCCGAGGTTCTTCTTTATCATCATCATTTTCATCGTCTGTTAATTTTGGGTTCTTAAAGTAATACTCAAATTCATGCTTTTTATCGGAATCCATACGCATTTTGGTTGATTTTGGGTTCATACCATTTGAAAAATTTATTTGAAGGCCTATATTTTTTTAACACTACCCGGCACCAATTCAGACACGATAATCAAGGCTATATCGGGCTCAGGCGACTTTGCCCGCCAGGAAACGCCCCATGTCTGTGTTACCCTCTCTTCTTTACGAACACTTCGATATCCTTGTTCTGCAGACTATTACGAATAAAACAGTTTCGATTCGACAGGATAAAAACTACTTCTATTTAAATTTAGTTTTGTGTTGAGTGTACAATCAACAATCGGCTGATTGCACTAAGGGTTTCCAGCGAAATCGGCTAAGGTAAGAAGCTCTTTTAAATTTTTTAATCCAAGTTTTAAATAAATACGTCTGCGGTGTGATTTTATGGTATTCATGCTCACCGAAAGTTCTTCACCGATTTCACTGGCAGATATTCCGGCAACAGATAATTTCACCACCTCTTTCTCCCGCTTTGTAAGATTATCAAATGGGTTTTTACAATTCAGTTGAAACTGCGACCTGAGTTTTGGGCAAACATAAAATATCCCATTATTGAGGCTGTGAATTGCTTTTTTAAAAGCAGCTTCATTATAGCTGCAGTGCAGATAGCCATTGACTCCAAGTTCTCTGCCTTTCTCTATAATACTACTTTTGTACCGTTTCACGATCAGCAATATTTTCAAGGATTTGCTGCAGGTTCTCAATCTTTTAAGAAGATTTATGTCATCCTGGCTGCTGAGGTTAGACTCCGTGATTAACACATCGGGAGAATTTTCAGCGATCTGCTCAACAAGCCGATCGCTGCTATTAAACCCATCGATACTTATACGGTTACTGCTGGATGATGAAACATGGTTTGAAGGCTCTAACTCAAATCTCTCTTTCTGCAGTACATGCATCGATTCCGTATCGTTTGTAATCAGTGGAAGAGGCGCTACAGTACGCACAAAACCGACTACAATTTCATTCGCATGGGGAGCCATCAGTATCATTTGATTATTAAATAAAAAGCCACTCACATTATCCAGGATCACTTGTTCAAGGTGTCGCTGGTGTAGTTTGATTTTATCTAATTTTCAAAATACTCCAACCATCTGCACCACATGGTTGTGCGGTATTAAAAATTTATAGCTGTAAAAGATGAGGCGTGAAATCCATTCTTGATTGAGTTTGTTTCAACTCATCTGATGTAACAGAAAATTTGCTAACAGTTTTGAAACAATCCTGAAGTGGGCACGTACCGTTTTGTATGATGTTTTGGTTAATATCATGCTTTTTAAACATAGTACCTCTGCAGTTTTGAAAGACTGCAGAGGTCTTTTTATATGCCTGCCTATCACGGGAAAATTCCCATTCGGCCGTAGATAATACCTACTTTATTAATGGCGCTGATAAATGCCGCCGTCCTCAAATCAACCCCATGTTTTTTCCGAATTTCATTGATTTGATTATACGCATTAATCATCGTCTCCTCGAGGCCGGAATCCACAAGTTCTGATTCACCGCCACCCTGGGCTAAAAATCCAAGTTCTTTATCCGTAAATTTTCTGTCTGATATGGTTTCGATGACCGATAGTATTTTTTTGTAGCTGTTCTCTTCAAAACGTTTACCCATTCTCCCAAACCGCATGTGCTGAATGTTTTTCAGCCACTCGAAGTAAGAAACTGTTACACCACCCGCATTCAGATAATTATCGGGAATAATCAGGGCACCACGGTCTTTTATGATCTGATGAGCTTTTGCCGTTGTGGGACCGTTTGCCGCCTCACCAATAATTTTTGCCTGTATCTTGTCCGCATTTTTTTCGTTCAGCTGGTTTTCGAGAGCTGCCGGAATCAGAATATCGCACTCACTTTTAAGAACTGAACTGTTATCCTCAAGCGTTTCCGTTCCTTCAAACCCGGCGATAAGCCCTTTCTCTTTTCTGTATTCCATCAGCTTATCCAGGTCGATACCCTTTTCGCTATAGATTGAACCGCCAATTTCAGCAACGCCAACCATTTTTGCGCCTGCTTCTGCCATATATTTTGCGGCGTGATAGCCAACGTTTCCGAGTCCCTGTACCACAAATGTTTTGCCTTCGAGACCGGGTTCGAGGCCAAGATTTTTCATATCCTCTTTATTGTCACACGCTTCTTTAATTCCAAAATAAACGCCACGCCCGGTAGCTTCTGTACGTCCGCGGATTCCGCCCATCTCCACAGGTTTTCCTGTTACACACCCTTCTGCATTGATATCGGTGCTCATTTGACGAAATGTATCCAGGATCCATCCCATTTCCTGGGCACCGGTTCCGTAATCCGGTGCCGGCACATCAATTCCCGGCCCGATGAAGTTTTTTTTCATCAACTCATACGTATACCTTCTCGTAATGCGCTCAAGCTCCGATTCTGAATATCTTGATTTGTCTATCTTGATTCCGCCTTTAGCACCGCCAAACGGCACGTCTACCACTGCGCATTTATAGGTCATCAGTGCGGCAAGCGCCATCGTTTCATCTTCGTTTACCGTCATACTATATCGAATTCCGCCTTTTGTTGGCAGCTTGTGATGACTGTGTTCTACCCGCCAGGCTTCAATCACCTCAATTTTTCCGTCATCTTTCTCAAGAGGAAAGGTAATATGCAGCACGTCATTGCAAATTTTCATCTGTGATAGCAGCCCTTTATCAAAATCTGTGTAAGAAGCTGCCTGATCAAATGCACTATTGACCTGTTCAAAAAATTTATACCCTTCCATAGCTCTATATTTTATTAAGTGATTTAACGGTTGTGTGTAAGGTTCGTGAATCTGACCGACACTACCAAATGAAACACGCCTGATCTCTATATCGTTTTGCGAAAGAGGACCTTCCAATCTTCGACAGTACTGCCAAGGCTGATCATTTCAATAGCAGAAAATCTGATTTTATCCGGTAGCTGAAGATTTGATTCCCCAAACACCCGATCCAGTTCTGCACAATGATCATAACCGTACTTTAAACTAATATGCAGCTCTCTTTTAGGCCTAAAATCCGGGATTTCTGATACTAATCCTTCTGCCAACTCACGATATCGGTCACTTACAGTAAGCTGATGTACCAGGTTGCGAAACGGATTGCTGCTGCATCGCAGGAAATCCGCTTCAAGTTCAAGACTGTTGATTTGAGAAGAATACTTTTTGAGAATTGACTCCAGTTTTTCTGAGGAGATTTCAGGCAGGGAGCCAAACGTGAGGTGAGGAGTAAATTCGGGAGTACCGTACAGAGCAGAAAAATGGTCAATCGCATTCCGGTACAACTGCCTGGCCGGATCAGATGGAATCAGCCAAAGCACATTACCGGATAGCGGCGGAAGTTTCTTTTCTGATCGTTGAATAGCGCGGCCCTACACTTAAACGTTGGATATATTATTGACTTGTCTGGGCAGAATTTTTGTGCTCCTGATCAAAACTGAACACATTGATTAAAAACAGGAATGCAATGGACCCGAGAGTAGCGTAAATGAGCGGTGCAAAAACACCCAGAAGAATCATGGAAACACCCACAATTATCGAACCAATCGCACCCCAAACTACATTGCCGATCATGCCAATCCCTTTTTTCATCATCAGAAGATCAATAATGAACCCAACCAACAGCCCGATTGAAATTAACCAGTAAATCGTTACACCATTCAATTCTTCCATCGATAATTCAATTTTGTCTTTACAAGATTCTTACATTGTGGCTAAAGGTACAAAAAATGATTTTTTATTGCTTCCCCGCGCCAAAAAATTTCTGAAGTGATTCAAACAGACCCCAGAAAAATTATCCATATAGACATGGATGCGTTTTACGCTTCTGTAGAGCAGCGCGATCATCCGGAATATCGCGGAAAACCGGTAGTGGTGGGAGGTTCGCCGCAAGGGCGCGGTGTGGTGGCTGCTGCCAGTTATGAAGCAAGAAAGTATGGAATTCACTCGGCCATGCCGGCATCAAGGGCCGTCAAACAGTGTCCGTCCGCCATTTTCGTAAAGCCCCGGTTTGAAGTCTACCGGGAGATATCGCACCAAATCCGTGAGATTTTTTACCGCTACACCGAACTTGTGGAGCCTCTTTCGCTTGATGAAGCATACCTGGATGTCACTGAAAATCTGAAAGGAATTCCATCCGGTACACTGATCGCCCGGGCCATCAAAAAAGAGATTTATGAGCAGACCGGCCTGGTTGCATCAGCAGGTGTTTCATTCAATAAATTCCTCGCAAAAATCGCATCAGATCTGGATAAACCTGACGGCCTCAGTGTAATTCACCCTGATGAAGCCGAAGCCTTTATCGAAAATCTTGCAATTGGTGAGTTTTACGGCGTTGGCAAAGCCACTAAGCAGAAAATGGAATCGCTGGGTATCCGTACCGGAGCCGATCTGAAAAAGTGGGAGGAAGTTGACCTGGTGAAGCAATTTGGCAAATCGGGTCACCACTACTACCGGATTGCACGTGCAATCGACAACCGGAAAGTTAAATCCCACCGAACCCGTAAATCGATCGGAAAAGAGCGTACATTCTCCGAGGATGTTTCTGACCTCAACTGGATTCGCACATTTTTGACTGAACTTTCTGAAAAGATTTCAAATTCGATGGGCAAACTCAACGCAGCCGGCAAAACCGTAACACTGAAAGTGCGATATAAAAATTTTGAAACGGTTACCCGCAGTTACACATATCCTCAGTTTGTCAGCAGTGCCAGTGAAATATCACAAACGGCAATTCGTCTGCTTGACGAAACGGAAGCCGGCGAGCGTGAAGTGCGTCTTCTGGGCATTTCTGTTTCTTCGCTCAATTTACACGAGGGCGGATCGTTTGGTGAACAGCTCGAACTTCCTTTTGAAATCCGGCGGATTTGAGGGTAGTTTGTTTTTGAGGACAGATCAATGTCTGCCAAAAGACGTTGTGGCTTTCATACCAGCTTTAAATAAAAATCTAAAATAACAGATCATTCCTAACAGATGGACCCGTTAACACACGGAGTAGTCGGCGCAATGGCGGCCTACTCAGTTTCGAGCGAAAAAAACAGAAAACCGGCTGTAGTTGCCGGGGCCGGGGCCGCGCTGATTGCCGACGTGGAGACCTTTATCCATCTACCCTCAGATCCTCTTTTCAACCTGGAGGTGCATCGCCAGTTTACCCATGCACTGGTTTTTATTCCTGTAGGGGCCCTGATTGCAGCCGCCCTTTTTTGGTGGGTATTGCGAAGGCACCTCACTTTCCGGGATCTCTATCTCTACTCCCTGGCGGGGTATGCAACGCACTGGTTTATGGATGTGATTACCAGCTACGGAACTGAACTCTTCTGGCCGTTTGTGGATACGCGTTTTGCATGGAATCTTGTCTCTGTAGTTGACCCGGTTTTTTCTGCCGGATTGATTCTTTTCACCGCCCTTGCTATCGGGCTGAACAAAAAATGGCTGATATATGTAGCCTGGGCCTGGATGGCAATCATTCTGGCTGTGGGTTGGATGCAGAACAACCGTGCGGAAGGCGCAATGACTCAGACTGCGGCTGAACGCGGTCACTTCATTGAGCGCTCCGTTGTGAAACCCACCATAGGAAACCAGGTCTTATGGCGCACAACCTACATTTCCGGAGATTCCGTTTTTACGGATGGTGTCCGAACAGGATATTTTTCCGGTATCACCGTTTTCCCCGGAGAGGGTGAACCGCTTGTATTTATTGAAGATGAGTTCAGTGAATTTCAAGGTAGAACTCTCTATTCAGACCTCCAGCGTTTTGAACGACTATCTGAAGCCTACCTCATACGTCACCCGGATAAACCGGATGTGATTGGCGATGCCCGCTATTCTATGCTCCCCACTTCACTGATTCCACTCTGGGGCGTTGAAACTGATACTACCAATACCGATACGCATCTTCCATTTCTCTACTTCAGAGACTCAGGCGAGGAGATACGAACCCGTTTTAGCGGGATGCTTTTCGGACGTGACCTGCCAGAATAACGCGTACATCAAAATTAAGAAGACTCTAACTCGGATCTTACCCGATAAGGCCGGATTTTGCGTAGAGAAATCAAGGACTTTTACAATTTATTTAGAAGGAATCAAATCGATGTCAGCAATCAGTCTTTTACTACTTATCATATGTGTGCTCTCTATATGGGCCACAATTGATCTTTTTATGGAGATCAAAAAGGGAGATAAATTTGAACTTTGGTGGGTATTCGTATTTCTGCTTTTCCCGTTTGTCGGGCCGCTTATCTATTTTCAATACAAGTATTAGTAAATACCGTTACCAAATTTATATCCGGTTCAGAGAGTAATTCCAAATATCCCGACAGTATAAAACGTTTTTTGACCACTGAAAATCCGTTTTAGATCACTTCGCTTTAATACTTCACTGCTCAGTTCGTTTTATAGATATTCTCATGTATTCGGAACTGCATCTCCCTGAGAAACAGTACTTTTACACATCCAATTTAACAATCGAGCATAGGTTACGCTGTTAATCTTCATTCGCCTCATCCATTAAAGTAACCATCCCGGAATTTTTTCAGGTGACTGTTCAATCAAAAATCGACCGGTTCGTAATTTGTGAAATCTGGTGTTTTTAAGAATCGAACTCACGTTCAAAGAATGGTTCAGGAAAAAAGTTTTTTGAAGAAACCAATCACACCGCTTTTTTCTTCTTTTTGCTTTCCTTTGCGGCCGCCGCTGAGTTGATCGAATGTAGGGCGTGGCAGGCCTTCAGGTTCACTTTTTTTATTTCTGCGGGGCGCTTTTTTCTGTTTGCTCTTCGATTTGTCTTTCTTTGATCCCCGGTTGCTTTTACTTCGCGATTTCGTTTTCTCTTTGCCCGATTGCCCGTTGTTTTTTGAACTACTGCGCTGCTCTTTTATCTCATTGGGTACGGGTAGCTCTTTCGGTGCATAACCAAGAGAATTGCAAATTTCTTTTATATCCCCACGGTCTTGCTTGGAAACAAGCGATAAGATTTTGGTGGCTTTCCCATCACCTACCAGCTCAGCCCGGAGCTTATATTCATTAACATCTTCAGGAACATCGTAATTGATTACTTTTGTGGCGTGTTCCAGATCGATGTCATTGGCGGAAAGTTCTCCTACAATCAGGTGCTGAACATTTCCGTCCGTAAACATTCCAAAGCGCTGTTTAAATGTATTCTCATCAACCTTATCATGCACGCTGACAGCCCTGCGGCCGCTTTTCCTCAATATTTTGTAGAGTCTGTCTGCAGTTCGGCGGGAGGCAGCAAAAATCACAACCGTATCTTTTTTATTCTCATCAAGATGAGCCATTAAGATCGAGATTTTTGAACGAGGTGGGACATTGATGTAGTACTGCGTAAGATCTTTCTTGATCACATCTTGTGTTAAATTCCCTTTTTTAGCCTCTGCCTTTTCAGATGGAGTCATTAGCTTAGGATCGGTAAGCAGATTTTCTTCGGCATCGCGAAGTGCCTGGCTGTCTTTTGCGGCGGCCAGAATTTTCTGGCACTTACTGTTGATAATTCTTTTGGAGATAATCTCAACCGGGTCCCAATCCTCAATCTGATCAGCCTGATCCACAATCAGCTTCTCTACCTCACGGAATACCATACGGCCGGTCTCCAGAATATCCGCGAGCCGTTTTGGCGTGGAGATGACGATAACCGGGCCGGCAGAGAGACTTGCCAGATCTTCTTTAGTATCGCCTTCACCCGCCAGGCAGGCACTTTCAATACCCGCATGATAGCCGATGGCCCATACCCACTCATCCAGTTCCTTCGCCCTTTTGGCATCCGAAGCTAAAATGATAGCGCGTGTGCCCTGGCGCCGGTCCGATTTTGAAATTGAATTTAACAGTGACAGTAAATATCCCAGCTCCGGTTTATCTTCGGAGGTGGTATTGATAACTAAATCAGTTCCTGTCTCAACTTCATTAAAAATTTTCTTTTGCAACAATGAGGGGCTTTCAATTTGAACATCTTTTAACCCCTTCAAAATATCAGAACTTAGTCGAAATTGATGAAACGACAACTTTGTACCTCTTTCGTTTAATAATCAATATTTCAATTAACAAAGAACAAGCATATCTAAAAAAGTGTGCCCGATCTGTTCAATGAATAACAGTTCAAAAAACTACTGTTAACATAAAAGAAAGCGTTTTAAATTCCGGTATAATCCGGGCGCCTTAAATAAATGAAACACATTCGTTGAACAGTAACAAGACTCACGTAAAATATATAAACTGTAGCATATATACATACCGATTTAGTAACGGTATTAAAACAGCCTTGGTACACTTTTGAATGGATAAGATTTTTCTGCAATGGAGAATGTGAACGCTTCTTGAAGAGAACTGTTTATAAATGTATATATAGAGATACTTCGAACAAAACTATAAATGCCCGATACACTTATGTCAAACCGAATTGCTTTTTTTGCGGATGGGGAAATCCTGATGGAACACTTTAACCTGGAACCTTCAGGAGAGGTAATATTCGATCCGCATTACAATCTGTCTCGGGGATATCATATCCCGGTTATTACTGCAAAATCTGGCGAAGATGAGTTTGTGATTAAAAGAGTTCGCTGGGGGAAAAGCATGGAAAAGAGCAGTGCGCCACCCGGCATTACAGATCTGGATGAGCTGAAAAAGCTTGAGTCAGATGCAAATGAAAGAGCGCTGATACCTTTGAGTGGATTTTATATCTGGAAGGATGAGAAAAAGAAAGATCATCCATTTTTTGTGCGAAAGATAGATAATACGCTGCTCTATGCAGCCGCCCACATTTTTAAGGGTGATGAAGAACCGTATACAGAAATGTTAATGACCGAATCGAACACGCTCATAAAGCCCATCAGCGAGGCAATGCCTATGATTATGAAACGATCCCTTGGGAAAAAGTGGCTGCAGGGCGTGGACCTGGAAGAGATTGTTGATGAGGTGTCGGCACAATTTATTATAACCGAACTCACCGTTCACAGGGTAACAAAAGAGGTGAAAGACGAATCTAAAAACGATCCTGCTCTTATTCAGCCGATCCCGAAATAGATTGTTCTGATGAATGCTCTAAATCGTCTTTTGCCGGTTTCAGCTTCTCTTTACCCTCGATCTGATTTTGATATATTCGCACCGTTTTATACGCAAAATCAATATCATTTTCATTTGCTACTGCATCCAGAACGTCTTCCCAGATCATCTGATTAATACCGCGCCGGCTTCTTGGATTACTAAGGTGGCGTATCGTCATTTTGATTCCGTCATCCACCACATCCGTATACACAATGGGAGTGAGGTTACGATAGTGGATGAGATATGATTTCGTTGCCCGGCGAATTTGCTGTTCTGCGTCGTTCACGTAATCCTTCAGATGATCGTTTGTAATTTTTTCAATGATTGATTTCGCTTTTCGCCAGTTGGTCTCAAAGGTGAAGATCACCTCGATCTCGTTCCAGATAAATTCAAAGTCACTGGTGTAATTGGCGATCGGGTCCCGAAGCACCAGGTGGTTCGGAATGTGAATCAACCGGCCGGTACTTTGATCGGCGTGTACCCAGTTTCCAATCTCGAGGATCGTGAATTTAAAAAAACGGATATCCACAACGTCTCCTTTATTTTCCCCGATCTGAATACGGTCTCCGACATTGAACGGTTTTCGCCACATCAGAAAAGCCCACCCGGCCATGTCGGTAACAGGATCGCGCAATGCGATTGCTAAACCGGCTGATAGCAGCCCCAGAAACGTTGCAAGTGAACCGATTGCTTCAATCCAGGTTCTGCCAATCAGCAAAAAACCGATGAATACAATTGTGTATGTAACGTTTTTACGCCAGCGATACCGTGTGGATGTATCCTCTGCCTGCCGGTATACAATTCGAACAATTACGAAACGAATCACAATGAGAACCAGGATAATTATAATCGTTTCGATGATGTTACCCATCTGCAGCGGTGTTTGCGATAAAAGCTGCTCTAAATATTGCTGAAAATCATCCATATAGCTGGAATTGGGTGACTGGCGAAGGATTCATTATTTGTGAAATATTCTTTTCGTGAGATACGATTTTTTTAAAAGCTTAAATAGTGATATTTTTATGGTTCTATAGATTGTTCAACAAATTTACAAAAAACCTATGCTTTACGGAATTATCATATCACTGATCACGCTCATCGCAATTTTATTGATTGTAGTTGTATTGCTGCAGCCGGGTCAGAAAGAGGGGCTCACCGGTGGTCTTGCCGCGGGTATGGCCGGTGGTGCTGCAATGGGAGCCAGACGAACCGCAGATTTACTTTCAAAAACCACAACGATTCTTGCAACACTTTTTCTGGCACTGAGTGTCCTTGCAAATTTTGCCATCGATCGCGGAGGATCCGGGCAAAGCACAATCCAGCAGCAGGGAGTACCAGGCCTGCAGCAGGAACAACCTGGCGAAATGAATGATTTTACGGCGCCTTCGCAGTCACAGCCGGCAATTCCTCAGCAGGACGATCCTGACGAAGAGAATTAAGATTTCTACAATCCTATCGGATCGTGAAAGGCAGGAAGCTGTACTAACTATTTTCTACAAAAAAGCCCTGAAAGAATACATTCATTCAGGGCTTTTTTTATGGTGACAGATTCCAGGTTCAGCTTCCCGTTTTACCTGCAGCTGATTCAGCTCCGTTGCTGTTTTTCACTACGTCGTAAATCAGGTAGGGCGGAATATTGAGCATCTCAAATTCGATATCGTAATTGCCAAAAACCTCCATAACCGGTTTTTTCAGGTGCCCGCTGGTTTGATAGGCGATAAATTTTCCCCCATCCTTCAAAATTCGTTTTGTGGCAATTAGAACCGCCCGTTTACGATCTTTTTTGAGAAAGGAGAAGGGAATACCTGAAAGTACATAGTCCACATTTCCGACCTGATCGGGATCCAGAACGGTTTCTACATCACCGGCAAGTACATTGTTGATGGAAACCCTCGGATCTTTAATGGTTTCATTCAGTTCAGTCACAAAATCTTCATTGGCTTCGATAAGTATAAGGCGGCTCCCTTCTGTCATCTTATCCAGAAGATATTTGGTAAACACTCCATTTCCCGGGCCGTATTCAACAAGGGTAAAATCTTGGGAAAAATCGATATGGGTACACACTTTTTTTACGCACCTCATAGAAGTGGGAATAACAGATGCTACGTCGCGATCTTTAATAAAGGTTTTAAAAAAGTCGATTTTACTCATGGGTGTATGTTGGGTTCAGAGTTCTTTTTCAAGTTTTTCAATTTGATCGCGGATGCGGGCAGCTTCTTCGAATTCCATATTCTTCGCTGACTGCAACATCGAGTCACGCAAATAATCGATAAATTTATCCTTGCTTTCAAATGTAACTTCTTTCATTGCAGGATTTGGCTTGTATTGGATGCCATCTTCAGCAACTTTTACAACTTCAAGGTAATCATCATCGGTTTTTACGCCTGAATCGAGATCAAAATCTTTAGTGGAAATAAGAGAAGGATCAACCAGTGGCTTCAGTTCTTTAACGATTGTTTTTGGTGTAATACCATGTTTTTCGTTGTATTCTTTTTGAATCTTTCGCCGGCGATCTGTCTCTTCAACAACTTTTTTGATGCTTTTGGTCATTTTATCAGCATAAAGAATGGCTTTCCCTTTAACATTACGGGCAGCACGACCCACGATCTGAAACAGCGACGTCTCTGATCGGAGGAAACCTTCTTTATCAGCATCCAGGATAGCAACCAGGCTTAATTCCGGGATGTCAATTCCTTCACGGAGCAGGTTAATTCCAACGAGCACGCTAAAATCACCTCGCCGGAACTTGTACAGCACTTCAACCCGCTGCATGGCGTCGAGCTCACTGTGCATATAGGCAGCGCTGATTCCAAGCCCTTTCAGGTATTCGCTGAGTTCTTCACTCAGGCGTTTTGTAAGTGTGATACATAAGACGCGCTCATTCTTTTCTACCCGCTTTTGAATTTCATCTAAAAGATCATCGACCTGGTTTCCAAGCGGACGGACTTCTATTTCGGGTTCCATCAGTCCGGTTGGCCGGATAATTTGTTCTACGTAGACACCATCTGATTGTTCAAGTTCATAATCAGCCGGTGTGGCGCTCACAAAAATAGCTTGTTTGATCATCGATTCCCATTCCTCAAACGTAAGCGGACGGTTGTCGAGTGCGGATGGCAGGCGGAACCCGTGTTCAACAAGCTCAACTTTTCTGGAGCGATCACCGCCGTACATCGCTCCGATCTGCGGTACGGTTTGATGACTCTCATCCACAACCAGCATGAAATCATCCGGAAAATAGTCGAAGAGGCAGTAGGGGCGCTCACCCGGTTTTCGCGCACTCAGGTAGCGGGAATAGTTTTCAATTCCAGAGCAATACCCGATCTCCTGCATCATCTCAATATCAAACGTAGTGCGCTGCTCCAGCCGCTTGGCTTCCAGAAATTTCTGTTCATCTCTCAGGATGTCCACCCGCCAGTACATCTCCTGTCGGATTTGTTCGATCGCATCACTCAGGCGGTCTTTGGACGTTACATAATGAGATGCAGGATAAATTCGAAACTCTTCAACACTGTCCAGAATCTTCCCGGTATCGATATCAAAAACTTCCAGGGTTTCGATTTCATCACCCCACATGGAAATGCGCAGTCCTTCTTCGGAATAAGCGGGGTAAACATCAATCACATCGCCGCGTACGCGGAACGTGCCGCGGGTAAAATCGCGGTCGCTTCGCCTGTAGTGCAGATCCACAAAATCGTAGAGAAGTGTGTTTCTTGGAATCTCCATGCCGGTCTTCAGAGTTACGATCAGTTTTTCATATTCTGATGGAGAGCCGATTCCGTAAATGCAGCTAACCGAGGAGACAATAATCACATCTCTACGGCCGGATAGCAGCGAGCTGGTTGCCCGGAGCCTGAGCCGCTGAATTTCTTCATTAATCGATAAATCTTTCTCAATAAACTTATCCTGGCTCGAAATGTAGGCTTCCGGCTGATAGTAGTCGTAGTATGAGATAAAAAATTCAACCCGGTTTTCAGGGAAGAAATCACTGAATTCACGATAAAGCTGAGCGGCAAGCGTCTTATTGTGGCTCATTACAAGCGTAGGCTTCTGCACGTTTTCAATCACACCTGCGATTGTACGCGTTTTGCCGGAACCGGTTATTCCAAGCAATGTTTGGAATTTATCATCGTGCTCAATGCCCTGGGTGAGCTCTTTGATCGCGTTTGGCTGATCGCCTGCAGGTTCCCAGGGAGAATGAAGTTTGAATTTTGACATATCTTATTAATATAATCATAAGGGTTCCGCTTGTAAACAATGATTGTGTTAAATCAATTCTGCAGAAAACGTTCCGGTCACAGGTAATTTTCGACAGGGCGACTTCATTAAAATTTTGAAACAGGTAATAAAAGCGCTTCCTATTCACTATCTTTGCGACATGTATCGGAAAGAGACTCTGCTCCAAAATCCATACATTCACAGACAGTGAGCTGTACCCGGCTCAAAAAAGAAAATTTTATCAAGCATTAAAAGAATATGACTCTCGAAGACTCAAAAATGCCGCCCCTGACAAAACTCACGGAAGACGAACAGATGCTGAAAGAGGCAGCTGCCGATTTTGCGGATACCATTATTCAGCCGAAAGTTCAGGAGATGGAGGAGAATGCTAAACTTGACCCGGGCCTGATCAAACAGTTTTTTGAAATGGGCCTGATGGGGATTGAAATTCCGGAAAAGTACCAGGGCGGCGGCGGCACTTTTATGATGAGTATTGTTGCCATTGAGCAGATTTCCAGAGTGGATGCATCCGTGGGGGTTTTTATGGATGTTCAGAATACATTGGTGAACAACGCATTTATCCGGTGGGGTTCTGATGAAGTGAAGGAGAAATTTTTACCCCAGCTGGCAACTGAAAAAGTGGGTGCGTACTGCCTGTCGGAAGCCGGTTCAGGAAGCGACGCGTTTGCTCTTAAATGTGCGGCCAAAGAGGACGGTGATGATTACATCCTGAATGGAACCAAGTTATGGATTACAAATGCGAATGAGGCAGATATTTTTCTGGTATTCGCAACTGTTGACTCATCCGCCGGATACAAAGGTATAACCGCATTCATAGTTGAGCGGGATATGGAGGGCTTCTCGGTATCAAAAAAAGAGAACAAGCTTGGAATACGTGCAAGTTCTACCTGTGAAATACTGCTTGAAAATGTTCGCGTGCCGAAAGAGAATATACTTGGAACCGTGGGTAAAGGATATAAAGTAGCCATTGAAACTCTTAATGAGGGTCGGATTGGAATTGGTGCGCAAATGATTGGAATTGCCCAGGCATCGCTCGATGCGGCTATTTCATACACAAAAGAACGAAAACAGTTTGATCAGGCAATTTCAGACTTCCAGGGCGTCCAGTTTCAGCTTGCGAAAATGGCAACTGAACTTGAAATGGCCAGGCTTCTGGTTTACAATGCGGCTCGTTTGAAAGAGGATAATCAACCCTTTTTAAAAGAAGCAGCGATGGCTAAATACTACAGTTCTGAAGTAGCTGAAAATCTAAGTTCAATGGCTGTTGATCTTTTTGGCGGCTACGGGTATGTAAAAGAGTACCCGGTGGAAAAGTATTTTCGTGATTCAAAAATCGGGAAAATTTACGAGGGCACCTCCAATATGCAGCTGAATACGATTGCTAAAATCATATTGCGCTAATCTTTGAATAAAAAATACCGGTAAAAAGTATGCCGGCATTTTTACATTTATGGAGGGTTGATCTTAGTTTCCTTCTCAGAGCTCCCGGTTAAAAAGATTAAAATATCGGGAGAGATTGGATTTTTCATTTTATATCATAGGCTATCTTATTGTTTCTACTAATCTTGTGTAGTAAATATATAATTTCAAAAATTTGAGTAAACACGGAATTATAGCGCAAATCTGTCGTGTTCAGTATGTAGAAAATTGTGCAGGTGACAAGCTATAGCTTCCTGTGAGTTTATTTTTAACCTAAGAAGAGTTTTATGGATCAGCATATTAAAGATGCCATACAGAAATATGCAAAAAATCAAAAATCAGCTGAAGAACTACAGGCTTTATTTGAGGAAATAACAGCAAAAAAAGAACAGGCTGAAAATCATCTGCAGCTACTCGAAAATTCAATTCGAAGTGATTATGACTCAATCTTAATTACAAACTTGAATCTTGAGAAGCCGGGACCTGAGATCGTCTACGTAAATGATGGTTTTACTCGTATGACGGGTTATACTCGTGAAGAGGCAATCGGAAATACACCACGGATGCTGCAAGGTGAAAAAACAGACCGCGCAGTTCTTGATAAGCTGAAAAAGAGACTTAAAGATGGTCAATCCTTTTTTGGGCACACCGTAAATTACAGAAAAGACGGAACTGAATTCATCAACCAGTGGGATATTCATCCGCTAACAAATCGCGATGGCGAAATCACGCACTGGGTATCCTATCAGCACGATATAACAGAGCGAAAACGTTCAGAGAAACGGATCGTGGATACCGAAGTTGAATTTGATAAACTTACGGAAGAATCGAAGAAAACACTTGTTGATCTCGACGAGCAGGGAAATATTGTAACCTCAAATAAAGCGTTTCGTGATCTTACAGGTTTTGATGAAGAAGAGCTGAAGAAGAAAAAAATATGGGAGATTCTTTCGGATGAACTCGTAGAAAATTTTCGCCATAAATTTGATGTATTTAAGCCAAGTGATTTTGATGATCAGACCTACGATCTTGAAATTATCAACAAAAAAGGAACAAATATTGAAGTAGAAGCGAAAGCACGTCTGTTATCAGCAAACGGGCAAAAAATAATTCGGATAGCGTTTCAGAATAAATCACTCCAAAAAAGAATTCTATCCATGCTGTCTGGCAAGGGTGAGGGTATAGAAAGTATGTTTGACCAGGCGCGGGATTTTAGCTACAAACTGGTGCCTGTTGATGAGGGTCAGTTTGAATTTGAATACGTTACGGACAATTTTTCCAAGATTACGGGAATTACAGGTTCCGAGATTAACAAAACAGATCTCACAGACTTTATTCACGAAAGTGATATCGGAAAAGTAATCAACCATTTCAAAGTGGTATTGGATGGAAAACCCAATACGGAGCAATTCCGGATTAAAACCAAAGAGGGCGATTATGTTGAAGTTATTGATTACGCAAAGCCTGATTGGGATGCCGAAAGCACCTCTGTGAAAGCGATTAAAGGGGCAACTTCAACAGAAGTATCTTCTGAAAAACGCGCGTAACCATTAACCAGTTTTCTTATCACAGCATCACCAGAAAGTGCCGGTATAGCCCGGCGTTTTCTGTTTTGGGCTTCCCTGATTTGGCTATTCCTGATCATATCTGAACATACCCTGGTTGAGATCATGGGACAGATTTCCCGTAATATTTTATATCTTCCATAAAGGAATCAATTTTTATCAGTTCAGATTTTTTACAATGACTATAAAGGAAAAGCAGGATCGAATTATCCGGGAATTTCAAGCACTGTCCGACTGGCAGGAACGTTATAAGTACATCATAAAAACAGGTCAAAAACTTTCTCCGCTTGAAGATGAACATAAAATAGAAGAAAACCTTGTGCGTGGATGTCAATCGCAAGTGTGGCTGACTACAGAGCTTGATGAAGGTAAGGTGATTTTCAGGGCTGATAGCGATGCTGCCATTACGAAAGGCCTTGTTGCATTGATGGTTAATTTCTATTCCGGTGAAGAACCCGATACCATATTGGCCACCAATCCTGAGTTCATAAAAAAAATCGGTATGCAGGAGCATCTATCCCCAACACGATCTAATGGCCTTGCATCTATGATTAAACAGATGAAAATTTACGCTATGGCTTACAAGGCGAAATTGGCAAATCAAGCGTAGTGGTGGATCATCGATTAAATGTTATGAAGTCATCGGATGAGTTTATCGAAAAATCGAGTCATTCCGGATCAATATACGATTTGTGTGTGACTCATCCGATGACTTTGAAGGACTGTTAACTTTTAACGCACCTGCAGGTAATTTTCGGGATAAAATCATACCACATCGGCGGTGATATTTACCCGAAATCAGAGTATCTTTAAATCTAATATTTTTTCTAAAAAATCGATTCTATGAATAACAAAAATGTACAAATTGCTCTGTTTGCTGCTTTTCTGCTCATCGCCGGCGGAGCACTTTATTATGGTTTGTCCGGGAATTCCGATAACAGCTCATCTTCTGCTCAAGGGGAGCGAACAGCACAAAAAGTTGAAATATTGAAATACAGCGATTTTCAATGCCCGGCATGCAGAGATTTTGTGCCTTTAGAACAAAGGCTGAAAGATGAGTTCGGCGATATGGTGGAATTTAACTACCGTCACTTTCCGCTGAGCGGATTCCAGTTTAGCCGTCTGGCTGCTCATTCTGCCGAAGCTGCGCGGGAACAAGGACATTTTTACGATATGCACGACCTGATTTTTGAGAACCAGGCGGAGTGGTCGCGAGGTAATGCATGGGAGCTGTTTCAAGGATATGCCGAAGAAATTGGTCTGGATATGGATCAGTTTCGCGAAGATGTAGAGTCAGATGAAATTGCAGAACGTGTGGAATATCAAAGACAGGAAGGACTGCGGAGAACAGTGAATTCAACGCCAACCTTTTTTGTGAACGGACGAAAACTTCAGCAGAACCCTCAAAGCTACGAGCAGTTTAAGTCTATTGTTGAGCTGCAAATGTATCGCACCAACTAAAAAAGATGATCTACCAGTTTTTAGACCGCTCCCCTGAGTATAATGATTCGGTTTTCGTAGCACCCAGTGCCGATATCATTGGTGACGTGAAAATCGGTGCGGATAGTTCCATATGGTTCAACTCAACCATCCGGGGTGATGTTAACTATATCAGGATCGGGGAGCGCACGAACGTTCAGGACAACGCTTCTATTCACGTAATGAACCAGACCGGCCCGACGGTCATTGGTGATGATGTGACCATTGGCCACAATGCGATGGTTCATGGTTGTACAATCCACGATCGGGTACTGATTGGAATTCACGCAACGATACTTGATGAGGCGGTTATTCTATCTGATGTGATCGTTGCCGCAGGAACACTTGTGCCGCCCGGTAAAACACTTGAATCGGGATACCTGTACATGGGTTCACCCGCTAAAAAAGCACGGAAATTAACGGATGAGGAGATGAAGTCGATCAAAACATCCGCAGAAAATTATGTGAAATATCAGCGAACATACCGGCAGGTGGATACCTACGAATCGAATCCATTTTACACACCTGAAGAGAAGGCCGATTCAAAATAGATGGCGTAAACATCCTGAGGTCATCAGCGGATGTTGAACCTGCCTGACTAAGTGATCCATTTCAAATCTCATTCAAATCGGTATGGCTGGAATCTATCTGCATATTCCGTTCTGTAAACAGGCGTGCAGCTACTGCAATTTTTACTTTCTTACCCGCGATCAGCTCCGCCAGCCGTTTGTAGATGCACTGATTGAAGAGATCAAATCTTATCGGGATAAACCATTTTCCGCACAAAAAATCCGAACTATTTACTTTGGCGGCGGCACCCCATCACTCCTCACTTCAGCGCAGCTCAGCGATATTCTCACTGTTTTGGATGATGTTTTTGATGTTGAGTCTGACGAAACGACCATCGAAATGAACCCGGATGACGTTTCGAAGGAATATCTGCATCAACTGAAAAATCTTGGGTTTACCAGGGTAAGCATGGGCGTGCAGTCTTTTGATCCAGATCTGCTTTCATTCATGAACCGCGCCCATACAAAGGACGAGGCTGTACGTGCGCTGGAATTGATCCGCGAAACCGGGTTCTCATCATTTACGGCAGATCTTATTTATGGCAACCCCGGTCAGAGCCTGCAGGCTTTGGAGAAAGACATTGACCGGCTGCTAAGTTTCGATCCGCCGCACATTTCAGCTTACTCCCTCACAATTGAACCGAAAACAAGACTTGGGAAACAGGTGGAACTGGGACGAATTCAGCCCCCGGAAGATGATACTGTAGAAGCTCATTTTACGCTTGTGCAGGATAAACTGAGGATGGCCGGGCTTCAGCGCTACGAAGTCAGCAATTTTTCCAAACCGGGAAAAGAGGCAGTTCACAACAGTAACTACTGGAAACATGTGAACTATCTTGGGCTGGGCCCGTCTGCTCACTCTCTGCTTTGGAATAAAAATGGTGCCCGGCGCTGGAGAAATCGACCGGATATCAAACCGTACCTGGAAAAGAATTGGGATTCACTTCAGGATGAAGTGGAAGATCTGACTCTCACCACCCTGGCAGAAGAACGATTAATGCTTGGGCTGCGAACCGTATCAGGTATCACGACGGAAGAGCTGAGTGGGAAATATGGTTATAAGCTGAATGATCGTCAGCGGGACTGGCTGAGAATTCAGGAAGAGCGAAACTGCGTATTCATGCAGAAAATTGATAACGAACAATCGGAGCTTCGTTTAACTGAAAAGGGACTTAAACTTGCGGATTATATCGTACTTGAGCTGATCTCAAGAGGGGAGAATTGAGAAATCCGGTTTATTTGATTAGCAGCATTTTATTTGTAGTAATATCACTATCCGTAATCAGGCGATAAAAATAAACGCCCGAAGCAAGGCCTGAGCCGTTAAAATCAGCCTGGTGAACACCTTCATCCAGGGTTCTGTCAAGTAGAGTAGAAACCCGTCGGCCAAGAGAATCAAATACATCAAGCCGAACTTTTTGCTCTGAAAGCAGTGAAAATTCGATCGTTGTTGCTGTGCGGAACGGGTTTGGGTAGTTATTTGCAAGCAGAGACTGCTGAGGGAGAGCTGAGCGGACTTCAACGGTATAGTCGGCCGTGCGGGTGCGGTTCGTGTTCACGACGGATATATAAAGATCTGACAGATCACTCCAGTTCCAGCCGGTAACAAGCTCGAGGTTTGTTGGTGTGCTTTGATTGCTCTGGGTAGCTATTCGCTTTTCGGATGAACCATCGTGAAAAATACCGATCACGCCCACACCAACTCCGGGCGTGGGGGAATTTAACAGAATTTGCGGTGATCCAAGGGCGGGTCCGGAAGCGGACGCATGGAAATAATGGGCGCCCAGGGATCGAAGTGAGGTATTTGATGCACTGTCGGGTATGGCAGATAGTTCAGATTGTATGAACGGAATAGGATAATTCACCCTGTCTTCAAAACCGAAATTAGCACCGCCAAAACGCTGACCGGATCCCAGATGCCACGTTAAGTTTTGGAGATGATTAGATTCAAACGTTTCGCCGCGGGAACCAAGCTGAAGTTCGATAGCATCCGTAAAGAGAATTTCAGGCTGATGGGCCACATCATCCCAGACATCCACCCAGAAATCCATGCCAAATTTTTCAGCAAAAAAGAGCATCCAGGTTACGTGCCAGTAGGCGCCGGGAGTTGGGTCTTGTGGATTTCCAAAAATAGAATTGTTGCTCGGCTGATCAGAATTAAAGGAGAATCGGATATAGTTGTAGTAGTCATTTACATCTTCAAAAACAATCTCTTCCATCATGGTGGCATCCATTTCTATCCAGTTGAAAGATCCGGCACTGCCTCTCCATCGGTTTGCTGCATACTGGATGGCATGTTTGATTTCGTGGGCAATAGTGGCATACAGTGCGCCGATCCGGTTGCCAAGGGGGTGCGTATTCAACGGAAATCCGTTAAAGTTGGAATGAAGGGTGATATATGATGTGGAGCCAGACCGTGTTGTCGTTCCGTAAAAACCAAAATTTTGAAAATCAATTTCGTAGGGAGAGCTGAGTATAAAATCGGTAAAACCGAGCTGTTCTACCTGGTGCCTGTAGGATGAATCAGCGGCAAAAGCGGCATGCCATATATAATCGGGGATGTTTTCGTCCACGGCTTCCTGCAATGTCTGTTCAGCAGGAACAGCATCCGTGCCGGTGGTATCGTAATAGAGAATGAACTTACCAGATGGTGTGACATAACTGAACTCCGTTGCCGTTCGGGAGTGATAGGTGAGTTCTTCAATTTCTGCAATAGTGGCTGAAGAGAGTTCAGGTTTCACCTCGTTATAGTGCTGATAAAATGGCACCATGCATTTTATTGGCGAACCTCCATCAGCGGGTGTAAATGCGTCATTCAGTCGTTCGGGGCTATAGCCTGCGTAAAACATCTGCAGTACCGATTCATCCTTACTGATTTCACCGGCTGATTCTGCTGCACGAATCTGATCCAACACCGGGTGGCCTGAGTGAAAGGCACTCTGCTGACCGGATGCACGATCGGTAAAGATCATCACTGAGATCAAAACCAATAGAATGGAAAGTGCGGGAAATCTAAACAAAGGGATATTTTTGGGTACGAAAAGGGTTAAAAAGATCGTAATTTAACGGGTTAGCAAAAAATAACGGATCAATAAAGTTTATCGTCTCTTTTTTATGAGTTACGAAGTCATTCTCTACTACAAGTTTAAAGAAATCCGGGAGCCTGAGCAGTTTTGTAAAGCGCATAAAGCATTTCTGCAGGATCTGGATGTGAAAGGCCGGGTTTATATCGGCAAAGAGGGCCTGAACGGTACGCTCGGCGGCACACCTGAACAGATGGAAGCCTACAGGCAGTATGTGTGGTCGCTGGATGGATTTGAAGAGACCGAATTTAAAACCGAAGAAGCGGATACGATTCCATTTCCGCGCCTTACCTGTAAAGTTCGGGAGGAGATTGTTTCGATTCATGTCGACGGACTTAATCCGGAAGAGGGCGGCCGGCATCTGTCGCCATCGGAGTGGCGCGAAACGATGGAGTCGAACAAGGATTATGTGATGATCGACGTGCGAAACGACTATGAAAGTGAAGTCGGACATTTTGAGGGAGCTATCAAACCGCAGGTTGAGAATTTTTATGATTTCCCAAGGTGGCTTGATGAGTCTGATATACCCAAAGATAAAAAAGTGCTGATGTACTGCACCGGCGGGATTCGCTGCGAAAAATTTTCTGTTTTGATGAAGCAGAAAGGCTGGGATGACGTGAATCAGCTGCACGGCGGGATTTTAAATTATGCGAAAGAAGAAGATGGAAAGCATTTTAAAGGAAAATGTTTTGTATTTGATGACCGGCTGGTAGTGCCTGTAAACAAAGGGGATCTGCAGCCGATTGCGCATTGTGAGATCACTGGAAAACCGGCAGACAGTTTTATCAATTGTGCCAATATGGAGTGTAATAAACTGTTTGTCTGCTCCGAGGAGGGAGCCGAAAAATATAAAGGATGCTGCAGCGAAGAGTGCATGAACAGCGAATATCGGCGCCCCTTTAATGCAGATAATGCGTTCCGGCCATTCAGAAAATGGTACAACTATTTTGATGACGATTTTAAAGAGAGGGATATAAAAATCAGTAAATAGCAGATGAGGTTAAAACGATCTGCAATTTTTTTGCCGGTTCAAAAATATGTTAATTGAATTTGAGATTTTCTGATGAAACCACCAAAGTGTACTTATTCTGCTGCACGGCATTATCAGCGGCCATTTTAGCATACATCTCGCCTTTGCAGTCGTAGTTGATGTTAATATTACCACCCAGGTCGATGTCGATTTTATCTCCGGTATGATCCGGTGTTTCGCCAACTAAAACAGATCCATTTATAGTTGGTGTTCCGCGGCCATCAAAAGCATAAGCGTTTTCAAAAATAACTAATCCATTAAATTCAAAGTTACCCGCAACGCTTAAACTGGGATCTTCCATTTCCATGCTGGCATCCGCTCTGATTACCATAATTCCGAACCCTTCAGTTTGCTGTCCGGTGAGTCTTACATGACCTTCAATAAAGAATACGCCGGGGTTCTGAGCGGTACCTAATGTGGCACTGTAATCGGAATTAACTGTAACTGTATTATTTGCATGGTAGAGGCGCTCAATGAGTTCATCTGTTGGTTCGTAGTTCAAATCAGAATCTACCTCAATCTCATCCGGATTTGTATCTCCTTCTTTGCCTTCCAGATTTACACCGGCATTTATCAGTTTATCTTTAGTTTCCTGTGAATTAACAACTACAGGTGGTTTTACATCACCAATATCACAGCCGCTTGAAGCGGGCGGAATTCCACTAATATTGTGAGCATTCCCATCTACATTAAATTCTCCAATATCTGTTGGTAATTGAAGGGCTCCTCTAAAATCGGGTACTAATTCAAAAAATGGTCGTTTTCGATAATGACTAATGACTTCTACAATTTTGTTTCCAAATTCTTCTCCAATTTGTGCTTTGGAATAAAACCAGAGCAGGTCGTGCTCTCCTGTTTCCCAGAAATCATTATCCTCGAATTCCGTATGTAGCCGTACTTCCAGTCCCTGAATTGTGGGATTCCAGTAATTTGTTTCACTATTATATTGGTTTGGCCAGTCTTCATTCTGGTTGATGTGTTGTGTCGCTATTTGGATAGCTGTGTGCGCCGAGTTCTTGGCCATGGTATATTCTGCGTAATTAACCGTGCTTTGGTTAAGCATTTTACCTTGATTGGATGTACTTATACTGGTGATACCCAGTGATACAAGAACGCCTGCACAAATAATTAACATTGCTCTGCCCATAACTCTGCCTGTTAGTTTGTATTGATCTGCAAGTTTGCAGGAGTAAATCGTTTTTCCCAAACCGATCGGACATAACGACCTTCAGCCAATGAACGACTATATATTTTTTCAGCACTTTGTACTTCAAGTGTAACTTTAAACTGTCTGACATTTGTCACATTTGACCCGCATCCAGGTGATATATTGCTATTTGAGCCTACCGTCTCGTAGTACTCGATATTGAATTGTGTTACGCCTACATTTATTTCCTGGGTATTAACGGCAAGGGGATCTCCGGTAGAAGGGTCAAATTCGGTTACCGTTCTCAACAATGTCCTGTGGGCGGGGTTGGTTGCAGAGATTTCATTATCAAGCAAAAATCGCCATTCAATACGTTCAGGTATTCGATTCGGATCATTGCACTCTGCCTCAGTTTCACACAAATTTCTATAAAACCTGATTCTGTGAGACTGTGCACAATCCATAATTCGTACTACATCTGTTTCGGGATCCCGGGTGATTCTATTTACATCATATCCCATATTAGATAAATCATCATTCAGCATGTCCGAAATATCGGTTACATATTGTCTGTTCATTTGAGAGATAGTCAATTCAGCACCACTGTTTTGAACGCGTATATTCATCATAACAATACCTAAAAGTATTACCCCGGCTACTATATAACTTGTTACGATTCCTAAATTCATGGACAGTATTCCTTGTTACACTACTCAGCGTAGTAATTTCGAATAAACTCTAACTGATAATTTCGGGGCTCATTGATCCCCCTCAGAAATTCACTTCTTACCGTTACATCAATTTTTTTGAATGTTGTCTGAGCTTCTACTCTTTCAAAATTGATATCGTCTACATAATACACTTCCACGCTTATATGAAAATCACCATGTGGAGTAGTAATAACCTCACTCCAGTTATGAAAATCTTCAAAAGCTAAAAAATTTGACCGAATAGCCAATTGCTGTTCTTCCTCGGTAGGAAATGCAGAAGTAGGTGTAAAGCCGCCTGGAATTATAGTAGGAGGCATTTCTCCCTGGGTCACTTCATCAAAAGCTTTGGCGCGAGCTTCTTCAATAATTTCCTGGCCTAAAGAAATGACCTCTTGCTCAAGTTCCGCGTCAATCTGCATTATAGAATTGCGCTGGATCATGTAGTTGGCATTAATCAGAATCATCGAGAAGATGATCATCGCCGCCATTGTTTGTATGACCTCACTGTAGCCTATCATCAGAGTCCTTTAAGAAGGGTTGTCTTATTAAAATATTAAAATTTTCTAATATTTACGAATTAGAAAATGCCCGGTTGGCTAACCGCCTATTTACAAGAGAAAAAAGGAGCGCCATTGTTACAAATCCTAATGTTCTGCGGTGCGGCGGAGAGAAAATATGGGGAGAGGCAGAGGAGCGTAAAAAAGAAAAGTCAATAAAAAACCCCGAATCGGAGACCGAAACGGGGTTAAGTGCAAGTAGTGAAGAACCAGTCTTCGTTTATTTGCGATTTAGTTATCCATCAGTTTGTTGAAGTCGCCCATCGTGGAGCGGACTGCAGTAACTGACTTATCTAAAAGATCTCGTTCTTTTTCATCTAAGTCAACCTCAATGATCTCTTTGATTCCGCCGTGGCCCAGTTTTACGGGAAGTCCGATGAAAATATCGTCAATTCCGTATTGTCCTGACGGTTTCACTGCACATGGGAAAATGCGATTTTGATCGAGCATAATCGCCTCAACCATTTGTGCTGCAGCAGCTCCGGGTGCGTACCAGGCTGATGTACCCATCAACCCTACAATCTCACCACCGCCTTTTTTGGTTCGGTCCACAATTGCGTCGAGTTTATCGGAATCGATCAGCTGGGTTACAGGGATTCCGGCTACAGTGGTGTAACGCGGCAGGGGGACCATCGTATCGCCGTGCCCGCCCATGAGCAGCGCCTGAATATCTTTGGGGGATACATTCAGCTCTTCAGCGAGGAAAGACCGGTAACGTGCCGTATCCAGGATTCCCGCCATACCCATCACTTTGCTGTCATCAAGACTGCTTGCTGCATGTGCAACATAAGTCATCACATCAAGCGGATTTGAAACCACAATGATGATTGTATCGGGTGAATGCTTTACCAGTTCTTTTGAAACTGAATCGACGATTTTAGCGTTGATTTCGAGGAGATCGTCACGGCTCATTCCGGGTTTTCGGGGAACACCTGCTGTAATTACACATACATCTGAATCTTTGGTGTCTGCATAATCTACCGTTCCGGTCAGGCGTGTATCAAATCCGTGGATCGGAGAAGCTTCCCACTGATCGAGTGCACGTCCTTTTGAGGGGTAAAATGTTTTGTCATCCTCTTTTCTTTCAATATCAACCATTACGACTTCTTTGGCAAAATCACGTTGTGCCACGCTCAGTGCCACGGTTGATCCTACATTACCACCTGCTCCTACTACAGTTACTTTCATATCTACGTATTGATTTGATTTATCTTTTTATGAATTGTTCTTCGTTTAAAATAGATTTTTCAGGAATCCCCCGGTGCTTTTCTGCTGTCAAGACCCCACATCAACTTATTTCTCAATGTTTTAAAATAGTTTTGATTTTTTAGCATCACCAGATTTACGGACAGATCACTCTTAGAGATGGTCATATCTGAAAGTGTTTGATCGGACATCCTGCCATCACTTGAAAATAAGATATGATCCGGCTGGTCTTCAACTTCAATTACCAGATTTTTATCGGAGGGCAGCACGAGCGGTCGTGTTGTTAGCGTATGCGGATTGATGGGTGTAACGATCATTACGGGAGTGCCGGGCATTACAATGGGACCGCCTGCAGAAAGATTATACGCCGTAGATCCGGTTGGAGTGGATATTAACAGGCCATCCGCCCAGAAATGGTTCAGCAGGTATCCGTCGTAAGATGCTTTCAGGGATACCATGGAAGAAGTATCCTTTTTGGTAAAAAGAAATTCATTCAGCGCATAATAGATGTCACCTTCCCGTGATACCCCCTGAAGCATGGCTCGTTTATCGATATCAAAATTGCCGCTTTGGAGGTCGTGCAGGGCGGATTCAATCTGGTCGGGCTGAACATTAGCCATAAAACCGAGCTTTCCGGTATTTACGCCAAGGATGGGGGAATCGGAGTATCGAACATATTTGGCTGTGTGCAGCATGGTTCCGTCGCCGCCAATGGCAATGATAAAATCAGATTCGGAAATACACTCTTTTTCCGATTCAGCGACATGGAGTTCACTGTTAAATTCAACGCCGGATACAGACTGTTTGAATTCTTTGGATACCGTTATCTGGTGATCATTTTCACTACACCAGTTCAGCAATCGGTTCAGAGGTTCTTTTATGGAATATTTTTCAGGATTGGCGATCACACCAAGTTTCATGGTTGATCTCCATTTTCAACCCGTATATCCTCAACAAACAACTTCCAGGGTGTCTGATGATTAATGATTCCATCAATATTTTGATGGTGAAGACCATAAACCGGGGTAACGTAGGTGATCCATGATGGACGCGGACGGACAATCTGTCGGTGAAAAGAGTCTGTTGAGATGGTGTAAATTGAGGAACGTGATACTGGTGTTCGTAAATCAGACAAATTAAATTCAGAGTCCGGTTCAAGATATTGAGCCTGAATATTAGAGAGAAGGTTTCTTGCAAACAGATCACTCGTAAATGTGACCAGGTATCGGTCGTCGGGCTCACCAATCTGATCGGAATCTACCTCAGGAGGTGGCTGATTGATGGTTAAATATCTGCCTGTTGTAGCAGTATCGACTTCAATCTCTGAAAGGCGGTAATGCAGCCAGTTTATATTAACTCTTCGTGTCTGATTGAGATATAAATCTACCTGACGTTCCCCTCCGCTTGAAATTACATACTCATTTTGATACCCGGGTTCAAGGTCACCTTCTGGTGTAAAAGCTGTATAGTACGTTTCCGGACCGACTTCCGGGATCCAGTCGATATTATTTTGGGCAAGCGCCTGGAACAGATCACTTTCACTGGGGTAGTACACAAATTCAATTCTATTGAGATTCGGCTGGGTTAAACGGTCGGCCATCCGGTCTGAATTGTCTTTTGACAATTCGATTGAATTCTCAGACCGATTGATAAATGTATATGCGCCGGTACCTACCGGGTTCGATTTAAGAGAGAATCCATCTCGCTGGATAACTTCCCGCGGATATATAAATAAATAGGGTGACGCGAGTTTTCTTAAGAAATCGGAATCCGGTTCGTGAAGACGAAATTCAATGGTCCTGGAATCCAGAACTCTGATCCCGGTTACTTCACCGCGTGTGCGTCGTTCAGTGTCATATATATTACGCTGATCTTCGAAATATT
The DNA here is from genome assembly GCF_003390325.1 of Rhodohalobacter sp. SW132. Taxonomy (NCBI): domain Bacteria; kingdom Pseudomonadati; phylum Balneolota; class Balneolia; order Balneolales; family Balneolaceae; genus Rhodohalobacter; species Rhodohalobacter sp. SW132. Next base: position 616,620 of record NZ_QUOK01000001.1, on the reverse strand, counting down.
CCTCATATCCCTGAATGTTCTTTAAAAGCTCAGAGGCCCGGGTTGGTACATTTGCGCGTGCGGTGCGTTCAAATGCCCACTTCACATCTGCTGCCTGCAGCCGCCGGCCAATACCGCTCATGAAAGCGGAACTATCATGAAAAAACAGGTCGTTATTTAGTGTGATTGTGTAGACTCGTTCATCGTCTGAAATATTTACACTGTCGGCAATGGCGGGTACTACCTCCCCATCACGGTCTATTGTAAATAAGCCGTCATATATTAAGGACAGAATCCGCATAGTGCTCAGATTGTTTGCAAAAAGCGGATCCAGGTTATCCACGGGATCAATCATACCCACGGTGAGTTCCTGGAAGAGCTGATCCGTATCTGTCTCTTCGGCTGTTCGATCGCCGGGCGTTCTGGGCCCCTCCTCAATAGTACGAACCTCTTCGGTTGTGCCACAGGATGTCAGCAGAAGAAGAGATAAAATGAATAAAAGTAGATTTCCGGAAAATTTTATAGAATGTGCCATTCGCTATTTTGATCTTTTTAAACCTTTCATACCCTTAACGGCTTTTTGGCTCAGTAAGTTTGTTTCGTAGCTTTGAACGCGCCCATTCTTTTTTTGGTGTTGTTGAATCGCAATTTCAATGAGCTCCACAAGTAAATCTTTAAAATCAATTCCATTCTCTTTCCACAAATAGAAGGAGAAAGACCCCGGAATTGTATTGATTTCATTAAAGTAAAAGGTATTGGTATCTGCGTTGACCAGGAAATCCAGGCGAGCAAGCCCGGAGGATTGGAGCAGTTTAAAAACGCGAACTGACGTTTCCTGGATGTTTTCAGCGAGCTCATCAGGTATATCGGCGGGGATAATGCGATCCGCCGCGGCCATACCTTTCGCGGCTTCATCATTTTGATATTTATCAGTGAATGAGAGGAGTTCTTCACGTCCAACCGGGCGTTCACAAACGCTTGCCCTGCACTTATCCGCAGTGCCAAGAACGGAGCAATTGATCTCCATGAGAGGGGAGATTGCTTTTTCAACCATCAGGTGGTCATCGTACCTGAATGCGGTCTCCACAGCTGTTATAGTCTCTTCGGTGCTTTTTACCACTTCAACGCCAATACTGCTGCCGAGATGTACCGGTTTTACAACAGCAGACTCCCCTAAAGCGGAGATTTTCTGAAGAAGAACATCTTTGTTTTCAATCCAATCTTTTTCAGTAAAATCGATGTCTTCAACTACCGGAATCTCTTCAGATGCGCATAATCGTTTGGCTGTAACTTTATCCATGCCGATGGCGGATGCCATCACCCCGCTGCCGGTATAGGGGATATTGTATGCCTCGAAAATTCCCTGGAAGGAACCGTTTTCCCCGGCTGATCCATGAAATGAGGTCAAAACGGCGTAGACAGGAAATTCGGATGATTTTGAAAACAATCCATCCGGGAGAGTTTTAATGACCGGTGCACCGTCTCTGTTGTGGGTTAGCACACAGGGGGTTGAGCTGCCAATGAGTGTATCGAGTTTTTCGTAATTTTTCAGATCACGAAGAGGCTCCCCTGTAAACCATTTGCCAGATTTCGAGATATAAAGCGGTAACGTGTGGTACTCAGAATCTTCAAGGGCAGAAAGTGCCTGCACGCCGGTTAAGACAGAGACTTCGTGTTCTGGAGAAACACCGCCAAAAGCAACAACTACGGTTGGTTTTTTCATAGATGAATTCGGTTGAAAGTCGAATAGTATAATACGAAAATCAGCCGATAATAGACAGAGTTAGTGGCTTATACCGCTATCATTTATCTATTATCGTTCACCTAAAATTTCATATCTATGAACTACTGCCGTGTCATTGATGTAGGGGCGAATATGCTTGGTGTAAATCTTCACCGGATGAATTCGCTTCATCCGGTGATTTGTCTGACCTTTACATTCTTCATCGCATAAAATGACAGAGTAACATGTAGCCCTACCACTCATCCGATGACGGGAAGTCAGCGGATGAGGCTATTTCCTTCACCTGACAAATCAAAATTGACTTGACCTACTTGCTTAGGTACAGATTCTTAAACTCATACGGTTTCTTGAATCGCTCGTCGTTGAAATCTTTCATAAAGTAGATGCTTTCGCCTGTAGACTTCATTTCGGGACCGAGCTCCTTTTTTACTTCCGGAAATTTATCAAACGGGAATACCGGCTCTTTAATCGCCCAGTGCTCCAGTTTTGATACCAGGTCAAATTCACTCAGCTTTGCTCCAAGCATCACTTTAACACCAATTTTCGCTTCGGGCCGCTGTGTGGCTTTTGCCAGGAAAGGAATGGTACGCGTGGTACGGGGGTTGGCTTCGAGTACATAGACCTGTTCATTTTTCACGGCATATTGTACGTTTAAAAAGCCGAGAATTCCCATCTCTTTTGCGATACGGTACTGGTGGCTTTCAATTGTGCGAATGACTTCCTCGCTGAGGGAGTAGGGCGGTAGCACAGCTGTTGAATCCCCGGAGTGAACTCCTGCCGGTTCGATATGCTGCATAATACCCGCTATATGAAGTTCTTCGCCATCAAAAACGGAATCTACATCCACCTCAACCGCTTTATCCAGATATTTGTCGATCAGGAAATCGTTTTCCGGGTGGGTTTTGAGGATGTTTGTAACATATTTTTTAAGCTCTTCTTCTTTCACGGCAATTCGCATACCCTGTCCACCAAGCACATAACTGGGTCGGATCAGGACAGGATATTTGATCCGATCAGCAATTTTCAGCGCGTCTTCCACATTTCGTGCGGTGCCGTATTCCGGAAAGGTGATATCGAGCCGTTTGAGAAACTGAGAGAATTCGCCGCGATCTTCTGCAAAATCAATTTTTTCGAACTCTGTACCGAAGATTTTGATTCCAGCTTCAACAAACTTTTTACCAAGTTTGAGTGCGGTTTGTCCGCCCACCTGCAGAATCACACCCTCCGGTTTTTCGTGCTCATAAATGTCGAGCACGCGTTCCCAGAAAACAGGTTCGAAATAGAGTTTATCTGCTACATCAAAATCGGTAGATACCGTTTCGGGATTGCAGTTTACCATGATCGCTTCATACCCCATCTCCTGGGCGGCAAAGACGGCATGAACGCAGGAGTAATCAAACTCAATGCCCTGACCAATCCGGTTCGGGCCGCTTCCAAGAATCATCACTTTTTTGCGGTCGGATACTTCACTCTCATTTTCAAACTCGTAACTGGAGTAGTAATAAGGTGTTTTTGCCGGGAATTCAGCAGCACAGGTATCAACAAGCTTAAATACGGGTTTCATATTCAGCTCATGACGTTTTTTGCGGACATCACCCTCTGTAAACTTTTTGCCGCTTTTACTCAGCAGCCAGGCGATCTGCACATCGGAAAAACCGGCCTGTTTTATTTCATAAAGCAACTCACGGGAGATGCTGTCAAGAGTTTCTCCTTCAGCGCGGTTTTCGAGCGTAACCATGTGCCGGATTTGCTGCAGAAACCAGGGGTCTACTTTTGTGATATCTGCAATCTCTTCAACAGAGGCACCCATCTTAAAAGCGTTCCTGATTTGCATGGTGCGATCCCAATACGGTTTCATCAGCCGCTGGCGAATCTCTTTTCGGTCGGGGTTTGCATATCCATCAGCACCCAGGCCAGATCGGCCAACTTCGAGCGATTGCCACGCTTTATTCAGCGCTTCGGGAAAGTTTCGTCCAATAGACATCACTTCACCCACAGCTTTCATTTGCGTGGTCAGTTCTTCATCAACGGCAGAGAACTTATCAAAATTAAACCGCGGGATTTTCACGACCACATAATCGATTGACGGCTCAAAACAGGCCGATGAAACTTGTGTGATCGGGTTGGGGAGTTCATCAAGCGAGTAGCCAACCGCGAGTTTTGTGGCAATTTTTGCAATCGGGTAACCCGTTGCTTTGGATGCAAGTGCTGATGAGCGGCTTACTCGCGGGTTGATTTCAATGGCAACCAGGCGGTCACTGCCGGGCTCCATCGCAAACTGCACATTACAGCCTCCGGCAAAATCACCAATTGACCGCATCATCTTGATGGCAGCGTCCCGCATTTTTTGATACTGCTTGTCCGTTAGAGTCTGGGTGGGTGCCACAGTAACTGAATCGCCTGTATGAACACCCATCGGATCGAGATTTTCGATCGAACAGATGATCACCACGTTATCATTTTTATCACGCAGAAGTTCCAGTTCAAACTCTTTCCATCCAAAGATACTCTCCTCGATAAGCACCTGGTGAACCGGGCTCAGTTCAAGTCCCCGCAGGATTTTTCGCTCAAATTCATCCTCATTCCAGACGATGCCGCCGCCTGACCCTCCGAGAGTGAACGAAGGGCGGATCACAATAGGCAGGCCGCCAAGCTCTTCCACAATCTCTTTAGCATCAAGCAGTGAGTTTGCCGCGCGGCTTCTGCACTGGTCAATACCGATGGAATCCATCAGGTCTTTGAACTGCTGGCGATCTTCGGTAATCTCCACCGCGTCCATGTTCACCCCGATGATTTTGATGCCGTTATTCACCCAGAAGTTCTCCTTCTGCAGATCACCGGCAAGGTTCAGCGCCGTCTGGCCGCCCATTGTGGGCAGAACGGCATCGGGTTTCTCGATCTCAACAATTTCTTTGATCGATTCGGTAGTGAGCGGCTTCAGGTAAATTGAGTCTGCCATCATCGGGTCGGTCATGATGGTGGCGGGATTCGAATTAATCAAAACCACTTCATACCCTTCTTCTTTTAATGAACGGCATGCCTGGGTTCCTGAGTAATCAAATTCACAGGCCTGGCCAATTACGATTGGACCGGACCCGATAATGAGAATTTTACTGATATCTTCGCGACGTGGCATCTATTGAGTTGTTAGTTTTGAATGTTGAGTAAATCTCCCCGCAAGAATTTCGCGTGAGGAGGAGTGTTGAGTATGTCTGAGATTTTTTATTAGTCGGCGCCCTTAACCTTGGACCTTGTCACCTGCGCCTTCCTTCACCATCTCCAGAAACTGATCAAACAGATATTGTGAATCGTGCGGGCCGGGGGAGGCTTCGGGGTGATATTGAACGGACATTCCGGGGAAGTTTTTGAACTTTAACCCTTCAATTGTTTGATCATTAAGGTTGATGTGGCTGATATCTGCTACTGATTCGTCCATTTTATCTTCATCTACTGCAAACCCGTGATTTTGGGTGGATATTTCTACGAGGCCGGTTTCAATATTTTTGACTGGCTGATTTGCCCCGCGATGACCTACAAACATTTTCTTCACTTCTATTCCTTCCGACATTGCGATCAGCTGATGTCCCAGGCAGATGCCGAAGAGCGGCTTGCCGGTTGATTTAGCATATTCAATAATCGGTAGTGCGTAATCTGCTGAAGCGTTAGGATCGCCCGGGCCGTTGCTGAAAAAATAACCGTCGGCACCCCAGGATTTAACCTCGTCGAGCTCAGCTTCTGCGGGAAATACCCGAAGCGTGCATCCTCGTTTAACGAAATTATCGAGAATGCTCTTTTTCACTCCGTAATCAAAAACAGCAAGTTTATAAGGCCCGTCGGATGGGATGGTTTGCGCTTCTTTCCGTGTGACTTTTGTGGCAAGTTCCAGGCCCATCATGGAGTCCCACTCTTTTGCTTGTTTCACCAGCTCATCTTCATCGGTAGTTTCACTGCTGATGACGGCGTTCATCACACCTTCGGTGCGAATATGGCGGACAAGACGCCGGGTATCAACCCCGGTGATTCCAACTACATTATTACGTTCAAGGTACTCCTGCAGGCTTCCGTCGGCAATGGGATTGCTGAAATCATCAGAAAAAGACCGGACAATCAGTCCGGCAATCATTACCCGGTTGGCTTCATCATCGCGGCTCATGGTGCCGTAATTCCCGATGTGGGGATAGGTCATCATCATAAGCTGGCCATAATAGCTTGGGTCTGTAAAAATTTCCTGGTAACCGGTCATACTGGTGTTAAAGCAAAGTTCACCGCCGGTTGTGCCGATTTTTCCGATCGCTTTACCGCGAACAACGGTGCCATCTGACAGAGCAAGGATACAAGGTTTTTTAGTGTCGGGACTCATAAATACGGATAGGATGTGGATTTAAATAACGGGTTTGCGAGGCCAAAAAAAATCCGACTACGGAAACCGTGTCGGATCTGGATAAGAAATTCTGGTATGTGAAAACGTCTGATTGGTGGTTCACCCGTTTGTCGTTTTTAAAGTTTCGGAAATTTAAGGACTGATCGTCTGATATAAAAGGTGAATTTTGTAAAGATTTTTTCAGGGGACAGGGGACAGGGGACAGGGGACAGGGGACAGGGGACAGGGGACAGGGGTGAAATTTTTTTATTCAGGGATTGGAATTATTGATTGTCTGAAGAGGTCTAAAACCTGGTTCCATTCGTGGGTCCAGGGTGCGGTCATCTCGTAGTGTCCGGCTTCGGGTTGAAGAATTAATGATGCATTGCCGCCGGAGTTTTGAACCTGCCGGACGAAATTGCGTCCGAAAAAAGGCGGAACAGGTGAATCAAAAGCTGCAGATATTTCAACATGGGATGCTGAGAAAGGTAAAAGTTCAGCTGGAGATGTATCTAGAAAAGGGGATTCACGGTTCAGATAATCCACTAATTTCTCAACGGTTTTTTCGCCGCATGGCGCTGATCCATAGCGGGCGTACTCTTCAAGGTTGTTGATTCCGGCAAGGGATATGGATTGATGAATTTGCAGCGGATTGGATTTATAAAGCGGACTTTCGGGACTGATATTTTTTCGTGAAGCAAGCCAGGTGGCGAGATGTCCTCCCGCAGAGTGGCCGGAAGCAATGACGAGATCGAGGTTTAAATGGTTTATTTCGGCAATTTCCCGCAAAAAGTCTGCTGACTGTGCCACATCAAGAAACGTTCCGGGGTAGGCACCGCCATCGTCTCCCAGCCGTCTGTATTCCACATTCCAAACCGCAAATCCATCTCGGGCAAGTGCGTCCGCCATCGGATTTGTGAGAGCGACACCAGGGTAGATACTTTGCCAGCATCCGCCGTGAATCAAGATTACAACCGGGTGAGGCCCTTCGCCATCCGGCAGCCAGAGATCGGCAAATTGCAGAGAGTCGGTCCCAACCTGAATCCGTTCGAAAGATCGTGTGGTTTCCGCATCAAGAAGATCCTGCCAGTGAACCAGATCCTGCGCGGCAAGAGTTGGCGTAATCATTAAAAAAACGAGTAGAACTGTTAGCAGTTTTGACATGCAGAAATTTATATTGTGAGTGGACGCGCGTATAATAAAGATCAAACATATCAGTTTAAATTTTTTATAAAAATAAAGTGAGTGGTTTGATTGACACGACGAACGGAAATGCGTATAAATGCATTGAGGTAAATGAATTACGAACATCAATAAAACCAAATAAATATTATGCCAACACGATCTGCAGAAGCCGAATGGAAAGGAGATTTAAAAAATGGAAAGGGAACGATAAAAGTTGAGAGCGGAGCATTTAAGACAGATTATGATTCCGCCTCTAGATTTGAAACCGGCAGCAAAACAAATCCGGAAGAGCTGATAGGAGCAGCCCATGCAGGCTGTTTTTCTATGGCGCTGTCGAACGAACTGGCCAGTGCCGGACACGATCCGAAATCGGTTCACACCAAAGCAGAAGTTGTTTTGGAGATGAAAGATGACGGTCCTGAAATCACAACCATCCGGTTGATTTCCAAAGCGAACGTGCCGGGAATCGATGAGGATGAATTTATGGAAATAGCGAACGGTGCCAAGGAAGGGTGCCCGGTATCGAAAGTTCTGGCAGCAGCAAAGATTGAGCTCGAAATTGAGCTTGAAAGCTAATGTCCTGTGCGTCACATCATCCGTGTTCAAACTCACCTGAAGACGGATGGTGAGACGTTTTATAATGTGCGTATGTACCAGATTCTAAAAATCAGAGAGATTCACTACGATCGTTTTGATTGGACGTGATAAAGCAGGCGCGTTGAGACCGCGATGAGCAGGAACGACAGCAAGAGGTGTGATAATCCCATTAACGGGGGAACGTGATAGATTAATGCAAACACACCGAGGGCGTACTGCACCAGGAAAAGTGCAAATATCGCCAGCAGCCATTTTTTAGTGGTGAATGGAGTTTCAGCAACAAATGAGCGAACCCAGGTGATGACAATCAACACTCCCAAGACCGTTCCAAATACTCTGTGCATCCACTGTGCGGTAGCTGCGTTTTCAATAAAATTGAGCCTGACCGGTTCCATGATCAAAATCTCAGGCGGAATCCAGTTTTGATTCATCTTCGGGAACGTATTATAGACATGTCCGCCGTGGAGGCCGGAAGTAATTCCGCCCCAGAATACCTGGATGAGGATCAGGATTAAAATCAGCCATGCCCAGACCTGGAACTCTGTCCGGTGAGACATTTGCAGAGGAGTCTTTGGCCTTGAACGGAGATAGAGCCACATTGAGACGGTAAGAAGTCCGGATAAAACCAGGAGTTGCCCGGAAATATGGAGAGGGCCGCCCCGTGGAATATCCGGATAGACGGTTTGCCAGATAAGCCAGATAAGCAGTATGGCAAACAAGGTAAAACCGGTAATGAACGGAACTTTTTTTAGCATAATTGTGGATCGATGGGCCAAATCTAATCAATGAATACGAAAAGAATAAGAAGATAGAAATTCTGTTGAGTTGCAGCCCGAAACTTCCTATTGTGATCGCATAGTTTAATTTAAATGAGATTGTATGATCAACGTAAGCAACAAAATCAGCACGCTTCGATTTGCCCGCGCAGGCGGTTCGATAAAAACACGAGAAGATGTTATCCGGAAGATTGTGGATGATGAAATTGAAAAAGGAGATGTGCTTGAAGTCAGCCGTGTTGCAGGAATTCAGGCGGCAAAAAAGACATCCGAACTGCTGATTTTCTGCCATAATCTGCCCCTGGAGTGGGTGGATATAACCTTTCATCTCGATGGAGATACCATTCACGTAAAAGCAGAAGCGGAGGCAATCGCACGAACGGGTGTAGAGATGGAGGCGCTTACTGCGGCCAGCACTGCGTTGTTGAATATTTACGACATGCTGAAACCGCTGGATAAAGAGATGGAAATTTCTTCGATTCGCCTGCTGGAGAAAACAGGCGGGAAGAGTGATTTTGATGATGAATTCGATCATCCCGTAAAAGCAGCCCTGGTTCGTATTTCAGACAATGTTGCGGATGGAACGCGGGAGGATAACAGTACAAGCGCCGTAGAGGACGTTTTAGATCACTTCAATGTGGAAGTCGCTAAGGAAGTGGTGATACGGTCCGGCAGGGAAGAGGTCGCAAAAAAAATAAAGGAACTTGCTGACAGCAACGATTATCACCTTCTTTTTACGATTGGAGCCACCGGGCTGGACCATGGTGATATTGTGGCAGAGATCACAAAAAAGCTGATCGAATATGAGGTACCCGGCATTCCGGAAGCAATGCGGGAATTTGGCCGAAACCGGACGCCGTATGCCAACTACTCCCGAACCGCTGCAGGTGTTCGGGGAGGAACCATCATCATCAATCTGCCCGGCAGTTCGCGAGGCGCAAAAGAGAGTGTACATGCGCTGTTTCCGGGATTAAAGCACGCGCTGCGAATGATGAATAAAGGGAAGTTGAGGAAGATAGAGTGATTCCGAAGACCTCCAAGGTTTTGAAAACCTTGGAGGTCTCGTCGTGAATCACTCTCCTCCGCCGGAGGAGGCAGAGCACAAAACGATCCGTCGGCTGACGGAAAGCGACTGCCCAGAGGTGGGTCCGTGACGTTTATGATCGTCGAAAGTACATAAAACCAAATCAACACTCCGGGCCCACCCCGAGCTTGTCCCGATCTGCTTCGCTATCGGGACTTCACTTTCCCCTCCCAAAAGGGGAGGTTTTCCAACTTTTCACCTTTCCCTCCTGTTAAACAAATCTCTCCACGAGTCGACGCCTCCATCAAGATTGTATAGCAGATCGGTCTCCTTATGATCACTTAATCTGCGGATCGCTTCTGCACTGCGCTGACCGCTCTTGCAGTAGATTACGGTTTTGGTTTCGGTGTTAATCTCATTAGACCGTAATTCAATTTCGTCCAATGGAATGAGTGTCCCGCCGATGTTGAATCGTTCGTGCTCTTCAGGTGAGCGAACATCGACCAGGTTTATTTTTTCTGATGAATTTATCCAATCTGAAACTGTTTGGGCTGATACTCCCCGGGGAGCATCATAATCATTCCGGTAACTTTTGAGTCTCTCTTCAATTGCTGGGCGATCAATGGTTCTTTTTTGAGCCGGTTGCGCAAACGTAATCATCTGGGTATCTATATTCAGCAAATCCATCACAAGAAGCTTTCCGCTGAGCACATCACCAATGTCAGCAAGAATTTTGATCGCCTCCGTGGCCTGGATGGATCCAATCACGCCGGGCAAGACTCCAAGAACGCCGGCTGTGCTGCAATCGGGGATAAACCCGGTGTCGGGCGGTTTGGGGTAGAGATCGCGAAGATCCGGACCGCGCTTTTTTTCTTCATCAACATAATTAAAAACGGTAATCTGACCTTCAAAACGGTAGATAGATCCATACACCAGTGGAAGATCGAGAAGCAGGGCGGCATCATTCACGATATAACGTGTTTGAAAATTGTCACTTCCGTCAACGATCAGATCATAGAGCCGAAACTGGTTTATCACATTTTCAGGGGTGATGCGGACCTGGTTTGCGATAATGTTGATATGCGGATTGAGTTTCTCAAGTCGCTTCGATGCCACTCTTGCTTTCGATTTGCCGATATCCTCCGTGTTGAACAATACCTGACGATGAAGATTGCTCTCTTCAATCACATCAAAATCAAAAATGCCGATGGTTCCCACACCGGCTGCGGAGAGATATTGAAGTACCGGCGCACCCAGACCGCCCGCACCAATCACGGCAACTTTTGCACGCTTCAGTTTCTTTTGACCCTCTCCACCAAACTGCGGCATCGCCATCTGCCGGGAGTAGTGGCGGAGTTCGTCAGGGGTGAAATGATTTGATTTGGGTGAGTTCATAAAAATCGGAAGACTTTTATTTTTTAGGATAATACCTAACGGATTCAATTTCTTTAAAGTCAGAATCTTGAGTCCATAAAGTTGCATTCACCTTATTTGCCGATGCGAGTATCATGGAATCTGCCATTGGTAACTTTAACGAGCTGTTTAACTTTGCTGCATTCAAAGAAATTTCAAAATCTATATTAATGATCCTCGCTTTTTGCATGACACTTATAAAGAAGAGAGCAGACGATTCGTCACTTTCTCGTAAAATCACTTTAAATACTTCGTAGATACATATAGTTGGTACGAATAATTTTTTTGTGTCCAAGACAATCAGTCTGAAAATTTCTGCGTTTTTTTCATCTGCAAAAAAGGCGAGCCACGCGGATGAATCTAATACATTCATACGCGATCATTTTCTCTTTCAAAATCTGTGTTGATCCTTTTCAACATACCCTGAGTTTTTTTTGTGTCAATGTCAGGTATTAATTCTATTCGGTCTTGATAGGTAATAATTCTCAGTTTTTGTCCAGGTTGCAGATTAAGCGCCTTTCTGATTTTGTCAGGTAGTTTCACCTCGAAATTTTCTGAAATCTTAACGGTTTCCATAAGAGTCTGGTTTTTAGTTTAGAAAGTTGTTTTCAATATTGAGGCATCAAACTGAAAATATGAGTTGAAATGTAAACGTCTTGGTTCAAGCACGTTTCGTTCTATCTGTTAACTTCAATTACCACATAAATATTACAATGGACACAATCCGAATAGGCATAATAACTTCATCAGACCGTGCAAGCAAGGGAGAGTATGAAGACCGCTCGGGCCCTGCGATTAAGAAATACTGGAGCGAAAGACTGCAAAACAAGATTGAATGGGTAGAGCAAGTGATCCCTGATGAACAGGAAATGCTCGAAAAAACGATAATCTCCATGTGTGATGAATCCGGCTGTTCGCTGATCTGTACAACGGGCGGAACCGGTCCGGCCAAACGGGATGTAACCCCTGAAGCCACAGAATCGGTGTGCGAAAAGATGCTACCCGGTTTCGGCGAGTCGATGCGGAAGGTGTCCCTCCAATACGTGCCCACCGCAATTTTGTCCCGTCAGACGGCCGGCATTCGAGGCAACAGCCTGATTATCAATCTGCCGGGCAAGCCGAAAGCGATTGCCGAGTGCCTGGATGGAGTTTTGGGGGCAATTCCTTACTGTATTGATTTGATTGAAGGCCCGCGAATGGAGTTTGAACCGGAATATGGTAAGGCATTTCGTCCGGGGGAGAAATGAGAAAAGCCCACCGAACATTCGATGAGCTTTTTTTAAGTCGGGACGACAAGATTTGAACTTGCGACCTCTCGACCCCCAGCCGAGCGCTCTACCTAACTGAGCCACGTCCCGTTTTTAACAGAATTGAAAATTAGGGGTAAATCAAACGAAATACAACGAGAAGTTACTGTTGTTTTATATTGGCCCTGAAGAAAACGGGCAGCACCGCGCTTTTTGATTTTCGATTCGACTTTCATGACTTCGCTTCACACGGAACATTCCTGATGCCAATCTCTTTAAGGAGATATCAGAAATCAGATCTGTTATTCGTCTGATTAGGTCAAAATTTATCGCTGTTTATCTCTTGATATATTCAGGCAAAGCGTTATCATCTAATACATTAAAATGTTGAATTTCAATCGGTTAAAACGATGAAAAAGCTCAGATTCGGCGTGCTTAGCACTGCAAAAATCGGACGTGAAAAAGTGATCCCGGCAATTCAAATATCAGAGCGGTGTGTGGTTGATGCGATCGCGTCCAGAAAGGCGGATAGGGCCGGTGAGGTTGCCCGGGAACTGGGAATTAAGAGATCGTACGGTTCATATGAGGAACTGCTTGAGGATGAAAATATCGCTGCCGTCTACATTCCGCTGCCGAATCATTTGCATGTGAAATGGGCTATTAAAGCCCTGGAGGCGGGAAAACATGTACTCTGTGAAAAGCCGATTGGGATGAACGCAGATGATGCCCGGAAACTGAAAGAGGAGTCAGAAAAATATCCTGATCTGAAGGTGATGGAGGCGTTCATGTATCGTCATCACCCGAGATGGAAACGTACAATAGAACTTGTTCAGTCTGGCCGGCTGGGAGATATCAAAGCGGTTCACTCATTTTTTGCTTTCTATAATGATGATCCTGATAACTATCGGAACAACCCGGAGCAGGGGGGCGGAGCCCTGATGGATGTCGGGTGTTACTGCATTTCGGTAGCCAGAATGATTTACGGACGTGAACCGGATGAAGTATCGGCATATTCAGAAGAAGACCCGAAGTTCGGGACAGACAGATTGACCTCCGGATTGCTCAATTTTGGATCCGGAACATCCGTATTCAGCTGTTCAACACAGAGTCAGCACGATCAATACGTGAAAATTTACGGCACCAAAGGTGCGTTAAAGCTCGATTGGTCGTTTAACTACGATTTTGATAAGGAGACTCTCCTGCAAATGTCTGTCGGGGATGAAGAGACAGTAGAGCGGTTTGCCCCGTGCAATCAATTTTCGCTACAGGCTGATTCATTTGCAGAATCCGTTCTGGATGACAAACCGGAATTGATTTCACTGGATGATACCATCGGAAATATGGAAGTCATCGACAGGGTAAGAAATGGCGGGTGAGGGGGTTATCTTTAAAAGAGTTTAGGGAATATGTAGCGCGGCGTCGCTGACCCGCGTTTCAAGGTCTAGAAGCTGAGGTTATTGGTGTCTGGGCGAACGCCGAGGTACCCTGAATCGCCAACTCTGGCAGGAACTTCGCTCCGCTCAGTGCTCTGCCAGGTTGTCTTGAGCCCTGCCTTTTATCTCGAAACGTCTACCATTTATAACCCCATTTTACCGAAGCACTGAGCGCAATATTGTTTTCATGTCCGCATATTCTGAGCTCCGACCGGTGATTGTCCACGCTTTTTCCTGAAATCGAAATCTGTTCGCCCAGGTAGACAGGCCCGCTGATATTGTATTCCACCTCTTCCAGAACTTTTCCGTCAAACTGACTGCGGAAGGCTTCGAGTGCCAGTAAAAGAAGCAGCTGTCCATGAACCATTACATTGGGATATCCCTCAACATCACGCGCATAATCCTGGTCAAAATGGATACGGTGGGCGTTGAATGTGAGAGCTGAAAACCGGAAGAGAAGAATGGAGTCCGGTTTGGTTGATTTCTCCCAGTCGGGATCCAAATCCATGGCCCGGTTCCGGGTGGGATGTGCTCCTTTTTCTGAGGGGTTTCTGTAGATGAATTTCTGATCTTCCTGTATCGCAACAGATCCCCTGGTGCTAATCTGATGCTGAAGCGTCATCTTTACACGATTCTGGCCTTCTTTCGCAGCCTCTTCCAGTGCCACAATTGTGGAGTACTGTTTGGCGGGAGTTCCGATTGTGAGGGGCGATTTGAATGTGAGTTTACCGCCGGTCCAGAGACGGCTTGATAACTCAAGAGGCGGCAGAAATGTGTTTTCACGCGGATATCCCTGCACGGTGAGATCAGACCGCGTGTGAACCGGTGTAAAATAAGCCCAGTGCGCGCACATACTTAGCTCAGAACCTTCATCAATACTATCAGGGCGCCGATTCAGCATCGCTTCAAACCGGCGAAGCTGTTCAGGTGCCAGTGAATCCTGGCGGGTCATCGATTTTCCGATCCATTCGTTGTAGTCCATATCAGGTAAACTCCTTTTTTATTTTATAATCGTGCTCACCCAGTTTTGGAACGGGCTTAAAATCAGATTCAAAACCTTTAAACCGGGCCGGCCGGTCAGCTATCCGAATGGTACCATTTTCGGTTTCAAGATCCGCTAACCGAAGCTGCGGATGTTTTGAAAACTCATGAATGGTCCGGAGTCTTGAATAGGCAATTTTTGCTTCATCCAGCTTTTCAACGAGTTCATCAAGACTCTGTTTGATAAACGTTTTTTGAATAATTTGGTTCAATAACTTCCTGTGTTTTACTCTTTTCGAGTTCCGGTTGAATCGATCATCATCTTCAGCGATCGCGCCGTTGAGTATCTCTTTACAAAACCTTTTCCACTCTCTTTCATTCTGGATGCCGATCATGATCTCTTTCTCGTCGCGCGTTTTGAACGATCCATAGGGTGAGATAGAGGCGTGATGAACACCGGTGCGCTCTGGAGCTGCTCCTCCGTATTCCTGATGCAGCCACGGCACCATCATCCAGTCGGCCATTGAATCGAACATGGAAAGTTTGATGGAGACTCCCTCACCGGTTTTCCCTCGTTGAATGAGCGCTTCAAGAATTGCGGAATAAGCGTGCATGCCTGTGCTGATATCGGCAATGGAAATCCCAACTTTTGCACGGGTATCACCACTCCCTGTCACATCGATTAGCCCTGACTCCGCCTGCACAAGGTTATCGTACGCTTTCATCTGAGAGTATTCACCCTCCTCGCCGTAACCGCTGATGTCGCAGGTGATCAGCGTTTCATTTCGCTTCCTGAGCCTTTCGCTATTCAGTTTCAGGCGATTCATTGCTCCGGGAGCAAGATTTTGAATAAACACATCCGCTTTGTCAACAATCCTGAGAAAAAGGTCTTTCCCTTCATCTGATTTTAAATCCAGCCTTATGGACTCTTTTCCCCGGTTCAGCCAAACGAAATAGGTGCTCAGCCCTTTTACTGCTTCATCATATTGTCGGGCAAAATCACCGGTATCCCGCTCAATTTTAATCACGCGTGCGCCGGCATCTGCTAATCTGCAGCTGGCAAGCGGAGCAGAGGCGGCCTGTTCTACGCTAACAACAAGGATATCTTTGAGCGGTTGGAAATTCATAGGAAATGGGATAATCCGAATCGCATCAGTGTGAAGTTATACAGCATGTGATAAAGTGAAGGCGAACTCCAGCGATAACCGAAAAACTATAGATCAGGATTCTTCATCTACTCGTTCTGCAGGAATCAGTAAGACCGGAATATCACTAAGCCGGGTGACTTTACTGCTGACACTTCCCAGGAATAAGTCTTTTACATATCCCTCACCCTGACTTCCCATCATAATCATGGTAGCATTTCTTTCTTTGGCTGTATTAACAATCTCTTTTGCAGGGGTGCCATATGTTATAATCAGTTCAGTTTCTTCTCTCGTCCGGTCCGATAGTTTATTGCGGATACGATCGAGCTGTTCACGATTTTGCTCTGTTAACCGGTCGCGGCTTACCGGGTCTTTAATCGCAATAGCATGATGTCCCTGTACATGGATCATCGAAATTCTATCCACAATTCCGGCGCCCTCCATATCTCTGAGGACTTTATAAGTTCTATATGCGCTATCTGAGAAATCAGTGGCATACAGAACATGTTTTACAGCTTCATTGCAAGGCTGTGGAAGTTTAAGGGATCGGCCGCCGGATTTTTCCGGATTTTCAATCAAATCAAGATTAATCAGGTAAACCGGCAGTTCTGATCGCTGCAGCAACTCTGTGGAGATACTGCCAGACAATAGCTCAAGAACCTTGCTTTGCCCCCGGTTGCTGATCACAACAAAATCTGCATTTACCTCATTTGCCGCAGTCAGAATCTCGGTAGGAGGGTAATAATTCAGTCCGGACCGAATGCGGATATCAACTTCAAAACCGGCTTGTTCAAGCGTTTTTTGATATTCCTCAAGTTGATTCTTCTCCTTACTTGTATCCAGTTCTGTGCCCTCTTTTTCATAAGGCACCGGCAGGACGGTAACAAGCGTAATTTTTTTCGTTCCCAGATTATGAAAAGTTGAGACGCACTCAACAATCAGGTCGCTCGCTTCGGAGAGATCCAGTGCAACAGCAGCATGACGAAAGAAAGAGATCATAATAAAATCCGGTTAATAGGTTGTTTTGATTGGTGGCAGATTGCCTTAATCATAAATGTAACCGGTTCTGCCATTAACATCGCAAAGAATTAAAAACATTTTTAAAGAGCCATACAGGATATCAATTTCCATTTCGTCTGGAATCCCGGATATAAATCGGTTGGTGATTACCAAATTTTAAGTCTGTGTGACATCGGCAGCAGTTCCTTTGTTTCTGCTGCCTTTTCGGATGGGCCCGTTAGATTGGTTGAAACCTTCTAAGCCATTCTACTTTTATGTCACCAATAATTCTACTCTTTATTATCCTTATCTGCTTGTCCCGGATTCTGACCTTCCTGGGGCTGATCTACAAACTGCAGCTGATTGTTGAGTGATGTCTGTAACTCATCCACATCATCATCACTGACCAGCTCACTGATGTCTTCCACACCTACTTTAACGGCCAGATTGTAAACCATTCGGTTGAATAGCATCTGGTGTGCAGCAGATGAAAGCTGCATGAGCTGTTGCTGAGGAACCTGTCCTCCGGCAAGTTTAATTTTGTTCATAACCGGCTCGAGAAGTTTTTCAATTTTCTGAGTGAGCTGCTTTTCGAGCTGACCGGCTTCTTTATTCTCTTTACTTGTTACTTCTTTACCTGATGGATCTACTAATTTCATTATAAACGTTTGATTATTTGTAGGTTGTTTTTCAATAGCTTAACACAAAAGATACGGGTTAAAATTCCGGATACGAAATTTACCATTTACAGCGGTTTGTTAATGATCAGCTCCCGGCCGGTATTCACGGATCAGCTGACTTTCTACCTCTTGCAGGGAAAAGGCGGCAGGTGTCATTTCATTGTTTGCGAATAGCGTTAGCTGATCGTTATAGAACGGAGAATCTTCTTTAGAACTTTGTCCATAAGCAAGGATCGTATATGCCCGGGGAGTTTCACCAAATTCTACCGCAGATACCCAACCGTCACCGCCGCGGACTTCATATTTTTTATCATCATCACGATGATCCGTAAACCAAAGCACGCGGTAACACCCGAGAAGGCCGGTACACCCGCCTACGGCAACATCTGTATCCCCGATTACTGCACGATGAACATCACCCCACGGGAGGTTCCAGTGACCATACCTTTCTTTTGCCTCTTCTACAGCCCATTCAAACGCTTCTGCAGCACGATCGAAATCAGCAAGACCGTTAGGGGTTGTTTCAGGATTTTCGAATGACCAGGGCTGACGGAATAGCTTTTCGGCATCGGCAGAGTAGCCAACCGAAGCGGGAGAACTATCTGTACGAATGGTATCAGCAGTGGAGACATACCGGCTCCACCAGGTTTTGAACAGGACGCCGCCGCGGCTTTCCCGGGCAACGGTACTATCCCAATTTTTCATCAGTTGCAGGGCGTCGGCAATTTCGCCGTGTGGATCTGTATTCTCGACGGCATCAATCAAATCTTCCAGCACACGATCAGCCATCAGCATGCGCATACTGTGTTTCAGTTCCACAACATCTTCGAGGGAAAAGGTTTGATTGTTATGAATCAGTTCGTGTGAGAGCTGGCTTCGGAGCCTGAATTGCGGCTCTGGAAAATCATCAGAAAAATCGTCGGGGTGAAGGATTTCGTGCAGGTTGGTAAAGTGGAAGGTGTCATTTTCGTTTCTAAGGTAGCCGCCTTCGGGATTCAAAAGCTGAGGCAGATCATCCCAATCAATAATATCCTGCCACATTTCGTCTGACTGAGTGACTGAAATAGCGGTTGTATCATTTCCCGATTCATGGGGACGGACAGGCAGGGAGGCATTCCATACATAAAATATATTTCCGTCTGCATCTGCATAGGTCAGGTTTGATGAAATCCGTGCCCGAATCTGCATCGCCGATTTCCACTCTTCCAGTGATTGAGATTTCATCATTTTAAAAAACTGCTCTCCGGTTCTGAATTCGCCATCACCTGCAGATTTTATGATGTAGATATTTCCTTCCCCGCGATGGATAACCGGTCCGAATGGTGTACTCCAGAACTCGCGGGTTTCCGTTCCGAGTGCGCTGCCGTGTTTAAATTCAATTCGCAAAGATTCATGGGTAAGCGGGATGGAAGCCCCATCCAGCAAGAAATGGTCCGGGCGGTCAGGGTCAGCTTCGAAGGCGTAGATTTCATCCAGATCCGGATTGTTGTTGGTGGTTGACCAGCCCAGGCGTTCATTAAAACCGCCGATGATTCCGAGCGCTCGGCCAATCCTGAAATCGCCATAGAAATCCAGTTTTCCCGGGATGTGGATCCTTGCCTCGTAGTAGCCGGCATCCCATGAAAGATGCGGATTTCGCATAAGAATGGCATTTCCGGATGTGGTCCGCTCCGGGGAGAAAGCCCAGACGTTGGAACCAGCGTCGTGATGTGGCTCTTCTGTTTCAGACGCTACACTCGCCCAAACGGTTTGATTTTCATAAAAATTTTGTTGTTCTGCTGATCCGATCGATTCATTGCGATCTTCATCCCGCATTCTGCGTTCATGGGCTGCAAGAAACCTCCGGATCGATCCTCCGCTCGGAGAGACGATATCGCGGGCATGGACATCATAGCCGGTGTAGTGCGGTTCCACCCAATCGTCAAACTCATCCGGGTGAAGTTCAATGTAGCGGTTAACACCCTTTGCAAATCCGCTGAGCATCTTGCGAGTGTCGGGTTCAAGCTTCTGCCACGTTTCAACAGCACGGCGATATTCCAGGCGGTTTACGGCATCGTTGTTGATGGCACTCGTGCGTTCCGGCCCGGACAATTCGTTGTATTTTGCCCATTCTCCCCTCGCTTTCAGCAGCAGTTCGGCAACTTGCTCACCGTAATCTTCCAGCTGCAGATATCCCATCGCATAACCGGCTGCTTCGATATCATTTGCATAAATATGAGGTACGCCGTGTTGAGCGCGGCGGACAACAACCCGTTCAGAAAGATCATTATTCGATACCCTGGTTTCTATAACATTTTCAGCCGGTTCCGTTGCCGGTTCGGCCGAGCCGCAGGAGTAAAAGGAAAAAGTGATAAAAGTGAGCAGTATGAGGTATCGCATAATTTTGTGCTGAAATAATTTTACTGAAGTGAAAAGGATCAATCTCTTTGATTAAAAAGTACCCTGCCGGTGAGTTCATTCTGGAATTCCCCATTTTTTACCGCAAACTTTCCATTGATCAGCACATGCTCCACACCTTCAGAAAGCTGATGGGGATCGCTGTAGGTGGCAAGATCCCGGACTGTTTCGGGGTTAAAAATGGTGATATCCGCAATCTGACCGGCCCTGAGTAACCCGCGATCGTAAAGGCCAAATACGGATGCCGGCAGGCTGGTCATACTTCGGATTGCAAACGACAGTTCGATGACATTTTCGTTTTGAACATAGTGATGGATTTTTCGTGGGAATGAACCATAATTCCGTGGATGGACAACGCCTTCCCCCATTTCAACCAGGCCGCCGTCGGAGCTTGTCATCGTCCAGGACTGCTGCATAAATCGGTTTACATCTTCATCAAGCATATTAAACGATACAATTCTTGGGTTCTGAACTTTGATCAAACTGATGGCGGCATCAATTGCATCTTCGTCCATCTGCGCGGCGATTTCACTCAATCTTTTTCCTTCCTGATCAACATCGGCAGAATAGTCAGCAATCTGAATGCTTTCCGCACCGCCCCGGCGTTCCAGGTTCGCCACCATCTCCGTTTTTATTTCCTCCAGCAACTCCGGGTCATCCAGCCGCTGGAGCATGTCTGCTCGTCCGCCTTCACGCGCCCAGGCCGGTATCAGCACAGCCGTAAGATTTGTAGATGAAGCCGGGTATGGATACTGATCAGCAAAAACTTCAATTCCTTCATCGCGCGCACGATCTATTCGATTAATCACAGCCGATGAATATCCCCAGACCCCGGTCCCCAGCGCTTTTATATGAGAAACAATCCCGGGAAGTTTGGCCTCTTCAGCAATGCGAATTACTTCATCAACCGACGCAATAAGCCCCACATCATAATCCGATTCATCCCGAATATGGCTGCTGTATACGCCATTATATTGTGCCGCAACTTTTGCCAGCTCAATTACCTCTTCGGTCTCCGCGTAGGCTCCCGGAGTGTAAAAAAGCCCGCTTGAAAGTCCGAATGCTCCTTCCTGCATTCCTTTTTTCACGATCGATTTCATCTCTTCAAGCTCTTGTTCGGTTGGCTGGCGATTATCATTGCCAATCACTTCTCTCCGAATTGTCCCGTGGGGTACAAGCTGCATCACATTCACCCCGATACCGTGTTCTTCAAGGCTTTCCCGCTGACCTGCAATGTCGATACTTCCGCCGCCGTCCGGATTGACGACCACTGAAGTAATACCCTGTGCAAGGAGTGGCTGACCATGGCTAAGTGATTCCGATGCCAGTCCGGACCCTGCGTGTGAATGAACATCAATAAAACCGGGGGATACGTAAAGTCCTTCTGCATCGAGAGTTACATTGGCTGTTACATCATCTGACTTTCCAACCCAAACAATACGGTCTTCATTAATCCCGATATCAGCATAATACCAGGGATTGCCAGTGCCATCTAAGATTCGTCCGTTTTTGATGAGGATATCGAATGGTTCATCATAAACGGTGTTATTTTCTGATTGGTCTGTTTTGGCATGTATGTTTGAATAGAGAATTCCTGTCAAAACTAGTCCTGAACATAAAGCGATTGCAAGCAAGCGCAGGAATTTTAGGTAGGATGTAAGCCGGGATTTCTTCAATGATCTGTTATAGTAATAAGTTGATAATTATAACTGGGATTCATCCTTTATCAGGACGGTATTCTGTAACCAATGAAAGTGAATGGAAGTAGTTTTAAAAAGAAACAATTAACGCAATTCCATTTTCAAACTCTCAGAAAGTAGTTAAAATACATTCGGTTATTTGAAAAAATATATATCATAAAGTAGAATCAGTTCTGATATCATTATTTAGTTTCAGGGACTTTTTTTGTATTACCAGACCTTAGAGAATTAGCGGAAAACCTATTTATCGTATCTGTAACTCATTTATTACCCACATAAATGATCTTATTATTCAGCCAATTTCACTTCAGATAGTAGAATCAAAAAGGCTCTTTGAATACCTTTGTGTCCTTCATTATTGTACCACCATTCATCAAGGGAGTGAGCGCCACCGCTGCTGCCACCTCCGCCAAGTGTCATGGATGGGATTCCCAAAGAAATCGATACATTCGAATCGGTTGAAGAGCGGCGTAATACATAGTCATCACCAAAATAGACGGTTGCTGCTTTGGCTCTCTGGATAAATGGAACAGACGGGGCAATATCTCCCGAAGGCCTCTTTCCGATCATATCCAGATCAGCAGACAACTCACCACCCCGGGTACGAACTTCATTGGCTTCATCAACTCCACGCTGAACCGCTGTTTTAAGAATTTCATCCATATCATACAGCCGGGCCTGATCAACCGAGCGCATATCCACCTCCATCCAGTTTGAAAACGGTACGGAGTTGACGGAAGTCCCTCCCCCGATCCGGCCCACATTATAGCTTGTGCGCGGACCCTCAGCTACATATTCGGATGCCATTTCATCAAAATGATGTATGGCACGACCGAGGGCATGCGCCGGATTTGCAGTGCCAAAAGCACCCCAGGAGTGTCCGCCGGTGCCATTAAAGGTAACCCGATACCGGTACGACCCGAGGGCCTGGTTAACAATTCGCGTGCCGTGGCTTCCATCCACAGAAATAAACGCATCAATTTGAGGGCCGTCTTCCCTGAACAGGTATTTCACACCTCTCAGATCACCGAGACCCTCTTCGCCCACTGTACCGACAAAGAGGATATCATCTTCGGTTTCGATACCCAGTTCTTCCATGGTTTTTAGCACAGTGAGCAGCGTAGTAAGCCCCCTTCCATCGTCGGAAATTCCAGGCGCAAAAAGTGTATCGTTGCGAACGGTTACGGTCACATCGGTCTCCTCAGGGAAAACAGTATCGAGATGGGCAGAAAAGACGATGGTTCGGTCACCCGATCGGCCCGGGCGCCTGCCAAGGGCGTTACCCTCTTCATCAATGGTTACATCAGTAAGGCCAAATTCACGCATCATTTCCGCATACCTTGCCGCACGACGTTCTTCCGAAAAAGGGGGTGCAGGTATTTCCGTGATGTGAATCTGGTTGGCCACAGTTTGATCGTCATACTCTTTTATAAAACGGAATGCCTGCTGAACTATCTCTTTGTCGGCCAAAGCAAAAACTTCATCTTTGAATGGTTTTTGAAGCCCTGAAAAACCTTCCGTATTGACCGTTACTCCGCTATCTAAAACCCTGACATCAACACTGCTGCCTGTATTGGAAACCACCGTAACCGTGCCTTCTCCAATCACCTTAAATTGGCTTCCATCAAACACAACAGCAGTGCCTTCATCAATACCGATCCCAACATACCCGGGATGGTTTTCAACAGCATACTCCAGGCGTTCGAGACGGTTTCGTTCTGAAAAGTGCTGATCGATGATCACCTCTTCCCAAAATCCCAGCCCTTCCGACATCACTGGCAAGAGAGCCCCTGTCTCCTCATCACGCTCGCTGTTGGCGATCATCGTTTTACTCATTATTGCCGCACCGGCACTGGTTCCTCCCGTTGGGATCCCCGATGCCACATGCTGCCTCACGGCATCGGCCACACCGGCTTCAACCAATGCGTTCATCAGCCGCTGCTGGCTTCCGCCCGGCATCCAGATCACGTCACTCCTTTCAATCAGCCTTATCGCTTCTTCCCGGTTATCCAGCTCCAAAACCGAAACATGTTCAGCTCCTAATGTGTTGAACACTTCCGTTTGCTGTTCACCGCGGGCAGTCCAGTTGTCCTCAGCAGTGGCATGTGGAATAATCAGTACATTTGGCTGTTCCTTTTCACTAAGGGACAGGAGATGGAGACGAATTTCATCAGAAAGGCCTCCTCCTCCTGCAATCACCAGGTTCTGGGAAAAGCTCTGATGTACACTCATTGATATAAAGAGGAAAATCAGGAAGGAAGTGATTGTTGAAAGCTTATACATATATTTAGTAATTCGGTTTAATTGGATGTTTCGAGGGCATCAACAACAAGTTCAAAAACCCTGCCGATGTCATCATAGGTAGTTCGCTGACCTGAAACTGCCGTATTGGTTCTGTGAACGAAAACAAGGTCAAGTTTTGGTACTACTGCAAGTACATGCCCTCTGGCACCTCGCCCGGTGTAGGTTCCTTCCGGTACCCGATCCACACTGCCAAAATGCCGGCCATCTACTTCAACCCACCACATGTAGCCGTAGCCTCCTCGATCGGTCCGTTCTTCTTCCAGGGCAGAGTGCACAGCAGTGCTTTCTTCAACCCAGCCCTCCGGTAAAACATATTCTCCATCCCATAAACCATAATTTAAAAAAAGGTGGCCAAAACGTGCCATATCTCGTGTGCTCATCACAAACGGATAGGCTGCATGCCGAGATTCCTCACCAGTTACATAGCGCCCATCTTCAGGGGCATAGTCCTGCATTCCAATTGGCATTGCTATACGATCCATAAATGACTGGTGAATTGCTTCACCTGTTTCCTGCTCATAAATAGTCCCCGCGACATTAAAATCCCAGTTGTTGTAGTGATACTGCTCACCAGGCGCAGCAGAATGGCGATCTGGTTTGGCCGCAGTCATTGCTGCCGTTTCAAAAAGTGCAGGATGGTAGACTCCTGAACGGGCCTGCAGTATCATCTGAACAGTTGCCTGCTTTTCAAGATCGGACAAGCCTTCATTGTCATCAATACCCAGATCTTCAATAGTCGCATCCCTGCTTATAGTTCCGTTTTCAATATGTATACCATAGAGAGCACTCAGGAAACTTTTACGGATGGAATGGCATCGATGTTTGTAGTCAAGATCACCCCAGGCATCCACAACTTTGCCTTTGTGGACTATCATTACGGCCGATGTATGAAGCTCGTCGGTCAAATCGCGGGCGGCCTGTAAACCTTCTTCCGACCAGCCATATTCTGTTACATCAGACATCCATTCCCATTCTGACCCCGGGAAAGCCATTTCTGATGTTTCTGTTGATGTGCATGAGACGAATAAAATGGCAGCAAAAATGGCACTACTTAAAAGAGATGTTTGGGTTTTCATAAGAGTTTGAGTGTAATGGTTAAATAACGTGAGTTCGAGTTAAGAGCTGATTTAAGGAGTGTCCCCCTTCGAAGGGGGCAATGGGGGATGAAAAGAAGTGTATTTCATGCTTAAATAATTTATTTGAATCAAAACAACACTCATCACCGTCATCCCCCTGCTCACTTCGTTCACTCTCCCCCTTCAAAGGGGGACTTTAAATTTTACTTTTCAGCAGGATCGTATTCAGGATTTCCAAAGGGATAAAATTCCTCGATATTTACATTTTGATAGTCGAGAGCCTCCAGCCGGATGGTTCCGAACCAATCGCCCGGTGCATCCACGATGTGGATGGTTTTTGCATACCCGGTTTCATCATACCCTCTGCGGAAATGCACCCTCGTTTTGAGTACATACACATCGTAATCGTACGGATCAACAGGGCCCACCCTTGAACTGGCGAGTGTGCTGTTTTGCTGATAACCTGGGGCAAGAAGAAGCATATTTCCATCACCGAATGAAATGGCAGCTGTCCGGTCATATCCCCACCGGGAACCCCTCCAGACAAGTTCACCCTGAATGCGAACGGGTGAGCCTGCCTGCTCCCCGGTGTACCCCCCAACTTCACGGTCGAACGCATCGCCCGGCTGAAGGTCTTCTTCCCAGATATAATCGAGTGCGGGCTGATCTGTCAGGGCAGATATAAGAACATTACTCACGCTCTGGTTAATCAATTCCTGAAGAGTCCAGGTAGCATCCCCGGGCCGATCCCAATAGTCGGCCAATACTACAGGTGTTTCTCCTGCAGCAATGGCTTGACGGGTTAGCCGAACAGCTTCTTCAGGCATGGGATATTCTCCATGAGCCCAGTCGCTGCGAACCCGCCAGATAAACTCTGCCATATCGGTGGCGATCTCATCGGCCAGTTCCTGGTCGTTGTTAGTCATCACATGGATACTGGTCCCAACTGTTGGTGCATCCGACCATGGGAACCCTAAAAATACATTTACATATGCACCCGGCTCGCGATCTTCCCAGCGGCGGGCACGTTCCATTACATCCATAATCGGCGACTGACCCGTCCATTGCAGTACGGTTGCTGTCAGAATTGGCGGGCGGCGTGATGCTGTTGTTGGCTCATAGGTGCCTCTCATTACACTTCGAAGATAGCGGGAAGCTCTTTGGCCCTGGCGAAAGGCATCATAGTGCGGAAAGCGCTTGGTCACAAAAGCACCGTCTGCCCACTTAAGGAATTCTTCATCTTCATTTCCGTGCAGATCAAATGTTCCTACAATCGGTACATCGGGGCCAACTACCTCTCGAAACCGTTTCGCAATTTCTGCCTCGGGACGTTCGATATTTCTTACAGCCATGGCTCCGTGAAGTGACAGGTAAACCCCATCCACCGGCATCGCTTCTTTCAGGTCTTCCAGCATGAGATTTACAAAGTGGTCGAACGCCTCTTCCTGGTTCCAGCTTCTGGACGTTCCGCCAAAAACACCTCTTGGGGTTGAAAGGCCAATCAGGTTGATATCCCCAAATTCTTCAGACTGGGAAACAAATCCGCGCATATATCCACTCATACCGAATACCTCTTCCCCAACGGCCGGCTCTCCGCGATGGGTCCAGTCTTCAATGCCCGGATCTCCCCCGGGACAGAAGGTGCAGGTTTCATGAGAAAAGCGGACAACCGCTACCCGATAGTCATCCGTTTTTGTTTCCATTTGCAAAGATAAAGCAGTAAATGGAATGGCAAAAAGTACTGCGAACAGTATCAACTTTTTCATAAATGGTATTTTTAGTTTAAGAATATTTTTTTGAGCCAGATATCCATCAGGCATGACTGATGTTTTACCTGAGAATTCATCAGTTATATATAACTATTTCATCCATATTTCTGCGTTAATTAAAGGGTTTGAAATCTCTATTCGATCTGGGTCACTTTTTCTTTCACTTACAAGCATAACCATTATTTGAAATTCAGATTTTTCCAGTTTAAACATGTAGGCGTAATTATGTGACTTGTAGAAGATACCCAACCTGATTTGGAAAGTGAGCTAAATGCCAGGTTCTTTTGGAATAACTTTATTCTAATAGTTTTCACGAGGCTCGTTTAAATTAGTTGAGGCGTATTTTTGAGCTTCTAAACTATATAGTCGTACAAGTATTCTGGAAGTTAATTTTCCAATTAATGGTTGATCTTTTATACGGTAAAGGGGGCGATACGTGTTGTTCAAACTCAAATAAAATTTAATGAATACATAGCTTTTCATTTGTTAAAAATTTAACTATCAGCGTAATAATAGCTTTATTTTTTGAAATTAATATGACATTACTCCTACAAAAATAATCAAATAATTAAGCTTGGATCAAATAGTTTAATTGTCTTACATTGACCGAAGTGGTAAAGCTATCGCTTTTCATAAATACAATCACAATTGCTCAATCAGAATTAAAACCTCACCTAATCAACTAAATGTAGATAACTATGATAAATAGAGATACAACATTTAAAAAACCGAGAGTAGGATGGTTCTGCTCACTTTTTATTGCACTCTGCATGTCAATCCCATTGGCAGTTTCTGCACAAACCGGGTTGCAGGGAACGGTATCGGACGAAATCACAAATGAATCCCTTGTGGGAGCGACAATTTTTATCCTGGAAACCGAACAGGGTACGAATACAAATGTCGATGGAGAATTCGAACTTACCGGAATAGACCCCGGAGATTACACGATACAAGTTTCTTTTATCGGGTATAATCAACTCCAGCAGTCAATTTCAGTATCTTCCGGAGAAATGCTGCAGCTGGATCTCCAGCTATCACCCGAAGAGATTGGGCTTGATGAACTCGTTGTAACCGGGTATGGAATTCGTCAAAGACGCGAAGTTACCGGTGCAATAAGTTCGGTCAGGGCTGATCAAATTACTTCTCGTGCTATTCAAACACCTGATCAAGCCCTTCAGGGACGCTCAGCGGGGTTGCAATTTGTTGGTTCGAGTGGTGCTCCCGGATCTCAGGCAGAAATTTTGATCCGCGGTACAGGTTCGATCAACTCCAGTAATACACCTCTTTATATAGTAGATGGCGTTCCGCTCGAAGATTATTTTCGCTCTAACATTGCCACTACCAATACAGCATTATTGTCAGGATTAAATCCCTCTGATATAGAATCTATCGATGTTCTTCGTGATGCTGAAGCAACTGCTATATATGGTGCTCAGGGTGCCAATGGTGTAGTTCTTATTACCACAAGAAGAGGACAGCAGGGGGCTACTCAGTTCACGGCAAATGTAAGATTTGGCACCCAAGAGTTAAATAGTACATATGATCTCATGACCGGTCCTCAATTTGTTGAATTTATGCAGGAAGCAGCTGTAAACCGGGCTTTAGATCTTGGAAATGATCCGGAAGCAGCACGCCAAAGTGCCATTAATACATATGGACATCCTGATGAAGTGGGTACTTACGACTGGTTTGATGCAATGACGAGAACCGGGACAAATTCAAACTATAATCTCTCTGCAGCAGGTGGCAGTGAAACAACTCGCTTTTTCGTTTCCGGTGGATATAATAATGTAGAGGGAGCCATTTTAAGTTCATCATATGAGCGAACTACCCTTCGTGTCAATATCGATCACGACGCATCAGATAGATTATCTTTTACTTCCAATGTTAATCTATCCCGTTCAACAATGACTGGACAAAGTGAAACCGGCGGTAATTTTATCAATAGTCCGTTTCATGGTGCGGTTACTACCCGGCCTACAACCCCAATCTTCAATGAAGACGGGACCTATAATCAGGATATTCCTGCCATTACCTACAATATGCTGCAGGTACTTAGAGAAGAAGAACGAATTGGCCGGGAATTCCAATTAATCGGTAACCTTGCTGCTACATACAATGTTAATGAAAATCTCGCCTTCAGAGGTCAATTTAACACCGATATTCGACTCTCACGGGACCGCAGGTATAATAATCCAAGTATTCCAAGATACAATAACTATGGCGGGTCTGTTTTTGAGCGCACAACTGAGAATGAGAATTTCAGCGGTAACATTGTTGCTGATTACATTACCAGCTTTCAGGCTGTACATAATATAAGTGTTGTAGGTGGCACTGAGTACAGGGTGCGCGATTACCGGTTTCACTCAGCAACAGGTGAAATGATACCAAACCCTTTATTAGGTCAATTAAATCTGGCTGGTGTTGCATCCGCTGTTGCGGGACGTACCACACAGTATAAAACAGCTGGAGCGTTCTCAAGGTTTCAGTACAACTATGACCAGCGCTATTTTGCCAGCTTTAATCTGAGGTATGATGGACACTCCCGGTTTGGTTCTGATACACGGTGGGGGCTCTTTTACTCCATGGCTTTCGCGTGGGATGCTGCACGGGAAGGCTTTTTGCAGGATGTCGCTTGGGTTAACCAATTGAAACCTCGTGTCAGCTATGGAATTACCGGAAATGCTGGTATCGATGATTTTTCCAGCCTCGCGCTTTTTGGTTCTGGCGGAACATATATGGGCAGTACAGGCCTGAGACCTTCTCAATTGGGTAATGCCAATTTGGGCTGGGAGCAAGCAAGAAGTACCGATATCGCAGTTGATTTTGCTCTGTTTGAAGATCGGGTTTACGGTAGTTTTGGTGCTTACAGAACCGATAATGAAAACCTGTTATTAAACAGAAATCTGCCTAATGATAGTGGCTTCAGCAGTATCACTGAAAACGTAGGATCTGTAAGAAACGAAGGTCTTGAAATCGAGCTTGGAGCTGTAGTTCTGAGTTACGGACAATTTTCATGGTCATCCGATTTCAATATTACTTTTCCCCGAAGTGAAGTTCTATCACTTGAAGGAGACCAGGAATGGATGAGTGATCCGAACATTACCTCCTCCAGAATTTATGTCGGCCAGCAGCGCCATCAGTGGTGGGTACGTAATTATGCCGGTGTTAACCCTGCAGATGGGCGTGCTTTGTTTTATGACGCGGATGGGGAACTAACCTATTCAGTTGGCGGCAGTGACTACTTTACCGCTGGTAGTATTGAACCGGACTATTATGGCGGTTGGAGTAACCAGTTTTCTTATGGCCCGGTATCTATGGATATTTTCTTCCAGTATGAATTCGGAAGCCGTATTCTGGATGAACAGTACTCCAACTTCCATCTCGCTCCCCATAGAGGTCGTAACCTTTCACCTGATATGTTCAGGCGTTGGCAACAACCTGGTGACATTACAGATATTCCAAAGCCATACACTTTGTCTTCTTTCCCGGGAGGAACAGGGCATAACTTGTTCTCTGACAGAAGACTGTATGATGGTTCATATATAAGGTTGAAGAGCATTAACGTAAGCTACAATTTACCTGCAGGGTTGGTTCAAAGGATGAGTCTGAGCTCACTTTCAGTTTTTGCGAGAGCGGAAAACTTGCTTACATGGACAAACTACCCTGGTCTCGATCCTGAGGTATTCGCCCATAATCAGACACGATATCCATTACCCCGTTCATTAGAATTTGGGGCTGAAATCAGGTTCTAAACCATCTCAGAAATCATTTTTAAAAAAATTAAATTTAATACTATGTATAAATTAGCAAGTAAAATTACTATCGCTTTGTTCGGCGTGGTGTTGTTTATGAGCTGTGACGGTTTATTGGATACCAGTCCAACCACCAATGTGGATCCGGTAACGGCACAGGAGAATATCCAGGGAATTGAGGCGATTCTAACCTCAGTTTACAACCGATTGCAAAGCGAATTCCGTTATGGCAGAGAACTTGTTCTCACCCCGGATATTTTAGCAGATAATACCGATCAGCACCCGACGACATCCGGTCGCGGTGATAATTATGCAGTGAACAGTCAGGGATCACACATCTCCTTTTGGAACACTGCATATCTTACCATAAATGAGGCCAATTATGTTATTGCAGGTTCTTCAGAAGTTGAAAACGTGCCACAGTCAACACGCGACCGATTACGTGGCGAAGCCCTGTTTCAAAGAGGTCTTGCTTACTTTGACCTTGCAAGAACGTACGGGTATGAGCCTGGGCGTGAAGTTGATGGATGGACGCAAAGTGCCATTCTTCGCACAGAACCAACTCGTGATGTGAACGATGCTGACTATAGAGGCCGTGAAAGTAACACCGTTATATATCAGCAGGTAGTAGATGATCTTGATGAAGCAATTCAGTTGCTATCCTCTGATGATCGGGGAGTATATTTTGCCAATTATGTTGCTGCAAATGCATTAATGGCAAGAGTACACCTTTACCTTGAAAACTGGCAAGAAGCCATTGAATATGCTGACGAAGCACTTGCCAATACAAGTATTCAGCTTCTTGATGATGTATCCGATTTCGAATCAAATCCATTCAATAGTGTTCCAAACCCGGAATCTCTTTGGGAACTCAATATAGATCCTGTTGAAGAGAGCCTTGGGTCAAATGTTGGGCTTTGTCCGTGGACCAACCCAACACACTGGTTCGACATTACTATATCTGAAAACCTGATGGAAACATTTGACGAGGATGACTATCGGTTGAATCTTTTTGCGGTTCATTCGGATGGGTTTCCTTATACCTTGAAATGGGCATGTTCTACAGGTCCGTTTGATGACAATGTGCCGATTATCCGATTACCCGAACTCTATCTGATTAAGGCAGAAGCTCATGCCGAGCTCGATCAGTTATCTGATGCTCTTTCCAATCTTGAAGAGCTTCAGACAGCACGGGGACTCTCGCCATTTGTGTCTGCGGACAAGGATGAGATCATTGAAGAGATCATGGTTGAAAGACGTCGTGAGCTTCATTTCGAAGGTCACAGATGGTTTGATCTGAAGCGTCGAGGGATGGATATTCCAAAACAGGCGGGTGCGACAACTGTGCCCTATACTGATTACAGGTTATTGTCTATTATCTCCCAATCCGAGGTAGATAATAACCCTAATCTGGATCAGAACCCCGGATATTAATTCAATCAAGATTATCAAAAAATTAAAACTGACAATAGCTATGAAATATCAAACAATTTCCAAACTTTTCATATTGCTCGCACTTCCATTGTTGTTGTGGGGTTGTTTTGAAGATCACGCATCTCAATTTCATCTCGATGATGTAAATCAGGTAGAATGGGCTCCGCCAGACCGATCCTCAAGCTCCCTTTCCTATACGGCAACGCTGGAAGCAGATCAGTCAGAAAATGTAACGATAACTCTGGAGGTGCAGCTTATTGGTGCACAAACCGGTTCAGACCGTATAGTTGGTGTTGCAGTTTCTGAAGATGGAGATGCCGAAGAAGGTCAGCATTTTGAAATCCTCAATTCAAATAATGAAGTAGTGATCCCTGCAAATAGTAGCAGCGGTACTGTGGAGGTTCAAATTTTGGCGTCAAACATTGGAAATGGTGAAAGCGTCTCAACCATACTGGAGCTGCAGGATGGGAATGAGCTTAGAGCTGCAGTCAATCTGAAAGATCTGAGTCTCACAATTGAAAAAGAAGAACCTGAGGATGATGATTAATAAAACGTAGTCACTATTTATTACCGCGTTATTTAAAGCCGCCCTTTAACATGAGGGCGGTTTTTTTATGAGAGAGATAAATATTGTAAAGGCCCGTGCATCCGTGCGTATGTTTTATGATATTATCCTGATTATTAAAACAAGTAACTACGCAGTCTTATGATCTTACGCTACTCTCTTTCGATTTCAATCTCCCTTTTTATCACATTTGCACTCTTCTCATCTGATACAATTGCCCAGGACGCCAACTTTGAACTCGCCGAGCAGTTTACTTCTCAACAAATGCAAAAAATGACGGGCAACACTTTTTTGCGTACCCGTTGGATTGAAGATGAAGACCGTTTCTGGTACGAATGGGAAGATACAAACGGGAAACGATGGGAGTTTGTGGATGCAGGAAACCAAACCCGGCGCCCGCTTTTCGATCGGGATGAAATGGCCGCTCAGCTTTCTGAAGAGTTCAGCCGGGGATTCAATGCAAAAGACCTCGATCTCAAAGAATTTGATTACGATACCGATCGCGGTTTTTTCACCTTTCATATCGATAGCCTGGAATTCAAATATCACATCGACCGGGATGAGCTGGTTCGGGGTGATTCGCTGAAACCGGATGAAAGTGAGAGCTGGCAAAGTTTCTCGCCCGACAGTACCTGGATCGCATTTTCCCGTGAGCACGATCTCTATGTGATGCAGGCCGATGACCCGGATAGTACGGAAATCCGCCTGACGAACGACGGGGAACGCTGGTACAGCTACCAGGCCGATCACGGCGATACAACATCCACAGAAAGACTGCGATCCCGTGCCAGCTGGTTTGAAGATTCTCAAAAACTGTATGTAAAGCGTCAGGACTGGCGCGATGTGGATGAACTTTGGGTGATAAACACCATCGCGCAGCGTCCGGAACTGGAGACCTACAAATACAATCTGCCGGGTGAGGAAAATCATTACCAGGATGAAATTATGGTGTTTGATATGGAAACCCACGAAGGAATCCGGCTCGATACCGATAAATGGCCCGATCAGTCCCTTGGCGGAGTTTACGTCAGCGGCGGCGGAGTTTATACATCGGATGAATCGGACTATCTGTGGATTTTACGGCGAAACCGAACGTGGGATGAAATTGACGTCGTAAAAGCCAATACCACAACGGGTGAAACGGAAGTGTTATGGTCGGAAAAAAGTGAACCCTATTTTAATGTGATGAACTCCTATCTTGGGGTCATTAACAACGGCGAGGAGTACATCTGGTGGAGCGAACGCACCGGCTGGGGACAGCTTTATCGATACGACAGCGAAGGCAACCTGGTGAACCGAATTACGGACGGACACTTTATGGTAGCTGATGTGGCTGCCATCGATACGGCCGCGAGCACCATCTATTTTGAAGGGTTTGGTCTGGAAGAAGATCGAAATCCGTTCCATGCTCATTATTACAAGGTTGAATTTGACGGATCAGGCCAGGAACTCATCACATCCGAAAACGGAAACCATTCCGTGAGTATGAGTGATTCCCGGGATTACTTTGTGCAGAACTTTTCACGTCCCGATCTGCCGACAAAAGCTGTGTTGAGAGATAATCAGGGCCGGACGATAATGGATCTTGAAGAGGTGGACCTCACCAAAATGTATGAGGTCGGCTACACTCTGCCGGAAGAGTTCAGTGTGAAAGCTGCAGATGGCACCACAGATCTGTTCGGTGTGATGTGGAAACCGGCTGATTTTGATTCTTCTAAATCGTACCCGATCATTTCGTACGTCTATCCGGGTCCGCAGGTTGAGCCCTATCCGAGAGGGTTTTCGGTAGGCGGAACGGCAGCAAGAGCTCACTCACTTTCGCAAGTTGGATTTGTGGTGATCGCGATGGGGAACCGTGGAGGAAGCCCGTTGCGGGAAAAATGGTATCACAGCTATGGTTACGATAATCTGCGGGATTACGCGCTGGCAGATAACCGCTACGGAATTGAACAGCTCGGTGCCCGCCGTGACTATATCGACCTCAGCCGCGTAGGAATTTACGGTCATTCCGGCGGTGGATTTATGAGCACGGCCGCACTGCTGACCTACCCCGAATTTTTTAAAGTAGCGGTTTCATCTGCCGGAAATCACGACAATAACGTTTATAACATCTGGTGGAGTGAATTTCATCACGGCGTAACCGCATCGACAGACTCTGTAACCGTGGAAAATGAGGATGGTGAAGAGGTGAAAGAGGAAAAAACCACGTTCAGTTCGCGTATTCCTGCAAACCAGGAACTGGCTGATAATCTGCAGGGGAGATTGCTTCTGGTTCACGGGGAGATGGACAACAATGTTCACCCCGCTCACACCTATCGAATGGCAGATGCTCTGATTCGCGCAGGCAAGCGGTTTGATATGATGATTTTCCCTGAAGCACGCCATGGGTTCGGCCGTTACTCCAGCTACTTCGAACGGATGCTCTGGGATTATTTTGCCGAACACCTGCTGGATTACCGGGAAGACGGAGTGGATTATAATATTCCCGATCACCTGGATTGACGCTGGTTACCACGCAGATTTTCGCCGAGTATGCCGCTGAGTTTCGCAGAGTTGAGATTACCCTTAGCGAAACTCAGCGTTTCATCTGTGTAATCTGCGAGTTATCCTTAAAGGTCATTTACAATCCTGGTAATGGAATCCTTAAGAGATACAGAGTTGAAGTTCATCAGCAAACCTAAACGTATATCGGCCAGTCGAATATAGGTGAGCAACTGCTTGTAATGTACATCCTGTAACGTTTCTACAGATTTTATTTCAACGATTACTTTTCCGACCACAAGAAGATCCGCGCGGTATCCCTGATCCATCCTTAAACCATCATAATGTACGGGAATGCCCAGCTGCCTTTTTACATCCAATCCGTCTTTTTGTAACTCATGCGCTAACGCAACTTCGTAAACAGATTCAAATAGCCCCGGACCCAATTCGGTGTGAACAGTAAATGCAGCTCCTCGAATTCTGTAGCTCAAATCATTTTCATGCATAGTATCCTCTCTTTTTGATATATAGGTGTTTTACTTATACGATCTGAAAAAGATAAATACCTTACAGTTATTCACGCAGATTTTCGCTGATGCTGAATCTTCCCTCTGCGAAACTCAGCTGATTCATCCGCATAATCTGCGATCACTCTTCAATATCTGGGCTATCGTAATATCGTTTTATTATTGAGTTTCTTTATGATACTTTAGTTCAGGAAAAAATTAACACAGCTTCTGAAACGTATGAATAGATCCTTTCTACTTTTTTCGATGATATTATTTATTGCCGCGTGCAATTCGGAACCGAAACCCTACGATCTGTTTTTTGATCAGCTGGCAGAACAGTGCGGCAACGCCTATCCGGGTGGATTGACCCTAGAACCGGAAGGCGATGAAATGCTGACCGGAACAGAAATGCTGATCGTCCATTTCCGCGAATGTGATGAAAATCAGCTAAAACTCCCGTTCCATATTGAGCTCGAAGATGAAAACGACTGGGACCGGTCCAGAACATGGATTTACACGAGACATGATGACGGCCTTGAGATTCGTCACGACCATCGAAAACCGGACGGTACCGAAGATGACCTGACGATGTACGGCGGCCACTCTGTTGGCGATGGAACGGCGATGAGACAGGAGTTTCAGTCGGTCGAGAGAAGCGAAGAGATGGGGCATTTCCGCGGCTGGCGGATTGAAATCGTGCCGGGAGTGCGCTACACATACGGCACCATTCGCGATACAACCTGGAGCTGGCGCGTAGATTTTGACCTGACTGAACCTCTTGAAGAAAATCCGCCGGCGCCCTGGGGACATGAATAAAAAAATAAAGTTCTGATATGAAAACCATCCCTGTTTTAATCTGCTTCCTGTTTCTGTTTCAAACAGCATTAGCCCAGGATTTTGCCGTGCAGCAGCTCGAAAACTCGCCCCGTCATCACGAGTGGATTGAGCTGGGAATAAATGATCGCACGCTCTACAATTTTGTAGCCTATCCGGAAGTATCGGAAAATGTACCCGTTGTGATTGTTATCCACGAAAACCGCGGACTGACGGACTGGGTGAGGAGTTTTTCAGATCAAATAGCCGAAGCGGGATATATCGCTATCGCACCGGACCTGCTTTCAGGTTTTGATGAGGATCATGCGCGCACTTCCGATTTTGAAAACTCAGATGCTGCCCGTGATGCACTCTACCGGCTGGATCCTGATCAGATTATCAATGATCTGATTGCTGTTCAGAACTACTCAGGTATGTTAAGCTCATCAAATGGGAAGGTTATTGTTGCCGGATTTTGCTGGGGCGGTTCTCAAACATTCCGTTTTGCAACCTACACCGAGGGCATTGAGGCTTCACTCGTTTTTTACGGAAGCGCACCGGATGAAGAAGAGGTATATCAATATATCAACGCTCCGATTTATGGCTTTTATGGGGAAAACGATCAGCGGATAAATGCTACAATCCCTGCAACTGAAGAGCGGATGGATCAGTTCGATAAGATATTCAATTATGAAATTTATGACGGAGCCGGCCACGCATACATGCGCAGTGGTGACAGCCCCGATGCTTCCCCCGAAAACAAAGAAGCGAGAGACAAATCCTGGGAACGCCTCAAAGAGATCCTAAATCAATACAAATAGCGTTTGTACCCCGGTTCGCCGAACCGGGAATGGCTGAAGGCTGGCAATGGAGACAAGTTTACTCACTCAAAGTCGTGCCACCAGCGAACTCATCTGGTTTTTGGATGCCTGTAAAATGGATTGAG
The DNA here is from genome assembly GCF_003390325.1 of Rhodohalobacter sp. SW132. Lineage (NCBI taxonomy): Bacteria > Pseudomonadati > Balneolota > Balneolia > Balneolales > Balneolaceae > Rhodohalobacter > Rhodohalobacter sp. SW132. The sequence goes on along the minus strand of NZ_QUOK01000001.1, from coordinate 579,308 downwards.
ATGTAGGGTGGAAAAGGTGTTTTGGCTTAAGTTACTCTGCTCTTTCTGCTAAAATCTGTGTAGCGGTTCAGCGAACCGCGGTACATACGCCGGTTCGCCGAACCGGGAATGGCTGAAGGCTGGCAATGGAGACAAGTTTACTCACTCAACGTCGTGCCACCAGCGAACTCATCTGGTTTTTGGATGCCTGTAAAATGGATTGAGATGTAGGGTGGAAAAGGTGTTTTGGCTTAAGTTACTCTGTTCTTTCTGCTAAAATGTGAGTAGCGGTTCAGCGAACCGCGGTACGTACGCCTGTTCGCCGAACCGGAAGGGTTGAAAGTTGGCAATGGAGACAGACTTACTCATACATAATTTTGCTACCAACGAATTCATCTGGTTTTTGGATGCCTTCAACATGGATTTAAGATGTTGGCTGGAAAAGGTGTTTTGGCTTAAGTTAACTCTGCTCTTTTTGCTGAAATTTGAGTAGCGGTTCAGCGAACCGCGGTACGTGGTTCACCGAACGGGAAAGCTAACTGAGACTTATCTAAAACCAATTCAACAACTCATCTCCTTTATCGTGTATGTCGATATAGTTTTCGAAGATTTCGTTAAGGTTGGAGTCTTTTTGAAGTTCGTGTCGTGATTTGGCGTCGAGGTAGGCGAGGATTTTTCCCTGGTGCAGTATGGCGATATCATCACACAAATTTTCGACAACCTCAAGGATGTGGCTGGTAATGAAAATGGTGGTCCCTTTATCCTTAAGTTTTCGAATTACGGTTTTCATTCGACCGATGGATATCACATCCACGCTTTCAAATGGTTCATCCAGAAAAAGCAGTTTCGGTTCGGTTAAAATGGCGGTGCAGAACGCCAGTTTTTTTCGGCTTCCGGAGGAGAGCTGACGTACTTTTACATAGAGATATTCCTCGATCTCAAAATAGGTAAACAGCGATTTGATCTTATCATTAAGATCCGGCCCGGACGTTCCATACATCTCACAAACATAGGTGGTAAACTCGTAACTGGTGAAATTTTCAAATAAGAGCGGCGGCTGAAGGACAGACGCGATCTCATTTTTAATTTCCAGTTCGTTGTCTAGGGTCAGTTCACGGTCATTGATGAAAATATCTCCGGAATCTCGTTCTAAAAGCCCGGTTAAAAGACCAATAAAGGTGCTTTTTCCAGCGCCATTCGGACCAATCAACCCGAAGATGGTACCGGCCGGAACATCAAGGTTCAGGTTCTGGAGTACCGGTTCGCCTTCATAGCTTTTCCGGAGGTCGGTAACGCGGAGTGCATGTCGGGTATCTGAAGATCGGTTTTGCATAGGTCATCGGCCGGGTTAAAAATCATTCCAAAGTTGAAGCAGAATCTTTTTTCGAAAAGCGTTGGCCAGCAGTTCGATATTTGCCATCAGGTATACGCAGATAATTCCTATCAATGCACCCATAAACCAGAGTCTGTGAATTTGCCAGTCTCCTAGCGGGATAAAAACCGCATAGCCAAGAATAAATATCATCAGCGAAATTGTAAATGTAACTTTCTGCGGCACAATCGGGTGTTTATAACTGAATGTACTGTATTGTGCGGTTTGATATTGATAAAAGGAGCTCCACATAAAAAAGAGCATAAAACAGAGAAAAAAGAAGGTATTGGCGATGTAGATGCCGTAAACCGTACCGAGCTGCGGCAGATAGATAATTTCGAGTACCGTAATCACAAAGAAGATAATGATCGGCAGAGTGATGACGCCCAGAAATCGCTCTTGCAGCTGGTGCTTCAGCGAAACGGGAAACTGAAGGTGCAGCAGCATCTCGCGATGTTCATAACCGAACATGTTCGCCATTCCCATGGCAAGCAGCGCAACCGGAATAGCCGCAAGCATTGTGAGAACCAAAACCTGTGTGATCACACCAAAATCCATAAACAGAAGGATCGGAATGTACACAAGCGGGATGATCAGAATAGCTACAAGTTGAAGTTTATTATAGGGGTGAATGATCACGTAGTATAAATATTTACCGGCATTGGGACCGAGCCATCTTTTAAGAAACGCCCACAATGAGCTGAACTGACGATTTCCGCTCTTTCTGGCCGATGGATTCTGTAAACCGCTGCGAGTCAACCGGTAATGATCTAAAAAAATCACCCAGGTTGCAGCCAAAACAGCAAGCATTATGGCAGCAGCTTCAGTGAAAATAAAGGGATAGGTTGCGGTTTGATAGAGAATTCCGCCAGGGAGCCAATAAAGCACGTTCATCACCTGTGAAAGCTGAATAGCGAGCGGCCCCAGAATTGCTTCGGGATCGCGTGAAATGATTGCTACAGCGAGGATAACTCCAAAAAAGATGAACAGTCCGCTGCCGATGATCAGCCGAAACCTCTGTTCCATCAGCCTGAGAAAACGTTGTTTGACGGAATAGATTAAACCATAATTCAGCAGAAGTGCGGCCACCATCAGCGGTATATTGATTCCGGAATGGATTTGCAGACCCAGAAAAACCAACCATGTGAAATTATAGATGACATTCACGGGGTGATATAGGCTCATCAGGTTGAGGTGCCATGCCAGTTTTCGGGACGGATATCCGAAAGCGAGAAGCTTTCTGTTCTCTTCGATGTTGATGAGGCGGGTGTTCGTGAACGAAAAATGGATCAGCCAGAAAACATTGGCAAATGTAAGTAAGATTAGATGATGCATCTCGGCCGTAAGCCATGGGAGATCCATCTCAAGCTGAGTGGTGGTGGAATCGAGAAAAATAACCACAACCGCAGTTCCAAGAATATTAATAAACATGCCAACCAGGAAAAGGGTATACCCGATAAAAAGCGCCGCCTGAAGCCGTGTTAAGCGAGCCAGGAAAAGTTTCCAGTTCAGGTATAAGAGTCGGGGGATCATGGTTTAGAATGAAGTGCACTGCAATAAAAAAGATAGGTTATTATCGGCAGTAATAACCTATCACTTTATATGAGAGAAGTTTAAAACATGATTCCTGCAGAAATCATAAAGACACGGTTTTTTTCGTCGTCTACTTCAAACTCAGTGTCGTTGATGTTTGAAAACCCAAAACTGTAGCGTGCAGATACATTCAGTTTGGTGATTCCAAAATTGAAATCAGCACCTACTCCTACGATACCACCAAAATCAAGATCGGTTGTCTCATTACTAAAATCTTCAGAGAATGATGCGGATCCGCTGGAAGCTTCCAATTCAGAATTAATATTATAGGCAGCATATGGCCCTGCTACTATATGTGGACTAAATGGTCCCGGAGGGCCCACACTGATCTTAGCAAGAACGGGAATTTCGATATAGTCGAGTTTTCCAGTGATTGTGATTCCTTCCTCTGTAAACTCCGCACCTTTCTGCGTATAGTAAAGGCCCGATTCCACTCCCAAAGGAAGCATGGGAAGGGAAAAGTCCAGGACGAGTCCGGCATGAAATCCGGACCTTGAGTCCACATCATCATCACTGGATAAGGTTGCAAAATTGAGTCCGCCTTTGACCCCAAAATCAATCGGACTTTGCGCATTTACTTGATGTGTAAGCCCGAATGAAACGATCACGAAGATCGATAGGACAGCAGTTGTTAGTTTTTTCATCATAATAAATTGAATAAGGTTTTTCAGTTAGCTTTTTTTGCAGAATCCGAACCGATTTTGAGATAAGCGCTTAATCAACCCGAAACACCCCAAAAGGCATAACGACCTGGCACATGTTCATCACTCCCGGAGCAGAAGACTGCCGGATTAATAGAATGCTCCTGACTACAAGAGGCTTTAGCAAGATGATTGTTACAAATTAATTTAAAGTACTAAAATGAACGTAATTTAATGAAAGGCACATCAATCTTTCATTAATCAAAACAGAATTGAATACCCACTCACCCCAACACTGCGCCATTGCGCCGCCGCGAGCCCGATGGCGAAGATAAAGTCACATCCATCAATCTACAAGCTGCGCCTTCGCGCCGTTGCGAGCACCACCCGTACAGTTTTATTTCTCATTTGCCTTCCCCTAACCCAAAACATCCCTCAAAAAACGTCCCGTATGGCTCTCTTCAATTTCCGCAATCTCTTCAGGCGTGCCGGTACCTACAATCTGCCCGCCTCTGAACCCGCCTTCAGGACCGATATCGATCAGCCAGTCGGCCGCTTTAATCACATCCAGGTTGTGTTCGATGATAATCACCGAATGCCCCTGGTTCACAAGTTCGTTAAACGATTTCAGCAGCTTGGAGATATCTTCAAAATGCAGGCCGGTGGTCGGTTCATCAAAAAAGTAGAGGGTTTGATCGGTGTTCGTTTTGGATAAGAATTTGGCCAGCTTCACCCGCTGTGCCTCCCCGCCGGATAGCGTTGTGGCACTCTGACCCAGTTTCAGGTAGCCAAGCCCAACATCCTCAAGTGGCTGCAGCTTACTGATAATGGATGTTTCATCCACAAAAAACTCAATCGCGTCGCTCACACTCATCTCCAGCACATCGTGAATGTTATGTCCGCGGTATTTTACCTGCAGAATATCTTTCCTAAAGCGTGTGCCGCTGCACTCCTCGCACACCAGTTCGATGTCAGCCATAAACTGCATCTCAATTTTCTGAACGCCCTCGCCCTGGCAGCTTTCACATCGCCCGCCCGGCACATTGAAGGAGAAGTGACCGGGTGTATAGCCCATGATCTTTGACTGACGTGTATTGGAAAAAAGATCACGGATGCCATCAAACGCCTTGGTATAGGTAGCAGGATTGGAACGCGTGGAACGCCCGATCGGGCTTTGATCCACCATCTCAACAGCCTCAACATTTCGAACGCCGTCAATTCCGCGGTTTCGCCCAACCTTCTCTTTCCATGTGCCAAGCTGCTTCTGAATGTGTGCGTAAAGTGTGTCGTGCACCAGGGTGGATTTACCCGATCCTGAAACACCCGTCACACAGATCAGTTTCCCGAGCGGGAAATCCACATCAATACTCTTCAGGTTGTGTTCGGTTGCTCCGGTAATAGAGATCGATTTTCCGTTTCCTTTTCTGCGCTTCTCAGGAATCGGAATCTCCATCCGTCCGCTCAGGTATTTGCCGGTCAGGGTTTTGGCTTTCAATAGATTCTCATACGATCCGCTAAACACAACTTCGCCACCGTGTGAACCGGCAAATGGTCCGATATCAATAATGTTGTCAGCGGCTTTCATCATCTCGGGATCGTGCTCAACCACCAAAACGGTGTTTCCGATATCACGAAGTGATTTCAGAATGTTGATCAGCCGGTCGTTATCGCGTGGATGAAGCCCGATGGTCGGTTCATCAAGCACATAGAGACTTCCGATAAGCGAGCTGCCGAGTGAGTTCGCCAGGCTGATACGCTGCGATTCACCGCCGCTGAGCGTATTTGTCAGCCGGTCGAGCGTCAGGTAGTCCAGCCCGACTTCATCCAGGTATTTCAGCCGCTTGCGGATCTCATATAAAATCTGTCCTGCCACTTCCTGCTCAAAATCGGTGATCTTCAGATCATCAAAAAACTCACGGGCGTGCCCGATCGTCATTTCGGTAACTTCCCCGATATGGAGTCCGCCTACAATAACGTAGAGCGCATCTTTCCTCACACGATATCCTTCACACTCCGGGCAGCGGCTGTATCCGCGATAGCGTGAGTAAAAAACCCGCATGTGAACTTTATAAAACTGACTCTTCACCTGTTCAAAAAACCCGCGGATTCCAACGTATTGATCTTTCCCGTTCCAAATGATTTTCTTCGTCTCCTTATCGAGATCTTTATAGGGAACATCAATCGGCAGCTGGTACTTAGCCGCCACTTTGATCAGATCCTTCAGGTTGCTGCTGAATTTGGGCGAATCAAACGGGGCGATGGCGCCATTGCGTAGTGATTTATCGTGATCGGGAATCACCAGGTCTTCATCAATCCCGGATACTTTTCCAAATCCTTCGCATGAATCACATGCGCCAAATGGATTATTAAAGGAGAACATCTGTGGTGAGGGTTCCAGGAACTCCATACCGTCGCGCTCAAAGCGCTCGCTGAACGGCAGTTCCTCTCCGCCGCGAATCAATACGGAACATCGCCCGCTTCCTTCACGAAAGGCCGTTTCAAGAGAATCTGCAATCCGGCTGCGGGTACCGTCATCCTGCTTAAGCGCAAGCCGGTCGATCAGCACCCGGTGTGTTTTCGGTTTGATACTTTTTGGATCCACTTCATCACGCGATAGATCGGTCATGGATTCATCTTTCACATTCAATATCCGCGTGAGACCTTTCTCTTTCAGAACGGCGAGATGTTCCTCTATTTTTCGCCCCTCGCGCAGATCGATCGGAAATAGAACGTAGAATTTCGTTCCATCATCAAACTGCTCATAAAGCTCTTTGAGGATGGTTTTTGTGGAATCTTTTTGAACTTCTTTTCCGGATTTTGGGGATATGGTTCTGCCGATCCGTGCAAAAAGCAGTCGGACGTAGTCATAAATTTCGGTGGTGGTTCCTACTGTTGACCGCGGGTTGGAGGAAGTGGTTTTCTGTTGAATCGCCATGGCGGGCGAGATGCCGTGCATGTAGTCCACATCGGGCTTGTCCATCCGCTCCAGGAACTGACGTGCATAGCTCGAAAGGCTCTCCACGTACCGGCGCTGTCCTTCGGCGTAGATCGTATCAAATGCCAGGCTCGATTTACCCGAACCCGATACGCCGGTAATGACGGTTAATTTATTACGAGGGATCTCAACATCAATATTTTTGAGATTGTGGACACGTGCTCCTTTTACAACAATGGGCCGCTCTTGTGCGGGAGTTCCGTTTTTTGATGGGGCAGCTGGTTCCGCTTTGGGGTTGCTCATGCAGTGATAAATGTAGTGTTGACTAAACAGTTAAGATACGAATAATTGCTTTGATTCTGAATTACGGATCTTTGCGAAATAGTGTAACGAGTCAGTAGTGCGACAACGTTCGTCTGAATTACGTCGACAGGCAACTCTTCCAAAGGATAATTGATTATGTTGGTATAACAGATCATCTTTGAAGAAATACTTCTTCGAATTTTTATAATGAAATTGACAGACTAAGAAATAGCCTATGGAACCTGAGAAAAACATTTTTGGCACCAAACTGATCGCCTGCAGCGAAGACCCGATGACCGGTTTTTATCGCGATGGATGCTGCAATACGGGTCCGCAGGATCACGGTATTCATACCGTATGTGCGGTAATGACAGAAGAGTTTCTGGAATTTTCTAAATCGAAAGGTAATGACCTGTCAACGCCAAAGCCACAGTGGAATTTCCCGGGATTAAAACCGGGTGATCGCTGGTGTTTATGTGCTCCCAGATGGCTGGAGGCGTATCGGGCTGGAAAAGCGCCGAAAGTAAAACTGGAAGCGACTCATGAAAAAACACTGGAAATCGTAGACCTGGATACGCTGGTGTCGTTTGCGGTGAAGGAGTAAGTTGGGGCCGCACTCCTCTCATTTTCCCCTTCCTCCAGTTCCTCCAGGGAAAAGCATGCTGCATGAAGGGGAGAAGTGTAATTGACGAGCTTCCCGAACGGTGCTCGAAAATCATAAGCAAGTTAAAGCTTGGTCGCACCACCTCTGCTTTGCCTGCGGAAATCGCTTGGAAGGTGTCTCATTTCCATAAAACCGGGACCAAGTGTGGCCGGTAGGTCAGGGATTTCTACCCTCCACGGATGGGGAAGTACAGTTTTGATGACGTAGGCAATCAAAACAAGCTCGGGGGAGCAGATGTGGGCTATGAGTTCTGCTGGCTCTCTTTTCTGAATAAGTTTATCGCCTCCAAAAAGATCCAGATTGTAAATCCAAGAATAAGCGCCCCGAAGCTGAAGAGCAGCAGGTTGGCGTCCGCCTCTCCGTAGCCCGACCACTGAAACACCACCTGCTCGGTCATCGCCCATAGGGTCATAAACAGCACAAAGAGCATCGGGATCAGCGTGTATATGATGCTGCGCCCTTTTCTTTTCAGCCAGATGGTGACAAGCAACAAACTGATTCCCGCCAATAGCTGGTTGGAAGTGCCGAAAAGCGGCCAAAGGAGATATCCCCCCGAGCCAAGCCCGCGGGGTCCCTCAGGCAGCAAAACAAGAGCCGCACTCAAACCAACCGCTATCATGGTGGATGGATGCATCTGCTTCAGCGGTTTGATGGAGTACTCCTCTCCCAGTTCGTTGATAATGTAGCGCATCAGGCGAACGGAGGTATCGAGCGTGGTGGCGGCAAAACTGATGACGATCACGGCAATAATCGTTTCTGCAGCCTGGAGCGGAATCATCAACCCTGTTGCGAGGTACGCGGCGCCTTCAACAAAAATGGCGAGTCCGGTTGCCCCGGCAGCTTCAAAGGAGTGATAGTGTTCCAGGAACTCACCGGTGGTATTAAAATAGGTGACGATCGCCACAATGGTGATCAGCGCCAGCGATCCTTCCCCGATGGCTCCCAGGTATCCAACGAATCGTGCATCAGTCTCTTTGTCGAGCTGTTTGGCCGTAGTACCTGAGGAGACCAGTCCGTGAAACCCGGATATCGCCCCGCAGGCGATGGTAATAAAGAGCAGTGGAAACCAGCTCACATCACCGGTGTTGGGATTTGTGGCGGGGGCCGTAATTTCGGGGCTGGTGATGAACAACGCCAGGTATAGAATAACCAGGCCAAAAATAAGCTGGTACGCGTTGATCAGATCGCGCGGCTGCAGCAGCATCCATACCGGCAGTGTGGAGGCAAAATAGACATAGGTCATCAGGATGATGATCCAGGTAAGAAAAGCCCACTCGGTGGCCGACAAACCAAACCATGACGTTGCTTCCTCGCCGCCAAAATAGCTGACCAGGTCGATCTGCAGCAGCGGCACGTAGCTGGCGATAACGGCAGTGGCGTACATCACAACCAGAACGATGACTGAGGGTATCACCATGCTGCCGGTTTTTCGGTAGGCCCGGAAACCGATCCAGATAGCAAGAGGAATCTGAATGAAAATGGAGAGCACACTCGATGGAAAACTGATAAAGAGGCTGGAGATCACCCAGGCAAACACGGCGTTTACCATCAACACCAGGATCAGAATGATAAAGAGAAAGAGCAGCTTAGCGCGGTGCCCCACCAGCTTATCCGCCAAAATCCCAACGGATTGGCCCCTGTTCCTGACCGAAAGTACCATCGTTCCGAAATCGTGCACGCCGGCGGCAAAGAGGGTTCCGAATACCACCCAGAGCATCGCCGGCAGCCAGCCCCAGTAAACCGCGATGGCCGGCCCTACAATGGGAGCCGCACCCGCAATGGATGTGAAATGGTGCCCCAGCAGCACAAATTTATTGGCCGGAACATAGTCAACACCATCATTAAACCGGTGAGCCGGAGTCATGTAGTCAGGGTCGAGCTGATAGATTTTCTCTGCCAAAAACCGCGAATAGTATCGGTATCCGATGAAAAAAAGAAGGAGTGAAAGTGCAGCAACTATACTTGATGGCAAGACAAGAAGATTGAGTGAAATCGAAATTCCAGCGATTGAGTTTCTGATGGAAATAAGAGAATTTCGGCGTATTGCGCAACCTCCGTATCAATCCGGATAGCTGGCATTTGTGAGTTAAACGTTCATACCCTACGATAAAGATCAACGGATTTGGCGTATATTCTGTTATGTCAACAGAATGAGGCTGATGTCAACTGCCGTTAAATTAAAAATCAAGGTTCCATCCCATGAAAATTCAACAGATATTTTACTGTTTGGTGTGTCTTCTTTTTGTGATCCATTCCGCAGCCATTGCACAAAGTAGTTCTGTAGAAGAGTGGAATGAAGAGGCAAAAGAGAAGTTTGACAGCGGTAATGAGCCTGAAGCTCTCGAATTGTATGAAAGAGTACTGGAGCAGGATCCTGAAAACTTTGATGCGCTCTGGAATGCCAGTCTTCTCTATGCGAGAGCAGGATTTCGACTGGAAGATGAGTCAGAACAGGAACAAAAGTATAACAAGGCACTGGAACTTGCGGAAAAAGCAGTTGAACATCATCCGGATGAAGGTTTTTCCCATTATGCCTATGCGGTAGCAAAAGGGCGGATGACCGATGTTATGGGAAACCGTGACCGGATCCGCACAGCACATGAAATTCGGGATGTGATCGAAAAAGCTGCCGAGTTAATACCGGATTATGCTCCTGTGTGGCACTTTTGGGGTGTCTGGCACCGGGATGTGGCAAATGTCGGCCGGACAGAACGAATCGCTGCGAGATTTATATCCGGAGGGATACCGGATGCAAGTAATGAGAAAGCAGAGGAGTATCTTTTGAAAGCTGTTGACCTTGATGATAACCATATCCTCATTCGTCTCGATCTCGCCCGATATTACCTGGAAGTGGGAGAGGATGAGAAAGCCAAAGAGGTTCTCGAAAAAATTATTGAGATGGAGCCCCGGACGATGGATGATCCCCGTAAGCTGGAAGAGGCCCGTGAGCTGCTGGATGATTTGAACTGAGCAAACGTTTCAGATTAGTGTCATCTCAATGCTGATTTATGGGCTTAAAAATATCCTCATCCGATGACTTCTCGTCATCGGATGAGTGTAGAGGGCTAAAGGTTAATTTATACTGGTATACAATGAATAATGTGAAGGCCGGACAATTCACCAGATGAAGCGAATTTCTCTGGTGAAGATTCTCATCCAACATATCCGTAACTACATCAATTACATGACATTGGCGTAGCGCGATCGATAAAATGTCGTACCGTCATCAGATGAGTTCTTCAAAAATTCGAGTCACGCTGGATCAATAATGATTTATGGATGACTCATCCGCTGACACAATCTGAATAGCTTACCAAAAAGGCGACATTAATCATCGATCACAATTTCTTCCCTGTCCCTGGGTTTTAAGGGTTCAGGTCCCTTGTTTGGATTTTGCCCGCCGCCGCTCTTTTTTTGGAAAAGCTTGATCAGGTTTGAAAAACCGTAGAGCAGGAGAAATGCGGCAATTAAATAAGCGACAGAATCAGGATTTGACAAGATCAGCGCTGCTAAAATGAGGGTAAGAACCCCCATAAACATAAATCCGAAACTCAGCAGCAGCAGCAAGCCAAAAAGCCCGAGAAATGCGGCAAATGAGATCGGAATCAGGTCGGGCATGGCAAAAATCAGTGCACCGAAAAGAATGGGGAAAGCGGCGATAATAGCAGGAATTTTAAAATAGAGAAACATCAAACCGAGAGCAATCAGGTATCCGCCGGCAATCAGGTAGAGAAAGCTGGGATAGATGAGCGTCAGTACACCTGTAGCCAGCGCAAGCACGGCATTCAGAATTCGGCGTTCGCGTGATTTATACTGGATGTTGATATGAAATTGCTGGTACATGAAATATGGCTAAAAATGTTCTGTCCGTTCCGGTCGATCTCAGTTAGGTAAATAAGCTGATATGGGTTTATCGATCGCGTAACGATTTGTTTCGTCCAAATATAAGAAAGCGATGCAAGAATAGATAAAGCTTGATCTGTGTAATAAACGATGATCTTGCATTACCTGCAAAAACCAGCGGTGCCAACGTTTAGCTGATATCCTGATTCAAATGTAAGGGAATGATGCGGAATGTGCAGCAGGTGAAAGGTTCCAATTGCAAATGCTTTGGCATTCTTTGACGAGAGATTTCTATCACGATAAGCTTTGTGCCAGCGTTGTGGGTTACTTTTTCTGGGTGACATAGGATGTGGAAATGACCGTGGGGGACTCCAGATGATAATGCCTTCTAAAATATCACCTGACTTAATAAGGTTGATTTGCAGCGTAAACCGTTCATTCCTGAATCGCTGCTGAGCGGCAAGTGTCTGAATCTCCTCATCGATATGGCAGATGGAAAATCCCTCCCATTCCAGCCTCATTGCAATATCTTTCAAAGTTTTTTCTTTTTCTATTCCAAGTTGGATAAGGTCGGAGTTCTCAGGGGCAAGCTGCAAAATACGGTCTGGCAGTGGAGGATAGGCAGGATTACTAAATTTGGAAACCGAGGGTTTCACCTGTGTATAACACGAGGAAAGAACAAGAGCGCTTATCACAAAAATGAACGCCAGGGCTATGAGACCGTTCAATTTCCTCATCATTTTGGTGATTGATTAAATTTGTCCGAATAATGGCTATCACTTATAACATAGTTACATCACGAGGGCCAAAACATAGCATATGAATGCGGTTCATCGTCAGCGTCTGGGGGCAAAATCTTGGTTGAGAATCACTGATATTTACCAATCTCAGGAAACACAAACGGTAGGTTTCTGCTTTTTCGATCTCTGAAATTTCCTATTTCTCCTGAATATTGTGGACAACTTCGCCATTTTGTGGAAAAGTAAGATTGTTTAGCGACTTAATTTTCATCAAGTTATACGTGTGAGATAAGGTGTTTCGGTGCCGGCAATTGTGCGGCTTCGGAATGAAAAGGGAATCCCGTGAAAAACGGGAGCTGTACCCGCAACTGTAAATTGACGACTTCGGCCCGGTGCCACTGCTTAAGCCCAAAAATAAGCGGGAAGGCGGACCGAAGATTCCAATGAGCCAGGAGACCTGCCTTAGATCAAGTAAACAAACCTTCGGGAGTTAAGGTGCAGTTGAAAAGATCATGAACCCGTTTTGTGGCTGTCCTGTATCCGTATTCGTAGAATCAGCCCGCCCGGATTAACTTTTCTCCTGTTCTATTTTAGCGCCCGCCTAATTGATTAAAATAGACGAAGACTTATGAAATTAACCGGCAAAACCTCTGTGCGAGAGAACATCAAGCTCACGGAAGATCCATCCTACCCGATTTTCAAAGAGCTGTACGAAAAACAGAAAAAAGCGATCTGGTTTCCCGAAGAGCTGAACATCCAGCAGGATGCTCTCGATTACCAATCTCTTTCAGAGAATGAAAAAGATCTGTTCGATACTGCCGTGGGATATTTTTGCTCTTCCGAACTGCTGGTGCAAAACGTGTTGGTGAACACCTTTTTCCCGCTGCTTACCGATCCCCACGCAAAAATGAGTTTCAGTACACAACTCTTCATGGAAAATATCCACAGTGATTTTTTTGAAATTGTGCTGCAATCCTTCGGCATGGATCGCGACAAGATGTATGAAGTGGCGTTTGAAGATCCGATTCTCCGCAAGAAGCAGTCGCTGATTGTGGATGCAATCGATAAAATCAGCCAGGACGGGATCGATCCGGATACAATTGCCGGTCAGAAACAGATACTGAAAGCGATACTGCTGAACAACATCGTGATGGAAGGAATCTTTTTCTATTCCTCATTTGCCCATTTTTTCGCCCTCAAGGATATGGGGAAAATGAATAATGTGGTTTCCGGAGTGGAGTTGGTGCTGATTGATGAATCCCTTCACCTGCAGAACGGAATTGAAGCGATCCTGATCATGCTGGACGAAAACCCGGAAATCACAGAAGATGAGGCGTTTGTGAACGAAATCCGGGATCTGATCCTGGAAGGCGCCGAACTCGAAATCGAATATGTAGAGCACAAATTCGGAGATCACACCATCCTGGGAATCTCGTTCGGTGAGCTGGAGCGCTACCTGAAATATATCACCGATCGCAGGCTCCAGGAGCTTGGGTTTGAGCCTGAGTTTCATATCACCGAGAATCCGCTCCGGTTTCTGCAAAAAGAGGACGTGAAAAAACTGATCAATTTCTTTGAGGTCTCCTCGACAGAGTATACAAATTATTAGGGCTGAGGCGAGAAGTGAAAAGGCAAATGTGAAAGGTGAAAAGTCCCCCCTTATTAAAGGGGGATTTAGGGGGATGTTTTTCAAGATCTGGAAAGATTTTATTGGACACCCCTTTTGCCAAAGGCACGTCCCTCGGGGGGTAAGGGACTTTTCTTCTCACTTTTGCCCTTTCACTTTTCCCTCTAACAACTCATTCATAATCCAAACAAAATATATCCAACAAAATGAAACGAACGGTCATTAAACGAAACGGTAAGGAAGAGCCTTTCCAGACACAGAAAATTATCAACGCAATTTTTAATATCATCCAGGGGCTTGAGGTGGAAGATGACTACGAGCTGGTTTTCCTGATTATGAAGGAACTGGACCTGAAAGTGCCGGAACGGGTCTCATCCGAAGAATTGGATCAGCTTGTGCTGAAGGCGATCGAGCAGCTCATTCCGCGCCATCCCATCTACGATACGCTGGCCACCCGTCAGCTTCTGAAATTGATTCACACCGATATCGAACGAAGGCTGGATTCGTTCAGCAGCTACCTGGATCACTCAATCGGTCAGAACCTCATCAGTGAAGAACTCAAAGAGTTTGATATTGAACTGCTGAGTTCCGCGATCGATCACGACAGAGATCACGAGTTCGGTTATTTTGGCCTCACAACGCTAAAGGATCGATATCTCGCAAAAAACCGGGACAATCAGACCATTGAAAAACCACAGTGGTTTTTTATGCGTGTGGCGATGGGCATCGGATCATCCAACGAAGAGGTGATCAAAATGTACAACAAACTATCGCGCCTGGAATACCTTCACTCCACACCTACGCTTTTTAACTCCGGCACCCCGGTTTCGCAATACTCCTCCTGTTACGTGAGCGTGGTGGATGATTCGCTTGAATCGATCATGGACAAAGCCCGTGAAACCGCATTCCTGGCGAAATATGCCGGCGGAGTGGGGACAGATGTAACCCGAATACGATCCACCGGGTCGATGATCCGATCACTGAATGCAAAGTCATCCGGCGTGATCCCGTTTCTGAAAGTGTTTGATACGCTTGTCAACTCTATCCAGCAGGGCGGCCGCCGCCGGAGCTCGCAGGTTGTGTCGATGCAGCCGTGGCACCTCGATATCGATGGATTTCTCGATCTGCGCGAAACCACCGGTAACGCTTATTTCCGAACGCCGTCACTCAATACAAAACTCTGGATGCCCGATGAGATGATGCGGAGAATTGAACAGGATGAACCGATCTACCTGTTTGATCCGGGCGAATGTCCGGAGTTGGTGGACGCCTGCGGAGATGAGTTTCGAGAAAAATATGAACAACGCATTCAGCAGGCTGAAGATGGAGAACTGGTTCAGTTTAAAAAAGTGGAGAGCCGTACATTTTTCAAAAAATACCTCTTTAAACTGGCTAAAACGGGCCATCCGTGGCTTACGTTTAAAGATCGCCATAACGATACAAATCCCTGCCCGGAGTACAGCGTCATTAACAGTTCAAATCTCTGCACGGAGATCTCCATCCCCAACCGGCCGGATTCCACCGCTGTGTGTACGCTGGCATCGATCAACCTTTCGAAACACATCAAACAGGATAGTTCGGGTTTTGATTGGGATAAACTGGAAGAGTCTGTCAGGCTGATGGTAACCGGGCTGGATACGATCCTCGATAAAAATTTCTATCCATCCGAAGAATCGAAGCGAAACACCACCGACCTTCGCCCACTTGGTATTGGCGTGATGGGATTTGCTGAGGCACTGGTTCAACTCGGCATATCGTACGATTCGGAAGAAGCGGTGATGGCCGCCCGGCAACTGGGGGCGTTTACTAAAAAGATTGCCTACGATCAGTCTGAAAAACTGGCGGAAGAGCGGGGCGCATTTGCTCATTATGATGAGATGAAAGCAGCCGGCAAATCGTATGACTACAAGCCCCGCCGAAATGCGGTGCTGCTGGCGATTGCGCCAACGGCTACCATTTCGATCATCGCCGGAACCACGTCATCCATCGATAGCTATTTCAGCAATGTCTATTCCCGTGATACACTCTCCGGAAAGCATATTGTGATCAACCAGCAACTGGTTCGTGATCTTGAAGCGAAAGGATTGTGGAGTGAAGAAATGGCGAACGAGATCAAAGCCAACAACGGTTCAATACAGCCGATCCGCGAGCTGGATGGAAAAATCGATAAGGATCTCTATAAATCGGCCTATGAAATTCACCCAAACCGGCAGATTGATATCGCCGCAGCATTCCAGGAATCAATTGATCAGGCGGTGTCAAAATCGATCTACCTGGATGAGCGGTACCGCAGCGAGATGGAAAAAATCTATATCTACGCATGGAAAAAGAGGCTGAAATCAACCTACTACTGTTTTGTGGATAAAGTGATTAAAGGCGAGAAATACACCTCGAATGTAAATAAACGGGGAACGCGGAAAGGGTTTGGCAAACCGGCAGGTAAAGCTGAGGAGAAGAACGGATCAGCAAAGCGAATAGGATTCGGTAAGGCGGCCGAAAAGACCGTGAACTCTGAAAAATCCGTGGCTGAACTCGAAGCCGAAGCCCGGAAAAAGCACGGGGATGAGGTGGTTGACCAGGTAAAATCCGGGGATATGAACGGTTGCCCGACAGATCCGCTGCTGAGCAAAATATGCCCGAGTTGTGAATAGAATGAAATCTGGCGGGCTGCAGATGCGGTCCGCCAGTTAATATCAAAAGTTAAAAAATCAGACTATTTATCCTTTAATCAGATCCTCAATTTCTTTGATTTCTTTAGGTACGTCGGTCAGATTTTCGTAGCCATCCTCTGTGATGACCAGGTTGTCTTCAATCCGAACACCGCCAAAATCGAAAAAAGCTTCAAGCTTTGACTGGTTAAGGAATTTTGATTTTTCCTCATCCTCAAATGCCGGTTTTAGTAAAGCGGGGATAAAGTAGAGGCCGGGTTCCACGGTGATCACCATACCGGTTTGCAGTTCGCGCCGTGCACGAAGGAACCGGATTCCGGGCCGGTCGATTCGTTCTACTCCTTTGGGATATCCGCCAACATCGTGGGTGTCGAGCCCAAGAAAATGGCCAAGTCCGTGCGGGAAAAAGAGAGCGAAAATATCGTTCTCCATCAGGTCTTCCACACTCCCTTTCACAAGCCCCATATCTTTCAGTCCGCGGATAATGATTTCAGCAGACATCATGTGCAGATCTTCCATTTTTACACCGGGCTTTGTCGCTTTAATCACTTCGTTCAGCGCATTCAGAACGGTTTGATACACTTTAGCCTGATCCCCGGTGAATCGGCCGTTGCACGGGTAGGTTCGGGTGACGTCAGAGGCATACCCTTCATACTCAAAACCGGCGTCAATCAGGTAGAGATCACCGTTGTTCAGGCGGCTGTCACAGTCAGTATAATGAAGAACGGAGCTATTTCGGCCCGCTGCATGAATCCCGTTATACGCATCAAAAAGCAGACCGCGCGATTGCTGATGGAAATCAAAAATTGCTTTCAGTTCGTACTCATACATTCCCGGCTTCACAGATTCCATCACTTTTCGGTGGGATATATTGTTGATGGATGCTGATTCGCGAAGCATATTCAGTTCATCATCAGTTTTAATCGAACGGCAGTATGTTATCGCATCAACGAGCGATTCCGTATCTACGCTGAAATTTCGATCGAGATCTTCCAGGAACTCCGCCTGCTCTTCGTTCAGGCAGTAAATGGTTGATGGATTGATATCCTTCAGCACTGAGAGAAGTTTATTTTCAAAATGCAGTTCGTCAGGCTCATACAGGGTTTTAATATCATCCATCGTTTTTACGTGGCCGTGCCAAACTGCGAACTGTGCATCCCGTTTTGGCGCAAAGAGGTGATAGGTCTGGGTTTTCAGGTCCAGAATCATGTGGTAATCGGGTTCATCCACGCCGGTCAGATACCAGAAATTGCTCTCCTGCCGGAAAGGAAACTCATAGTCGGTCTGGTAGCGGTACATTAACTCACCGCCTTTTATATATACCGCACCTTCCTGGGATTCATCAAAAAGTGAGAGTAGTTTTTTTCTGTGAAGTTGTGCCGGCATGATCAGTCGTGGATTAAATTTATATTAGTAGTGAAGTGAAGTTAGCAGATGATGGGTTTAATCAAAAAAATTTAGAAGCTCTTTCGCCAAATTTTTCATGAAATTTTCATCTCTGTTTTTCAATGGATTCCGAAAATGATCCGGCAGTGGTTTCTGCTGTGGACCATTTTCTGTCAAAAGCATGTAGGTTTGATCTTTCGATTCAATGAGGTCGTCCAGCTGCATCCATAGTATAGATCGTGTTTTCCCGTTATGATTGAGCAGTGAGGTCAGGAGTGTATCACCAAGCCCATTATTGAGTAGTGAAACCGCGACTTTCATGGTTGATTTTGCAGGATACACCCGGTAGTAGTGGTTTGCAGGGAACGGAGTGATTCCGGCTGGAATATCCAGATAATGAATCGATTTCGGATCAGCCGTTGTAATTATGCTGTTCAAAACTGTTTCGGCAAGCTGCCGGGTGATCGGAGCGGAATCGGGTGCTATAAATCCGCGGTCGGCCCAATAAACAGAATTGCGCGTAATATCAGCTGTGTTACCGCCATTGATTGGTGATTCGATCGGCTTAATTTCACTTTCGGTGTGATGAAACCAGAGTGATTCGGTTCCGTTGGTGATCATCAGGTAGGGAGCCCGGAAGTTCTGGTTATACCGGGCGATCTGTTCCGCCGCTTTCTCCGATAGTTTAATTTTTTCTGATTTACACTCAATCAGCGCAAACGGTTCCATTTTCCGGTTATAGAGAAGGAGATCGGCCCGGAGCATTTGTTCCGATTGACGGATTTCAACCGGGGCTTCAAAAGCGATGCGGTTTTTGCTGAATCCCGCCTCGTTAAGAAGATATTCCACATAACGAAGCCTCACGCGCTCCTCCGGTCGATTCTTGAACCGTGTTTTCAGTATGGAATTATAAAGAAACTTATCTCCGTTACTGAACCGGATCTGCGGGAAATGTGTACAGGAAAATGTGTGCATGTTTGGAAAAATAAAAAAAGGGGATTCAAAATGTTGAATCCCCTTTTCTATCACTGGTTCTTAAAAGAAATTACTTCTTACTCTTTTTCTTTCCTTTTCGTTTAGATCCTTTTTTCCCTGAGGTATTTACCTCCGGCGGATCAATTTGCTTTTTGATAATCGCCTGCTGAGCAACAGAAAGCACATTGTAAACGAGGTAATAGAGACTTAGTCCCGCTGCAAAGTTATTAAATACAAAGAGCAGAATAAATGGAAGGATATAGGTAAATGCCTTCATATTAGGCGCACCAGCTGGTGATGAACCTCCACCCATGCCGCCAATTCCACCCATTACTTTGGTTTGAACAAACATGGCGGCTGTCATAAGCAGTACAAAACCTGCAATCTGGTCACCCAAAAACGGAATGCTGAATGGCAGATTGATGATATAATCCGGCGCAGACAAATCGTCTGCCCACAGGAATGGCTCCTGCCGGATCAGCATCGAGTTCTGGAAGAAGAAAAATAGCGTGATAAGGATCGGGAACTGCAGGAGCATTGGTAAACATCCACCCAGCGGATTTACACCGGCTTTTTTATAAAGCGCAATCGTCTCCTTCTGCTGCTTTTGGGGATCATCTTTGTATTTCTCTTTTATCTCCTGCATTTGCGGCTGAAGTTCTTTCATCGCCGCCATACTTTTAAAACTTTTCTGGGTGAGGGGAAAGAGAACGAGCTTTACAATCACACCAAAAAGAATAATCAATACGCCGTAATTGGCAATAAACAGACTTCCAAAGCCGAAGAATGGAATAACCAGGAAGCGCACAATCGGATCGGCAAACCAGCGAATCAGCGCGTACCCGATTTCAATCACATCGTATGCGCTTGAATCAAATTCACGCAGGTCGTAATAGCGCAGCGGCCCGGAATAAAATTCGTAGGTAAGCGTGTTGTCCGTCGCAATGTTTGAGGTAACACCGGCTTGATAGTGATGGATGGCGTCGGGCTGACCCGGTGTCCCGATAATTTCACCACGTAAAATGGCTGCGTTGGAATTGGCTGTGGGTTTGATATACTGCCCGAAAAAACGTGTACGAGTGGTGACCCAGTCGATCGTGCCGTTTATAAATTGTTCGCGGGTGCCGGTCTCCGTAAGCTGAAATTTTTCAAGTTCGCCACCTGCATAAACATATGCAGCTGAGTTCTGGGCATCCTGGGCAATGTCTCGTTCAGAGAGATTTAGAGGCGATGTCCACATAAAATCGACATTACTGTCGCTGATGTAGTCCATCATGTCATCAAAGCGGATATCCAGGTCATACTGGTAACGATCCGCATAAAATGTATAGGTAAAAACAATTCTCGAATTCTCATCGAGCTGCAGCTGGTAACTCAGCTGTTCCGATTCTTCAAGATCGAGCTCAATCTCTGAATGATCAAAGAGCGGCTCAAAAAGGAGATCCTGCGTTTCAATGTTGTAATTCTGGAATGACAAAAACCCGAGAGAATATGTAGACCGGGTGGTATCCCGAATCATCTGCATCTGGTGCTGATCCCAGGTTTTGTGTCCAAGCAGCGTGTGCTTGGATGGGCCTGCACCAAGATTAGTCAGTTCAATTTCATAGAGAGGCGTTCGAACGATGGTTCGCACTGTATCGGCTATCCCGGCACTCTCAAAAGCGCCAAGCTCGGCAGGTTCCTCTTCCTCATCCTCCACCTGATCGGTAAAAGGGTCGGTTTCGCGCGGTTCGTCGGGAGGGGGGAGTTCGTCAACTCCGCGTTCCTGGGCTTGTGCTGCGGCAATACTATCCTGCCGGGCTTGCTCTGCACGCTGCCGCTCGAGGTCTTCTTCGCTTGGCATCGTGTAAAAAGCCCAGGCAATGGTAATCAAGAAAATCAGTAAGAGCCCGGTTATGGTGTTTCTGTCCAAATCTAATCTGTTTTTTGTGGGTTATTGTCTGATTCAGAGGTGCTGCCGGACGTTAACCTTCGTGAAATTTCATTTAAAATGGAGATCATCCGTTTCTCGGTATCAGAAAAGGAGAGATTATTGCCGGTTGCGATAAATACTGCATGAAAGCCGATTTTATTATTCCTGACAGATTCAGGCAGCAGGTGCTGGTTTAAGCGGAAAGCCTCTCGTAAAAGTCGCTTCGTGCGGTTACGATCTACGGCCCGCCTGAAAACTTTTTTAGGAGCGATAAATCCGAACATCGACCTTGAGTCTATATTGGAGTCGATGCGATACCGGCACAAAAGGGGAGACTGTTTTATGACAGAGGAGCGCTCAAAAAGACGCTGGAAATTTAGCTTGCCCCGCAAAATTTTTGAGCGGGGCAGGGTACGGTCAGGATTCTGATGGATCCTTACTCTATTTCGCGCCTTTTCCTGCGTCACTAACTGTAAGCTTATGTCGGCCTTTGGCACGCCGGCGTTTCAGAACATCACGTCCGTTTTTGGATTTCATTCTCTTGCGAAATCCATGTTTATTTGATCTCTTCCGTTTACTGGGTTGATATGTGCGTTTCATAACCTGGTGTTGTATTCAAAAATATAAAATCAGTTTTTTGATAGACCCGAAAAATACGAAGATTTCCGTAAAAATCTAATGAATTTATTTGGTAAAATATCCTGCGCCTGCATTCAATGAATCCCGGTTTGTATCGTTAGATTGTCAGGGTTTATAACCGTGGTATGATAATTGCACAAAAGAATGACCCGGACTGTTGAACAGGCACCGCTGAAGCCTTACATTGTTAGACTAAACTTTTAATGCAGTAATTCCCTTCATGTTAGATCAAATATCCAAGTTTCTTACATCTATATTTGGAACCAAAAGCGAACGCGATCTGAAAAAGATCTGGCCGATTGTAGATGAAATCAAGAGTTTCGAAGATGATATTAAAGCCTTGAGTGATGATGAACTCAAGCAAAAAACGGAATCCTTTCGCCAGAAAATAGCAGATGAGACCGCGGAGGTGGATGAGCAGATTGCCGAAGTGAAACGAAAAATGGATTCAAATGACGAATCGATCACCTTCGAAGAGCGAAGGGAGCTGGCTGACAGGCTAAAAGAATTGAAAGAGGAGTGGCTTGAGATCCTCGAAGAGGTGTTCGAAGAGATTATGCCGGAAGCATTCGCCGTTCTGAAAGACACCTGCCGTCGTTTTGTCGGGAAAAAATGGGATGTCGCAGGCACCGAAATTGAGTGGGATATGGTTCCCTACGATGTTCAGCTTGTTGGCGCTATTGCTATGCACCAGGGTGCCATTGCCGAAATGAAAACGGGTGAAGGTAAAACCCTTGCCGCTATTTTTCCAGCCTATCTGAATGCACTCGCAGGTCGCGGAGTACATGTGGTTACAGTAAACACCTACCTCGCTAAACGGGATGCTGAATGGAATGAGCCGATTTTTAATTTCCATGGACTCACCGTGGATTGCGTGGATCATTACGATCCCAACTCAGAGCCACGCAGAAAAGCGTACCGCGCAGACATTACATACGGTACGAACAACGAATTCGGTTTCGATTATCTGCGTGATAACATGGTGGCCGAGGAAGAGCAGCTTGTTCAGCGCGGCTATCACTTTGCCATTATTGATGAGGTTGATTCTATTCTTATTGACGAGGCAAGAACTCCGCTGATTATCTCAGGTCCGATTCCGCAGGGCGGAGATCAACAGAAGTTTGAAGAGATGAAACCACGTGTAGAATCACTGGTGAATGCACAGAAATCTCTCGTGGCACAATTGGTAAATGAAGCGGAAGCACATCTGAAAGAGGATAATTACGATGACGCCGGCCTGGCATTTTTCAGGGCGTATCGTGGATTCCCAAAGAACGCGAAGTTCAAAAAAATGATGCAGGAGCCGCAAATGCAGAAGCTCCTCCAAAAAACGGAAAAAATCTACCTGGCAGATAACGCCAAAAACATGCCGTTTGTGGATGAATACCTTTTTTATGCGGTTGACATGAAGATGAAGTCGATCGAAATGACGGAAAAAGGTCGTGAATTTCTCACAAAAGGTGATGAAGACACAGAATTTTTTATTATCCCTGATCTTGGCCTGGAAACTTCGGAGCTTGAAGAGGAGATTAAAGAACTCGAAAAAGAGCGTATTGAAGAAATAAAGGCGAAAGACGATTTCAGCGAAGAGTATAAAGAGAAGAAAATTGAGGAAGCGAAGCAGGAAGTTCAGCAGGAGCGTGAGAAAAAATTCAACGAACTCCACCGCGTGTTTGCCGAACGCAGTGAACGAATCCACACGATTAACCAGCTTCTGAAAGCGTATACTCTTTTCGAGCGTGAAGATGAGTATATCGTACAGGATGGTAAAGTGCAGATTGTGGATGAGCATACCGGCCGTGTGCTTTCCGGCCGGCGTTACTCCGACGGACTCCACCAGGCGATTGAAGCGAAGGAAAATGTGAAGGTGGAAGCCGCTACACAAACTTACGCTACGATTACCCTTCAGAATTTTTTCAGAATGTATCATAAACTTTCGGGTATGACCGGTACGGCGGCTACGGAAGAGGGTGAGTTTAATGAAATCTATAACCTGGATGTCGTCGTAATTCCGACCAACCGCCCCATCATCCGGGATGATAAGGACGACCTGATTTTTAAGACCAAACGCGAGAAGTTCAACGCTACCATCAACAAGATTAAAGAGTACCACGAAAACGGCCAGCCGGTTCTGGTGGGTACGGTAAGCGTGGATGAATCGGAGAAGATCAGCCGGATGCTCAAGCGTCAGAAAATTCCGCACAACGTATTGAACGCAAAGCAGCATGCGCGTGAAAGTGAAATTGTGGCAGAAGCGGGGCGCCCCGGTGCCGTAACGGTGGCTACCAACATGGCGGGCCGTGGTACAGATATTAAATTGAAACCGGAAGTTAAAGAAGCCGGCGGACTTGCAATTCTGGGTACCGAGCGTCACGAATCCCGGCGAATTGACCTCCAGCTTCGCGGTCGTGCAGGCCGCCAGGGTGATCCCGGTGAAACTCAGTTTTACGTCTCTCTCGAAGATGAGTTGATGGACCTGTTTGGCGGATCAGACCGGATCGCCAATATTATGGATAAGCTCAATTTTGACGAAGGTGAAGTGATCCAGCATCCCTGGATTTCAAAGTCTCTTGAGCGGGCTCAGAAAAAAGTAGAGCAGAACAACTTCAGTATCCGGAAAAAGCAGCTTGAATATGATGATGTGCTCAGCAATCAGCGAAATGTAGTCTACTCAAGAAGACGACACGCCCTGATTGGGGATCAGCTGCAGAGCGATATTTTTGATATGATCGAAGACCTGATCGTGGAAATTGTTGAAGAACACTATTTTCAGGGCAATTATGAACAGATTCGTGATGATGTGCTTCGTCAGCTTGCGGTAGACCTTGAGCTTGACAGAGATAAATGGGGAATACTTGGCGATGACGGTATGATCGATTTAATCCTGGAGCGGGCGTATGAAGTGTACCGAAAGAAAGAGAAACTTGTATCCGAACCGCTTTACCGGATTGTGAAACAGATTCAGGAATCTGATTCAGAGAAAAAACCGACCAAAATCCAGGTGATTTTTTCTGATGGTATTCGGCGTATGCGTGTAATTGTTGACGTGGAAAAAGCGTCGAATAATGAAGGGCGTGAAGTTGCGCGTTCCCTCGAACGAACCGCCATCCTCAGCACTATTGATAACAAATGGATGGAACACCTTCGTGAACTGGATACCGTAAAAGAGGGTATCGGGCTGCGTTCATACGGGCAGAAAGATCCGCTCATGGAGTACAAGAAAGAAGCGTTTGAGATGTTTAAAAACCTCATTTCAGAAATCAACAGGGATACAATTTCTGTGATCTGGAAGGCCATTCCCGAAATGCAGCAAGATCGTGCCGAGCAGATGCAGCAGGCAGAGAAATCCAAGAGCCGGATTGACCTCGAACGGGCCAGGGCCCAGCAGGCAGACGCCACAAACATGGGCTTCCGCGGAGCCGGACAGGATAGCAACGGCGATCAGCAACAGAAACGTGCCCCCGGTGAAAAACGCCAGCCGGTTACTGTAGAAGATGAACCGGGCCGTAACGATTACGTGAAAGTTCAGAATATGGGCAGCGGCGAAACCAAAGAAGTGAAGTGGAAATACGCCAAAAAAATGGTAAACGAAGATGGCTGGATCCTCATCGAAAAGTAGGATTTAGACTGGCACTGTGTCAAAAGTTAATATCCATGAACAGTCATCGGATGAGTCATGAATGAATTGAGTCATGAAGGAATCAAATATTGATTCAGAGCGACTCGATTTTTCGAAAAAACTCATCCGATGACACATCACAAAAGTGAAATTACTGCAGCTGTTTTTTCACTTTTCACTTCTCACCTTTCCCCTCCTCCACACCTCCAATACAACCGCACCTAAAGCGTAAATGGTTACTGCTGGAATCACTGCATAAAAAATCAAGTCAGTGAATATTTCCAAGAGGTTGCTTTGAACTGAATCGAGGTAGAGGTAAGCGAGATAGAGTAAATAAGAGGTAAATAAAATGGCTCCCTCAGTTCTGTTAATGATTTTCCCGCTGTAGAAAAACGGCAAACAGAGAACTGAAATGCCAAGCAGCACCATCAGATCTACCCGGATTAATGCTTCCTGTACGGGGATTTCAGGGATGAACAATCCGGAGATGCCAATTACGGATAAAATATTCAATATATTACTTCCTACGATACTCCCTACAGCCAGGTCTTTTTCTCCCTTCAAGGCTGCAAAGACCGATGTTACAATCTCTGGCAAAGATGTTCCGATAGCAACAACCGTTAAGCCTATCACCAGTTCACTTACTCCGGCCATTTCAGCAAAAATGGTTGCGGATTCCACCAGCCAGCGTGCCCCGGCGATGAGCATAACAAGACCAATTACAGTAAACAGAAGATTCAGCCACGGAGAACCGGCTTGAAGTGTTTCCTTTTTGGTAAAATCGGTTTTTCCGCTAAACCGAACGAGTGCAACAAGGTAAGCGAACAGGAAAAAGATGAGTACCAGGCATTCAAAGGTAGAGAGAACATTGTTGTACGCCAGAAAAATTAACAAAATCGTTGAGCCGATCATGACCGGCAGGTCGAAGCGAATCAGGTTTTTGTGAACTTTTAGCGGGATGATCAGGGCTGATAAGCCAAGAATAAGAAGCGTATTGGTAAGATTGCTGCCGATAACGTTTCCCAGTAAAATATCCGACTGATCGTTTAACCCGGCTTCGATACCAACCGCCAGTTCAGGGGCGCTTGTCCCGAAAGCAACTACGGTAAGCCCGATTACAAGTTTAGATATTCCAACAGATGCGGCCAGTCTTGATGAAGACCGCACAAGCAATTCAGCACCAAAAATGAGTAATGTGAGTCCGGCTATAAACCAGAAGATGGTAAGCGCCACTCAGACTAAGATTATGCGTTAAGGTTCGGGAATATTGAAAACGGAATGAAAAATATAGCTATGATCCTTACCAAAATCTCTATTAGTATTGTTTGGTGTTATATTTTGAAAAAACAATTCTAAGCCTGGCCAACCACCATGAATCTGAGTCAAAAACAGACATTAGATTGTTTCATCACCGAAACGATAAACCAAGCAGAAAGTACCAAACGGTGAGAGCTGCCAGCTTCACGGTTTGTTGGTCACGGTCGAAACGGGGGTTCACTTCACACAGATCAAACGAACGAACAGATGAAGATTTACCGAGTTCAAAGGCAATATCCAGCCATTTTTTTTTGCTGATGCCTGATGGATTTGGAGCGCTTACCCCGGGTGCATCTGCCTGGCGAACAACATCCATATCCATTGTAGCCATAATCATGTTCTGCTGATACTGATCCAGGTAGGTTTTGACGGCTTTCAGTTTCAGATCCCTGTCAAATAGTGCTTTGCCGTGCCGGTTCACATAACGAAAATGTTCAGCCGATACGGAAGATGGATTGAGGCCAAAAACAGAATAGCTCTCACAGTAATTGGAGGGATGTTCTAGCGCATGACGAAAAGGGGAGCCCGAATGTGCCAGCCCATCTTTCAGCGGACGAACATCAGCATGCGCATCGATGTTGAGAATCGAAACCGGGAGTTTTGCTCCAGCATACCCAAGAAAATGTCCGAATGATGTTTCGTGCCCGCCTCCAAGTATAACCGGTACGGATTGATTGCTGAAAATTTCTTTTACGATTCGGCCGAGTGCCTGCTGGTCCGCTTCCACATCGCCGCTGCACGGCACCGAATCGGTAATCTTTACATTTTTCAGGAACGCTGTATGCCTGTCAAAATAGGCGGGATGCGGTGTGAGATTTAAGAGCTGCTGCAAAATCTGTTCCGGCGCTTCCGATGCTCCGGGCCTCCCGCTGTTTCGGCTCACTCCCTCATCAGACGGAAACCGAACCAGGTAAACCGATCCGGTTTGAATATCTCCCGGTTTGATAAACTCTCGCAGTCTTTTATCAGACATAAAAAATTTTATTATTGGTTTGATGATTGTTGTTTGCCTTTCAGAAAAACGGTGTCAGGCAAGTTGGGCCGGTGATGATAAAGCCAGAAATTGACGGAAGGTTCATCAAGCAGTAAAAAATCGGCGGATTTTCCCGGCTCGATTGATCCGGTTTGATTTTCAACACCCATTGCTTTGGCGGCGTATATGGTTGCTCCTTTCAGAACTTCGGCCGGGGTGAGGCGTCCGTGGTTGCAGGTGAGCATCAGTGCCAGGCGGAGATCATAACTTGGAGCGGATCCCGGGTTGAAGTCTGTAGCCACGGCCACCTGAACACCACCATCCACAAGTTTCCGGCAGTTCAGGTACGGCTGTTGTGTGTAGAGTGAGGCGATTGGCAACGTGACGCCAATCACTCCTGCTTCAGCCATTTTTTCAATGCCGGTTTCCGAAATCTGCTCCAGGTGATCGGCGCTGATTGCACCAACCTCCGCCGCCAGTTCCGCACCGCCGCCGGATGAAAGCTGATCAGCATGCAGTTTTGGGGTGAGGCCATGTTTATTGCCGGCTTCAAAAATAGTCCGGGCCTCTTCGGTGGTAAAAGCTGAGTCTTCAACAAAAATATCGCAAAATTGAGCGAGATTCTCTTCGGCAACAGCCGGAATCATCTCGTTGATTACGAGATCAATATATCCGTCGCGATCATCCTTATACTCCGGCGGGATGGTGTGAGCGCCAAGAAAGGAGGCTTTCAGGTGGATCGGATAATTTTGAGCCAGACGTTTATACACCCGAAGCTGTTTCAGTTCATCCTCAACCGTAAGGCCATAGCCGCTTTTGCACTCAATGGAAGTTACACCGGTTGAGATAATCTCATCCAGTAATCCGGCAGCTTTCTTGTACAGGTCCGCCTCCGATCTTTCCCGCGTATGTTTTACGGTGGACAAAATTCCGCCCCCTGCTTTTGCAATCTCGAGATAACTTTTTCCCAGGATCCGCATCTCAAACTCTTCGGATCGCCACCCACCGAAACAGAGGTGAGTATGACAATCCACAAGGCCAGGTACGACGATCTTTCCGCCGGCATCCTGAAATTCCTGGCCGCTAAATTTTTCCGGAAGATCACTCGCTTTTCCCACCCATGAAAGCACATCATCTTCCCATGCAATGGCTGCGTTGTGAATCGGATGGACTTCAGCTTGCCCGCCCTCATCCCGGCAGGTATATAAAGTGGATATATTTTTGAGTATGGGCATGAGCGCTTATGAAATTATATTTGATCGAGCCGGCTACCTCGATTTCAATACTTTAATGTACAACTGTTTATCATGAATTTATCACAACGGCCGAAAACGTTGGTTCCAATAAGGTTAAAGGTTAATTGTATTTACGGCTTTTATTTTATTCACGCAGAGTAGCGCTGATTAATCCGCTGATTTTCGCAGTTAATACTTTTTTTGGTTAAGAATATTTCAGCGACACTCCGCGATATACACAGCGTAAATCAGCGATAAAACAGATCCGGGATTAATTTCGACAATGTAAATGCACGCCTATCATCTTATACTACTATCATTTTCAATGCTGAAAATATTGAATATGGAGAGCTTCTAACCAATTTTTACTCTTCAATTGAATTCAAATTATACAAAACTTGAACATAAAGTTAAGATTTAAACCTTACCTGCATTTTGGATAGAGTAAATTCAGGTTGAGACTTCAATTTTTAAAAATTTTATCTATCATAACAACCGGATGGCTCATGATACAAACATAGAAATATCACCCCGCTATTTTACGCTTCATAATGGCAGGCGTCTGCTCGTTCGGGGCATTACACCTGATGATAAATATCACTTTAGAAGCGGAATCAAACGATTATCTCAGCAATCGACTTACTACCGGTTTCACAGTCCATTGTATGAGCTGAGTGAACACGACCTGGGTTATTTTACGGAAGTTGATCAGGAAAACCATGTTGCGATCGGGGCGATTGATCTTGATAACAATGAAAAACCGGGAATAGGAGTGGCGCGATATATTCGCCTGAAGCAAAATCCATCGATGGCTGAAATGGCCATCACGGTACTCGATGAATATCAAAGGCAGGGAATCGGAACCATCCTGATGAATGAGCTTCACCGGCTGGCATATGACCGCGGAATCCGTTCATTTAAAATTTACCTGCACACCGAACGGCGCAAGCTGGTAAAGTGGCTGATCGGTTTGGGGGCAAAGGTTCAACGGGTTTCAGGCGAAATCGTTGAAATTGAACTCCCTGTTTTTGATGTGAACTCTGATTAATAGAAGTGACAGTATCATCTACAAATTTGATCACAACTTGTTATGAAGTTTTTTCTAAACAACTAAAAAGAGAGGGTGCTTCTTTTCTATTTTAGCGGATCGGCGATCCGCGTTACGTAATCATCGGCAAATCTATACCCCGTTCTCTTGCGATCTGCTCTGCCAGTTCATAACCCGCATCGGCGTGACGCATGACTCCGCTGCCGGGATCGTTCGTCAGTACGCGTTCCAATCTTCGATCGGCCATTTTGGTGCCATCCGCTACACATACCATTCCGGCGTGGATGGAATAACCGATTCCAACTCCGCCTCCGTGATGCAGGCTCACCCAGCTCGCTCCGCTTGCGGTATTGAGCATGGCGTTGAGCAGCGGCCAGTCGGCAATGGCATCAGAGCCGTCTTTCATCGATTCGGTTTCGCGGTTGGGAGAGGCTACTGATCCGGTATCGAGGTGATCACGGCCGATCACAATCGGAGCCTTCACTTTCCCTTTTTTGACCAGCCAGTTGAATTTGAGCCCCATTTCGGCACGTTCGCCATATTCCAGCCAGCAGATTCGCGCCGGCAATCCCTGGAAATGAATTTTTTCCTGTGCATGATGAATCCACCGATGCAGCGCTTCTTTTTCAGGAAAGGTTTCGAGCAGGGCTTTGTCGGTCACGGCGATATCGTTCGGATCACCCGAGAGTGCCGCCCAACGAAACGGACCTGAACCTTTGCAGAAAAGCGGGCGGATATAGGCGGGTACAAAACCAGGAAAGTCGAATGCCTCCTTCATTCCACGGTGATCAGCAACCTGGCCGCGGATATTGTTCCCGTAATCAAACGTGACAGCTCCGCGTTCCTGCATTTTCAGCATGGTTCCCACATGCGTGACCATTGAATCGAGTACATCTTTTTGATACTCATCCGGATTCGATTCCCGTTTTTTGGCGGCTTCATCCAGTGAATACCCGGCGGGAATGTAGCCGAGCTGGAGATCGTGAGCAGAGGTTTGATCGGTAAGCACATCAGGATTGACATCCCGTTCGAGGAGTTTTGGCAGAATTTCAGCCACATTGCCCAACAGGCCAACTGAAAGGGCTTCACCTTTCTCTTTCGCTTCCAGTACTTTTTCGAGAGCTTCATCCAGATCGGTACATTTCAGGTCGCAATAACCGGTTTTGATCCGCATGTCGATCCGGCTTTCATCCACTTCGATTCCTAAAAATGCTGCGCCGTTCATTGTCGCTGCCAGCGGCTGTGCTCCGCCCATACCGCCAAGTCCGGCCGTGACTACGAGTTTTCCTTTCATTGATCCATCAAAATGCTGTCGTGCGCATTCTGCAAACGTTTCGTATGTGCCCTGCACAATTCCCTGCGAGCCGATGTAGATCCAGGAACCGGCGGTCATCTGGCCGTACATGGTCAGCCCCATTTTGTCAAGCTTTCGAAACTCATCCCAGTTGGCCCACCGCGGCACGAGATGTGAATTTGCCAAAAGCACCCGCGGAGCTTCCTCATGCGTCCGGAACACACCTACAGGCTTTCCGCTCTGGATGAGCAGCGTTTCATCATTTTCAAGCCTCTTCAGGGTTTCGATGATTTTGCGATAACTCTCCCAGTTTCGTGCCGCTTTTCCGCCCCCGCCATAAACAATCAGTTCGTCGGGACGTTCGGCCACATCCGGATCAAGATTATTCATCAGCATCCGCATGGCGGCCTCCTGGTGCCACCCTTTGCAATTCAGATCAGTTCCGTGTGGTGCGCGTATGTTTTTGACCGGTTTTTTCATGGCTCCCATAGATTTAATTTAGATACCATCAGTAATGTACATCAGATTGAGAGGGGATGTCAATCACAAAACACCTTACTCATTGCACCTAAAATTAAACGATTAATGCGATTGGCGAATATGATGAAGCGTGTTGATTTCAGGGCGGTCGATTGTCTGAACATCATCCGACCCAGCCCACCGGATGATGATTTCATTGACTTGAGTCGATTGATCAAGCCCAAAATGTACGCGAGTATGGTTTGCTCCAAATGAGCCTCCGGTAGAAACGGTACGGTGCAGACTACGAAGTTCATTTCCATCAGAAATGACCGCTTCAACTTTTGTTCCGATCGCCTGGCGGTTTGATGAAGTGCCTTCCAGCTCAATTGCCAGCCAGTTGCCGTGATCACTTCTGTTTTCAAACAGTGCGTTGTGATAAAAATCTCCTTCCACCGCACCGCCGAGAACGGTGTATATATCGATCCGGCCATTGTTTTTAAAATCCGCCATCGAAACGCCGTGACCTTTTTGCAGATGCCCAACTCTGCTCAATGCGGTTGATTCATGAAATGATTCCCCGTTGTGATTCAGAAAAAGGCGGTTTGGAATGATAGATGATAGATCCGGAGCGCCGGTCCCGATGTAGATATCAGGATAGCCGTTGTTGTTCAGGTCTGCGAAGTTGGCGCCCATCCCGAACATCACTGTGTTTAGCCCGGTATGTTCGGTGATATCCAGGAAGGTTTCGTCTCCTAAATTTTTGTAGAGCCGGGAATACTCCGTGGATGTTTCCAGTCCAAGTTTCTCACGGGCGACTTCATCTGCCACCCGGTTGATAGCCCTCACATCATACGTGGCGATGAAAAGATCATCCAGGCCGTTATTATTGAAATCAAAAAACCACGCTGGAAAGCTGAATTGAGGATTCTGAACACCGGCTTTTTCACCAATTTCTTCAAAAACCGGAAGCTGGTTTTCATCTAAGCCGCGATGAACAAAGAGCAGGTTTTTGCCACCCATCACGGAAATAAAAAGATCCGGGTAGCCGTCACCGTTGATATCACCCCAGGAAGCCCCTTTGACGAATGCATCAACGTGAAAACCGGAAAGTGAATCGTGACGAGTGAAGGTTTCATTTCCGTTATTCAGGAAAATTGCGGAAGGATAGGGTGGAGATTGTCCGCTTCCGCCCGAAAAAATATTTTGCCATCCCGAGGCTGATTCATTTCCAATGAATAGATCGAGGTGCCCGTTTCGGTTGATATCTGCAAACGCAGCGACCTGGGTGGGTAATGTTTCAAAAAGCCCGGATGAATAGGTGATGTCGGTAAATGTGCCGTCACCGTTATTTCGAAGAAGCGAATTAGGATGTGTTCCATTCTCACCGAGCCAGGCTCCACGGAGGATTAAAATATCAGTGAATCCGCTGTTGTTGACGTCGGCGCACTCCACGTTAAGTCCGCCTGTTATGCCATTGAGGCCGGCAGAGGCAGTTTGATCAGAAAAATTTCCGTTTTCATCAGAAATATACAGGGTTACATTTTCACCAAATCCGTACGATGTTGCAAAAATATCGAGGTGGCCGTTTCCGTTGAAATCATCCACACATGAACTGCCTGAAATCCGGTTATCTCCCGAACCGCTCATCATGCCAATATCTCTGAATTGCGGGGCATTTAAACCATCCGGCAGAGTTTCGGAATCCTGCAATCCCGGAATTAAAAAATCACGATTCACCTGGTCCGGATAACTGCCTCCGGCAATATGTGCGATATTATACATCCAGTGATAGCTGTAATTTTCCGGATCGGCATCAAGCAGCTTCTCGAGATACTCCCGCGATGATTCGATATACATTTTTTCTGCATGAATGGCATCTTCATCAAACGGGAGGATACAGTTTGCAGGTGTGTAATTTTCCAGGCAGTTTTGAACTTCAGCCTGCCTTAAATAGCTGATTGCCAGTGCCTCCCAGATTATCTGCTGAGAATTCTGATCGGGAACCAGCTCCTCAAGCTCTTTCAATATCGGGATGGAGTTTTCAACATTCGCGGAGTTTTGATGCTCAAGAGCAAAATGATACATCAGGCGGACATCCCCCGGGTTGGCCTGAACAATGGAATCAAGGAAGGCGATTCGATACTCGTTGGCATAGAAATATTTCAGGGGATCGTTTTTGGCATCGGTGTTAATGCTGTCGAGTACAGCGACCATCCGGTCATGGTTCTGTTGTTCTGTGTCAGCGGCAGAGTAACAGCCCGAAAAAAGAAGAGACAGCAGGAGAAATAGAAGGAATCGGGTCATGTTGGTTTGATCTCAATCAGACATATTATCAGCTGAAGGCAGAATAATGAAAAAAACCTAAATCTCCGTGGATTAACGCAGGGAAATGGACTGATTTTCGATTTCTGTCAACAAGTCGCCCCCGGATACGATATCGGCAGCAACAGTGATCTCATCTTTAAAAAAGTGATCTTCTGTAGCGTGCGGGATCGCAGAGCGGATGTAAGCGTGCGCAGTTTCAACTCCTTTGCCCGGCCGCAGCGGTTTTCTGAAATCAAGTGCCTGGGCAGCTGTAAATAATTCAATCGCTAACACCTGCTCCACATTTTCTAAAATTTTGTAGAGGTGCAGCGCGCTGATGCTCCCCATACTCACGTGATCTTCCTGACCCAGACTGGTGGGGATTGAATCGACCGATGAAGGGTGGGCCAATACTTTATTTTCAGAAACAAGTGCTGCGGATGTGTACTGTGGAATCATAAAACCGGAGTTAATTCCCGTCTTTTCCATCAGGAGTTTGGGCAATCCGTCGTGCCCTTCCAGCAGGAGATAGGTGCGGCGTTCAGAAATACTGGCCAGTTCTGCCAGTGCTATTTTAGAATAATCGAGAACCAGTGCGAGAGGCTGACCGTGGAAATTTCCTCCGCTGAGGATATCGCCATTTTCCAAAACGAGCGGATTATCGGTTACGGAGTTGATTTCAGTCTCCACCGTGCTGATTGCGTGATCGATCGCGTTGCGGCTTGCTCCGTGAACTTGTGGAATGCAGCGAAGGCAGTAGGGATCCTGTACTTTGCCGCAATGACGGTGGGATTCAAGGATCTCACTATCTTCGAGTAAGTTTCTTACATTTTCGGCGACTATTTTTTGTCCGGTATGCGGACGCAATTCATGAATTCTTTTGTCAAACGGGGTGATGCTCCCCTGAAGCGCTTCGAGGCTCATGGCACCGATCAGGTCTGCCATTTTCTGCAAACGGAGTGATTTTTCAAGAATATAGGCGCCGTAGGCACTCATCATTTGAGTTCCATTAATCAGTGAGAGGCCGTCTTTAGCCTGAAGGTCGATCGGCTCAAGGTTGTGCTCCTGAAGGACGCGGCTTGCAGGCAGGGTTCCGGTTCCTTCATCATTCCAGAATTCGCCGTATCCCAGCAGTGGAAGCGACATATGGGCAAGAGGTGCGAGATCACCCGATGCGCCCAGGCTTCCTTTTTCCGGAACGGCCGGGATCAGATCTTTTTCAAGAAAAAGAAGCAGTTGTTTGAAGGTATCCGGAGAGATACCGGAATTTCCGATGCCGAGTGCGTGAACCTTTAGTTGCAGCATCAGCCGGCAGATCTCTTTGGGAATCAGCTCACCGGTACCCACTGCATGGGAAAGAATCAGGTTTCTTTGAAGCTGCTTCAGGTCTTCATTGCTGATTCGCTGGTTGGCAAGAGCGCCGAATCCCGTATTTATGCCATAATAGGTGCTACCGTCGGCCATGGCAGTCTCAACGCGTTTTCTGGAGGATGCTACAGTGGCAGAATTCTCCCTGAGAAATTTCAGGCTTGTATCAATATCCTTGTAAAGTTGAGCTATTGAAATACGGTACATTTAATTAATTGTAGATCATTGTTCTGCAAAATGTAAAATGGAATATCGCAATACGGAGGGCGATCTCAAAAAGGTGAATGATAGCTCTATGCGCTGCAGAGTTTAGAAATATGAGATCAATGGAGATGTTAGGCCGTTAGTATGAGCATCAACAGGTGTTTTAAAATTAATTAATCTTAATGTTTGGGTGGTTACAAGTCGCCGGGTGAATTTTTGGCAAAGTGTTACTCTAATAAATGAACTTTGAAATCCTGATTTAATAACAGTTAGTGATATATTTTAATTAGAATTTATCAGATTAGAAATTTTAAAAAATACGATTTCAATGCAGTGAAAATTAGAACATCTAAATAGTATCTTCTAAGAAGTAATTCTATTTTTTTCTACATTTTAAATAAAACATAGACGGTACTTTTACTAATAAATAAAGAAAGTTTCTTTTTGAAAAGAAACTCAAAAAATGTACATGATCATTTACTATGAAGAAAATTATACTACTGTTGCTTTCGATATTTCAATTTTCAGTATTAATCTCATTTGCTCAAACTGTTCCCACCACTCCGGATACTGAAGAGTATAACCGCTGGAGTGCATCTCTGTATGGCGGATATGTTTTTGGAGAGAATGACCGCGGTCTTCAAATTTTTGTAAGTCGCTTCAATGTGGTGTCTGAGCCAAGCTGGGCAGCCGGTGGAGATATTAGATACGCTCTAAATTCATTCTGGTCCCTTGAAACGGGTTATCGTTATACAACACTTGAGGGTGTTGGGTTTGAGACCACCATTCATACAGCATCCATTAAAAATACATTCAACCTGAACCGATTTTACAGAAGAAGTTCATTGTCTGAATATGTTAACCCTTATGTTATTCTTGGCGTCGAACAGGATTGGTTTACTGCTGAAGGACCAGCTGATGAATTTAGCAGAAGTGAAGCAAGTTTGATTGGTGGATTAGGAGTCGCTTTCAGGTTAAATGACAGAATTGAGATTTTTGGCCAGCACGAAATCAAACTTTCCTCCAATCATCTCGATCTGCAGAATCAGGGTTATCCGTATGACCAAATCGGGATGGCCTCGGGTGGTATTCGATTTCATTTTGGACGCAGTGACCGCAGGCCAGTAAACCTGAGACCGGCTACCCGAACTATCAGTGATACTGAATATGAGGATATTTTTGCCCGTGCTCGTGATGTGGATAACCTTTCCGATCGTGTGGATTCGCTCGAAAATCAAATCAACCAGTTGGACAGCGATAATAGCGACAGGTTTGCAGAAATGAATGAACGTCTCGCAGCTCTTGAGGATCGTGTGGATTCGCTTGAAGCAAAAACAAACTGCTTATGTGAACGAGTTGAAGATGTTGAAGAAGAGGTAAGTTACCCCGAAAGTGAAATCAGACGAACGGTTGCAGCGGGTCATTATATACAAGTTTATGCAGCAATGAGCCTTAACGATGCCATTGAGGTTCGCAATTCATTCCGTGAACAACTTGGTGATGATTTGAACGATGCGGCTGATGAAGTCTTTATTATTCAGCGCAGACAATTTTATGAAGTGCTGATCGGTGTATTTAATGAATTCTCAAACGCTCAAAACATTCTGCCAACTGCATCTGCTGTGATGGGGGACGCTTTCATTATTACCTTTCCACGCCCGGTTCACCTTGCTGAGCAGTATGAAGGAACTGTAATTGTACATGATGAGTAATTAATCTGTTTTTGATCTCAGCAAATGGTTTATATTTTATAGATAGCTCGCTTTTGCGGGCTATTTTTTTATGGTTATGAAACTTCTGCCATCGCCGATACTATTAATATGTATGGAAGGAAGCCTTTCTTCTAAATTTATTAAGGAAGAAAAGTTTTGAAATGAATATAATTAATACAAATTCATTTATTTTCATTAATTACTAATTATTAATTTCATTTTTGATGAAATAATTAAGAGGTTTCCGTAGCCATAAATAAATAATGTAATTCTACGACCCGTTATGAGAAATTCACTTTTGCCATCCGGACTGCCGGAAATCAACTACGGAATCCGCCAAATTGTAGGGAAGGGTTTTGAAAGAGAGAAACTTGGTTATCCTGTGATTTGGGAAAATATTGGTGATCCTGTTCAGAAAGGTATGCGACTGCCGGACTGGATGAAAGACATTATCACCGAGGTAATTCAGGATAATTCAACATTTGGATATTGCGATTCCAAAGGGCTCCCCGATACACGCGAATACCTGGCTCAGCGAACGAATGATTTCGGCGGATGCCAGATTTCGGCTGATGATATCACTTTTTTCAACGGTTTGGGTGATGCAATTGCCAGGTTATATAGCCTCTTATCAGATGACGCACGGGTTCTGCTCCCGTCACCGGCTTATCCGGCCCATACCGGGGCCGAAAAACTCCGGATACGCAAGCAGCCACTAACCTACACACTGGATCCCTCAAGCGGGTGGTTACCGCAACCGGATGAAATCAGAAAAACTGTGGAAGAGAACCCGGATGTCTCTGCAATTCTGATTGTGAATCCCGATAACCCCACGGGAGTAGTGTATTCGAAAAATGTTCTACTGGAACTGGTGCAGATTGCACGGGAATACGAGCTGTTCATCATTGCTGACGAAATTTATGAAAATTTGGTTTACGATGGCAAAATGGTCCGGCTCTCTGAAGTGATTGGTGATGTGCCCGGTATTGCGATGAAAGGAATATCCAAAGAGATTCCCTGGCCCGGAAGCCGTTGCGGCTGGCTCGAATACTATAACCGGAAAAGCGATCACGAATTCAGTGAGTTTTGCGACAGGATTGATCAGTGCAAAATGACGGAAGTTTGCAGTACAACACTTCCGCAAAAAGTAATTCCGGGGATTATGTCAAACCCTGCCTACAGCGCATTTCTTGATAGCAGGATTTCCAGCCTGGCAAAAAAAATGTCCATGCTGAAAGAGCGCATCAATGTATTGGAGAATGTGGAGTGCAAAGGCGGGCAAGGAGCTTTTTATGCGGCCATTCATTTTAATTCTGAACTGCACAAATCAGATATGAAACCGGAATTACTCGGTGATGTGGAGAGATCTCTTTATCTTAAGTGGACAGATAATTTAGAGGCCAATCCCGATCTTTTTCTCACCTATTATCTGCTTGCCGGCACAGGCGTGTGCACAGTGCCTTTAAGCGGTTTCAACACTCCGGTTGCAGGTCTGCGGCTCACACTGCTTGAGCAGGATATGGTCCAGTTTGAGCATATGCTCGACCAGCTTGAAAAAGGCCTTGAAAGCGTGTTCAGCAATAATCAGAAGATGGTGCAGGTGTAACCGGATTTATTCGTTATAGCTGTCTGGCAAGTCATTTTCATACAAAACCACATCGCCGGGGCGGGCGTATTCACTCAACAGATCATTTGCTTTAAAGAGTGTAGGCACAGTTCTGACTTCCGGTTTTGACTCGGTTTGATTGGATTCGATCCCCTCCCGGATAGGCTGGGTCTGCTCTTCACCCACAAGAATTGCCAGATCTATACCAGATGCTCCGATATATTCTCCAAACGCCCTGTTTTCCTCTTCCTCAAGATCACCAAGCTCAATCATACCCGGCGTGATGATAATTTTCCGGCCCGTATCAAACGATGCCAGAATATCCACGGCGTTTCGTGCCCCGACAGGATTTGAGTTAAAGGCATCATCGATGATTGTCAGGTCACCCTGTTTTTTCAGTTCAAGCCTGTGTTCCACCGGTTCCATATTTGATGCGGCAATTGCCACAGTCTCAATCCGTATGTCAAACTCACGGGCTACAGCTGCTGCAAGCAGTACATTCTGGATGTGATGATCTCCAAGTATTCGTGTTTTTATATCTGCAGATTGGAGTTTGCCATTTTGC
Source organism: Rhodohalobacter sp. SW132 (assembly GCF_003390325.1). Classification (NCBI taxonomy): domain Bacteria; kingdom Pseudomonadati; phylum Balneolota; class Balneolia; order Balneolales; family Balneolaceae; genus Rhodohalobacter; species Rhodohalobacter sp. SW132. The sequence goes on along the minus strand of NZ_QUOK01000001.1, from coordinate 540,323 downwards.
CAGTTCATCGTAAACTGGGTTCCATCTGCGTCAACTGATCGGTTTGTTGCCCAGACTTGCTGATGGTTCTCACCGATGAGAATACGTTTTAATTCAGAACGTTCGGCTCCCATCTCTTTCACAATCTCATCTTCGCCGTTGAGAATCAGGGTTCCGCCGGGATCAAGCGCTCTTGCAAGTGTTGATTTTTCCCGCGCCACAGCCTCCCGGCTTCCGAACGTTTCAAGATGTGAAATCCCCACATTGGTGATCACAGAAATATCGGGCTTTGCAATGGCACAAAGCTCGCGGATGTTTCCTTCATACCGGGCACCCATCTCAAGAATTAAAACCTGGTGATGCGACTCAAGGTCGTTATTGATCACCTTGCAGATTCCCATCGGGGTATTGTAGCTGCCGGGAGTTACGCACACGTTCAGCCGCTCCTTTAAAAATGAATCAATCACAAACTTGGTGCTTGTTTTGCCATAGCTTCCGGTTATGGCAATCACTTTCAGGTGAGGCATGGACGCAATTTTTTCACGCGCCTGTTTTTTAAATCCGTTTTGAATGGAGTTTTCTACAGGTTTCATGATCCATGCTGCAGGAAAAATGAGAAAAGGGATGAGTATATCAACAAAACAGAGTAAAAAACCGAGGAAATAAGGGTCAGCGGTGAAAAAATTACCGGCAGGATCCTGGATATTTTGGGATAGAATAAATAGTTCACTTGAAAAAATGAACCCGCCAAAAAAGTAATACAGCGGAAGTATGAGGACAGCAAGTGTTGCGGTAAGACGTTTCACTCTGGGTGTGAAAACAAGCGGTTTTTTTTCACGGTCTGATCTGAACTTGCCGGCCGGACCAAACCAGAATAGGGTAAGAACAGTCATGATGATGATGCCGCTCAAAAATGTTAACTGTTCGGCAAAAAAGGTGATGATTGCCAGGATAACCGTATTGTACAACAAGTGCTCAGCAGTAATAATTTTTGAAGAAAAATGAGTCGCAACCCAGCTTCTGAACTCATGAGTTTTGTACCCATGCTGCTGAAACATTTGTAATAAGTAACGTGAACGAATGAATGAATGGCGTAAAAAGATTACGCACATTAACACGATCGCGCTGTTTAGGGAAAAAGTGTATAAATCCAATTAATTAAAGGGGTTTAATGGTCTAATTGTCTGTTCTTCTCGAAACATTACCAACGATCTGTTATATTGGTTCCAAACATTCTTAAAATCAAAATAGCATTCAAGATATGAAATTAATTATCCCCATGGCAGGACGAGGCACGAGAGTGCGTCCACATTCTCATACAACTCCCAAGCCGCTTCTTCCGGTAGTCGGCACAATGATTGTTGAGCGGATTGTAGAGACATTTGCACGCACGCTTGACAAAAAAATCGATGAGATTGTATACATTCTCGGTCCGGATTTTAGCCAGGATATCAAAGATCGCCTTACAGAAATGAGTAAACGGCACGATGCAAAAGCGTCATTTGGTGTTCAGGAAAAAGCTGAAGGTACCGCACACGCCGTTTCCTGTGCCGGTGATCACCTGAACGGGGAGATTATCATCGTTTTTGCAGATACCATTTTCGATACAAAAGAAACCGTATCCGTTGAAGGAGCAGACAGCGTAATCTGGCTGAAAGAAGTTGAAGATCCATCCAGGTTTGGTGTGGCCGTTCATGAAGGTGATAAAATCACTGATTTTGTGGAAAAACCGAGCGAACCGATTTCCAACCTTGCCATTATCGGTGTGTATTATTTCAGCGAAGGACAGAAACTGATGAAAGAGATTCAGTACCTGATTGATAACGATGTGCGCGGACACGGCGGTGAATTTCAGCTTACCGATGCGCTCGACCGTCTCCTGAAAAATGGGAATGTGTTCAAGAAAGCAACTGTTGATGAATGGCTCGATTGCGGAACCCTGCCGGCTTGGCTGGATACTACGGGTGAGATCATGAAAAAAGAGGATCATTCCTACAAGGAATATGAAAATACCACAATCCATCCGCCGGTATATTTTGGAGAAGGCGTGGAAATCAGCGGAAGTGAAATTGGTCCGAACGTGACGGTTGAAGCCGGAACAACGATCAAAAACAGCACGCTTAAAAACTCAATTATTCAGAGCAATGCAAACCTTGATGGTTGCGATCTCAATCGCTCAACGATTGGGAACCACGCAGATGCGAGCGGCGCCAAAGGGGAGATCCATATCGGCGATCACTCCATTCTGAAGCAGTAGGAAACGTACCGCGGGTCGCTGACCCGCGATGCATCTGGTTTACATCTGGTTCCGGAGTTCTGCTCTTTAACCCAATTACACATTCATAAGGCTGCTGGGAGATTGCGGATCATTTCCCGCAATGGCGCTGCTTGATATGTGAACTTGTTGATGTCGAAGTCATGCCGCACACCGATGCGGCATCTCCCATTTATGCTCAATCTGAGAACATTACCAATGGCAAGGCATTTCTCATTGCCAAAATGGGAGATTGCGGGTCATGGCCCGCAATGACGTCAGCAGGTATGTGTTGCTAAAGCGTAAAAGCGTGTTATGAATGCCCTGCTATTGCATCTAACGACTTATCCGCCGCCGCAATAGTTTTGTCTAACATCGAATAGGATAAAGAAGTAGACAGGAACCAGCTCTCAAATGGTGAGGGCGGCAAGTAGATTCCGCGCTCCAGCATCTGGTGATAAAATTTGCCAAAGAATTCTTTATCGGTTGTATTGGCGGTCTTGAAGTTCGTAACCATCTGATCGGTAAAGAAAATACTTATCATCGATCCCACCTGGTTGATGGTGTGTGTAATTTTGTGTTTCAGCAGAACTTCACGTAATCCTTTTTTGAGATACCCGGTTTTCTCTTCGAGCTCTATGTAATATTCCGGATGCCTGTCGAGTGTGGACAGCAATGTTTTTCCGGCACTCATCGCGAGAGGATTTCCGGACAGCGTACCCGCCTGGTAAACGGGGCCGTCAGGTGAAACCATATCCATAATTTCACGCTTACCGCCATATGCGCCAACGGGGAGTCCGGCACCGATGATTTTACCGTATGTGATCAGGTCGGCCCAGACGTCGTATCGCTCCTGGGCGCCACCGCGAGAAAGCCGGAATCCGGTCATCACTTCATCAAAAATCAATACACTACCGTGCTCATCGCACAATTTTCGCAGCCCTTCAAGAAAACCGGGCGCGGGTTGGATGCAACCCATGTTACCGGCAACCGGCTCGAGAATGATTGCTGCAACATTGTCTTTATTCTCTTTGAGAAGTTTCTCTACACTCTCAAGGTCATTGTAATCCGCGTTAAGAGTATCCTTAGCGGTTCCTTCCGTCACGCCGGGGCTGCTCGGCTCACCCAGGGTAAGTGCACCACTACCCGCTTTGATTAGAAACGAATCAGCATGTCCATGATAGTTTCCCTCGAACTTAATAATTTTATCTCTGCCCGTATAACCTCGTGCGATCCGGATGGCGCTCATGCACGCTTCGGTGCCGGAGTTTACCATGCGGACTTTATCCACATTAGGAACCATTTGCTGCACCAGTTCGGCCATCTCAATTTCAGTGATGGTTGGAGCGCCGAATGATGTTGAATTAAAAGCGGCATCCTGTACGGCTTTCACAACGGGAGAGTAGGCGTGGCCGAGGATCATCGGTCCCCACGAGCCTACGTAATCGATATATTCATTTCCATCCTCGTCGGTGATGATCGAACCTTTCGCTTTCTTAAAAAAAACCGGAACTCCGCCTACAGATTTAAATGCCCGGGCCGGAGAGTTAACACCACCGGGAATGAATTTTTTGGCTCTCTCGTACAGGTATTCGCTTTTTAGAAGCATCTTTAATGATTTTGGATAGTGAATATTAGGTATCAGGTATTGGGTAACAGGTAGTAGGTACTTAATACTCACTACCTGCTACTTGTTATCTTTTTTAATCTGTCATGTTATTCAGTGCTGCGATACGATCTTCCAGAGGCGGATGTGTGGTGAAAAGTGCTTTAATGCCTTTTTTCTTTCCACTGGTAATTCCAAATGCCTGCATGGAATCGGGCAGCTGGTTGGGTACCTGCGACTCTTTTTGCAGTCTCTGCAGTGCGGCAATCATGCCGTTGCGGCTGCCAAGTCTGGCACCGGCTTCATCGGCCACAAATTCACGGCGGCGTGAAAACCAGAATACGATCATGGAGGCGAGGAAGGCAAGTACAATCTCTGCAACAATTGTTGTGATGAAGTAACCAATTCCAAGCCCCTGCTCATTTTTAAGGATCATGCGGTCAACGGCAAATCCAACAATCCGAGCCAGGAACATCACAAATGCGTTCACAACGCCCTGGATGAGAGCCAGTGTAATCATATCGCCGTTGGCAACGTGACCAATTTCGTGTCCCATTACCGCACGGATCTCTTCGCGGTCAAACCGCTGCATCATCCCTTCACTAACCGCTACAAGTGCTTTATTCCGGTTTGCACCAGTGGCAAAAGCGTTTGCCTGCTGAGCAGGGAAAATTCCAACTTCCGGCATCCCGATTCCAGCTGCGCGAGCTTGTTCTTCAACCGTGCGCATCAGCCACTGCTCCCGGTCTGATCTGGGCTCCTTGATAATCTGAACCTTGGTCGTCCATTTTGCAATTTTTTTGGATAGAAGGAGTGATACAAGAGAGATACCCATACCAAAAACAAGGCAGAAAACAAGCAGAGCCTGAAGGTTCAGATTTGTACCGCTTTCGTCAAGAAAGGATCCAACTCCAAGGAGGGACATCGTAATACTTGCAACAATGAGTATTGCGAAGTTAGTGGCTAAAAACAGAAGTATTCTTTTCATTTGTGTAATTCGTTATGTGTTGTGTATCAATGTATTTTCTGGAGCGGAGCTCCGAATTGCTCGGTATCAGTGCAGAGCACTGATATCAGATTGAGGTGTGGATTTTTTTTATGTTATGACCTCAAAAACCGTGCCGCATCTTTTGCGAAATAGGTTGCGATAAGATCAGCGCCGGCACGTTTAAACGCAATTAGTGCTTCCATCATTGCCTGCTCTTCGTTCAGCCAACCTTTTTCTGCAGCCGCTTTAATCATCGCATATTCTCCGGAGACATTGTAAACCGAAACCGGAACATGCACCGATTCTTTCACTGCACGAACGACATCAAGGTAGGGCAAGCCGGGTTTTACCATTACAATATCAGCACCTTCCTGCTCATCAGAAATCGCCTCTTTTACTGCTTCAGTGACGTTTGACGGATCCATCTGGTACGTTTTTTTATCCCCGAAACCGGGAGCGGAGTCGAGTGCATCGCGAAACGGTCCGTAGTAGCTTGAAGCATATTTTGCACTGTACGCCATGATGCCTGTGTTGTGATATCCCATCTCATCGAGAGCTTCACGCATCAACATAATGCGACCGTCCATCATATCTGAGGGGGCTGCAAAATCGGCCCCTGCCTCTGCATGGCTGACCGCCATTTTGGCAAGCAGCTCCGCACTTTCGTCATTCAATATCTGTCCATCTTCCACAATTCCGTCATGTCCGTAGCTGCTGTAGGGATCCATCGCCACATCGGTCATCACCACAAGATCCGGGAATTCCTTTTTGATCGCCCTTACCGCAACCTGCATCAACCCATCTGGATTGAGCGCTTCGGTTCCTTTGTTATCTTTTTTGTCATCAGGAACTTTCGCAAACAGCAGCACAGATGGAATTCCAAGGCTCTGAATTTCATCAATCTCCTTCAGAAGAAGATCAAGCGTAAAACGAAATTGCCCCGGCATGGATGTGATCTCTTCTTTTCCCTTCTCCCCCTCCATCACAAAAAGCGGTGCGATAAAGTCATTGGCCGACAGGCTGTGCTCCGACACCATCCGCCGTATATTTTCAGATGCGCGAAGCCGCCGGGGACGTGAGTAAGGAAACTGAGAGTGACTCATTTAGAATGTGTTTATCGGGTTTGGAGTGATGTATAATTCAATTTTTTGACAGAGACCAAGCTACATTTTTAATATGAACGGATGGTAAAGATTACTCTGCCTCACGGAGCATCAGGTCGCGAACGGCTTCGAATTCATCTCCGGAATACCATTCCATCATTTCATCGCGGTTAATCGCTTCAAGTGATGTACGGAAAATAAAGCGCGTATCTGATGTCATTCCACTCATATCCCAATATTCATTGATTTCATCAGTGAGCTGATGGTAGTTTGCTGCTCTTACGCTGTCAGCGGTTTCCGTGAAATTTTCCGGTTTATCGATATAGTCCCGGCCGGGATTCGGGTAGATCGCCGGAATGCCCACTCTTGCGAATGAGAAATGATCAGAGCGGTAGAAAAAGCCCTGTTCCGGCTGCGGATCAGGCGTGATTTCGCGTCCCCTCTCTTCAGCATGTTCTCTGAAAAGATCGGTGAGCGTGTTTCGATCGTAACCAACGAGCGTCATGTCGCGCGTTTCACCGAAAATCTGCATGCTGTCGAGGTTGAAATTTGCGGATACGTTACCGGGATGAACGGTTGGGTTTTGTGACCAATATTGTGAGCCGAGCAGCCCCATCTCTTCAGCACCAACAAAAATGAACAGCACCGAACGCCGAAGATCATCTTCCACCTGTTTCATCGCATTGGCAATCTCGAGTACGGCAGCCGTACCGGAGGCGTTATCCCACGCGCCGTTGTAGACAGAATCGCCGTCCACAGGCTCCGGGGCAATGCCAAGATGATCGTGGTGTGCTGAAAAAATCACGTATTCATCTCTTAATTCGGGATCATTTCCTTCAAGTTTGCCGAGTACATTTCGCGATGCCATATCGCTGTAGCTTGCTGTGAGATCCACATCAACGGTTACACCAGTCAGCGGTACGGGTTCAAAATCACGGTCAGCGGCAGCATCCAGCATCTCGTGCAGATCCAGCCCGGCCTGTTCAAACAGATTTTCACTGCTCTCTTCGGTCAGCCAGCTGTTAAATTCTGGCCGATCACCGTTTTCTGAATCTCCGCCCTCCAGGGAAAACCGCTCGCCGCCCCAGCTCGTTTCAATAACGGACCACCCGTAACCGGCAGTTGGCGTGGTGTGAATGATGATGGCGCCAAGTGCTCCCATCTCTTCAGCTTTCTCAAATTTGTAGCTCCATCGCCCGTAATAAAGTCGTGAATCACCATCGAAAATATCAGGATCGTGTGATGGATCACTATTTTTGTAGACCAGGATTTTCCCCTCCACGTCGGCATCTTTGTAGTCGTCCCAGCCAAATTCCGGAGCCTGGATTCCATATCCCACGTAAAGTAACTCGGCATTTTGAATCTGAACGCGCTCTTCTTCATTGCTGGGCCACGCCATGAAATCGGTGCCGTAACGGAGTTCATCCGCAATGTTTCCATTTGTGCGGATATTAAATTGTGCGGAGGATCCATCAACCCGCTGACCAAGCAGCGGAAATTCCTGGGTGTAGGAGCCGTCGGGCATCCCCGGGGCAATTCCAATCTCTTCAAGCTGGTCTGCGAGGTAGTTGACAGTGAGCGTATCACCCCTCGTGGCAGGCGCGCGACCTCCAAATTCATCCGAGGATAGAATTTCGATGTGGTTCAGCAGTGATTCACCGGTAATCGACTCTTCCGCACGGTCGAACGATTCGGTTGAGGAATCATCGCAAGCAGAAAAAAGCAGGGAAATCAATACTATTACGACCGGCAGGAAATTGATTCGCTTAAACATAATTATAGAGGGTTGATGTTCGGTTCTGATATTTGTGGCAAAACGGTTATAATACGGGAAATGAATGAAAATGTCTGCCGGTCATCTTCAGTCAATTCAGGTTGCCGGATTGAATCAAACTACACGTAATGAGCGACTATTTTAACGGGAAATCTGTTCTGATAACCGGCGCGGCAAGCGGGATCGGAAAACGTTTTGCTGAGATGATTTCCGGATCGAAAAACCTGACCCTGATTTTGTGGGACCGGAATCCGGATACCCTTATCGAAAACAGGGCCAGCCTGCCGGATGATGTGCGGATTATTTCCCGCGGTGTGGATGTATCGGACCGGTCAGATGTGGAGGCCGCTGCCCGGGAGCTGGACGAACTGCAAGTCGTGCCGGATGTGATTGTAAACTGTGCCGGCATTGTGGTTGGCAAGATGTTTCATGAACACACCCTGGAGGATACACAAAACACTATGCAAATTAACGCACTGGGAAGCATGTGGGTGGTTCAGCTTTTTTTGGAGAAGATGATCACCCGGGGAACGGGCCACGTGGTGAACCTGGCATCGGCGTCGGGTTATATCGGAAATCCGCGAATGAGCGTCTATGCTGCAAGTAAATGGGCGGTGATCGGGTGGTCGGAATCTCTGAGGCTTGAAATGAAGAAACTCAAGACAGGAATTGAGGTTACAACGGTAATTCCGAGCTACATCAAAACAGGTATGTTTGATGGTGTGAAGCCGCCACTGATGGTTCCTTTGCTGGAGACAGACCAGATGGTAGAGCGGATGATAAAGGGTATATCGAAGCGGAAAAATAAAATCCAGGCACCATTTATGGTCCGTTTTGTGCCGCTGATTAAAGCTCTGCTTCCCGCCGGTGCATTCGACTGGGTAGCAGGAAATGTGCTGGGAGTCTATCGTTCGATGGATTCCTTTTCCGGCCGCCGGCAGGGTGGGTGATTATTATTTAAATCATAAAAAATGGAACCCGGACGGAGGCAGATTTTGCTATTCGTTGTATAAGATGTAATTAATCCAATAACCGTCAGACTGAGAAAGATTATGCAAACCGACAGACTGGTTCAGGTACAGCGCGCATTTTTTGAAAAGGGATCTCACCTTAGTGTAACCGCACGGAAGGAGAATCTGCAGAAATTACGGGATATGCTTCTGGAGAATGAAAAAGAGCTATGTTCCGCCGTTCAAAAAGATCTGCACAAGCCTGCTATGGAAGTGGTGAGTGCGGAAATTTTAATGGTGATCGAGGAGATCGATTTTCATCTGAAGAAGGTGTATGGCTGGACGAAATCGAAAAAGGTACGGGCAAATCTTCTTTCGATGCCGTCAAAAAATGAGGTGAAACGGGTGCCGTATGGCGTTACACTGATCATCGGCGCATGGAATTACCCGATTGGCCTGCTGCTTACGCCTCTTGTCGGAGCGATATCCGGCGGAAATTGCGCTGTGCTGAAGCCGTCGGAGCTTGCACCGGCAACGTCAGCGTTGCTTCGGAAACTGATCAGCAAAACGTTTGATCCGAATTACATCACCGTAGTTGAAGGCGGGGTGAATGTGAACCAGGAGCTGCTCGATCAGCCGTTTGATAAAATATTTTTTACCGGAAGCACACGCGTTGGAAAAATTGTGATGGAAAAGGCGGCGCAAAAACTAACTCCGGTTACGCTGGAATTGGGTGGTAAAAGTCCGGCTGTGGTGCATAAAGATGCCGATATCAAAACGGCAGCCCGGCGAATTGCATGGGGCAAATTTATGAATGCGGGCCAAACCTGCATCGCTCCCGATTTTGTACTCGTCCATTACGAAGCGAAACTTGAACTGATCGATCAGCTTAAAAAAGCGGTCAAAAAATATTACGGTAAAAACCCTGAAAAATCAGACGATTACGGACGGATTATCAATCAGCAGAATTTTGAGCGGATCACCAATCTGATGACGGATACGACCGTTTTGCATGGAGGGGAATTCAATGCAGCCGAACGGTTTATTGCACCCACAATTGTTGGAGATGTGGACTGGGGCCACCCGATAATGAAAGAAGAGATTTTTGGTCCGGTACTGCCCATTATTGGATATGGCGATCAGAAAACACCCGGAGTTCAGCTTCGCCAGATGCCGACACCGCTCGCTCTCTACATTTTTTCTGAAGACGATGAGTTTGTGGAGCGTGTGATTGCCAGCGTGCCTCATGGCGGGGCGTGTGTCAATGATGTTGTGATGCATATCGCCAATCCCAATCTTCCCTTTGGGGGTGCGGGAAGCAGCGGAATGGGGCAGTATCATGGAGAGTACAGCTTTGAGTGCTTCACCCGGCCACAGGCTGTAATGAGAAGAAATGTGTGGCCGGATCCCTCGTTTCGGTATCCGCCATACGGCAAAAAACTTTTTCTGCTGAGAAAACTTCTGTTGAGGTAGGTTGATGAAGAGGCCGGATATAGCATACAGGGCGCTTGTCGCAGATAAGCCGGAGAACGGTGAAATGAAACTATCTGTACAAGAGCTGAATACACAAAATCTGCCGGCTCATGATGTTCTTGTAAATGTTCACTACTCATCGCTGAATTACAAAGACGCACTCTCTGCAAGCGGAAACCCTGGTGTTACAAAAGCGTACCCGCACACTCCCGGCATTGATGCGGCAGGAGTGGTGAAGTGGAGCAAGGACTCCCGCTTTTCTGAGGGAGATAAAGTGATTGTAACGAGTTACGATCTCGGACAAAATACACCGGGTGGATTTGGGGAGTACATTTCTGTTCCGGGAGATTGGATTGTGCCTCTATCTGAAGGTTTGACACTCAAGGAGAGTATGATTCTTGGTACCGCCGGCTTTACAGCTGCCTATGGAGTAGAGAAATTGGCAGATCAGAATCTCCAGCCGGACAGCGGTAAAATTTTAGTAACCGGCGCGACTGGCGGAGTGGGCTCACTGGCCGTAGCAATTTTATCACATCTCGGGTACAGTGTCATTGCGGTGACCGGTAAAAAAGAGAAGCATCCATTTCTGAAAATGCTCGGCGCTGATAGGGTTTTAGGGCGTGAAGAGATTACCGGTGTTGGCAATTCTCCGATGCTTTCTGCCCGTTGGGCCGGCGCGATAGATACCGTAGGCGGAGAGATGCTCGATGCGATTATTCGCCAGACGGCACATAATGGAACCGTTGCCTGCTGCGGAAATATTCTGGGCGGAGAGCTGAATACGAGTATCTACCCGTTTATTCTGCGCGGTGTGGCGTTGATGGGGGTGGATTCGGGAATTTGCCTGATGAAAGACCGGGTACGGATCTGGGACAGACTTTCCGGCAGCTGGAAACCGGATAAAGCTCTGCTGCATAATCTTAGCAAAATTTGCAGGATAGAGGAGCTGCCTGCAGAAATCGAAAAGATTCTAAATGGAAATCAGTCCGGCAGGGTCGTTCTTATCCTGCGTGATTGATCGACCGGCTGGGGCGTCGCCCGCCTTTAATAGAGTTCATTGCCTGTTTCAGCGGATCTACAAGATCCTGTTCAGTGACCGGCTTCACAAGATAATCCACATAACTGGTTTTTTTCGCTCGCTCGAGATTCAGCTGGTCAGAATTCCCCGATAAGTAGATAACGGGTACGGATGAAAAATTCCGTACTTCTGTCATAGTCTCAATACCATCCATACTGCCGTTGAGCGAAATATCCATCAAAACCACATCGGGTTTAGCAGATTTAATCTTGTTTACGGCTTCTTCTCCCGAAACTGCCTTGCCAATAACGTTATATCCAAGCTTGATGAGCAGACGTTCTTCCACGAGTGAAAGCAGCATGTCGTCCTCTACTATGAATATGTTCCCTTTTTTGTCGCTGTTCATGTCTTCTGTTGATTTGTTTGTCATCAATAATATTAAAAAATATTAATATTAAAAAATATTTATTATTGGCGGCGCTACATTCGGTAACCTGTATTATCGGCTGTACATTCAGATATATTAAATCATTGAGTGCTTTTTTACGGATCCTGTATTCAATTATTATTACGTGTAATCCCCATAATAATTGGGGGACAATTAGATATACGAACTGTAACTGCCGATGGATTGTCTATGTTTCATAAAAGAAGGGAGTTTCTTGGATAATCACCGACACTCTCTTGAAAATCCGTTTATTTCAATGAATCTTTAGCCGATCATAATATCGGAAAATTTGTCTTAAATCAGCAGCTAAATGAACCCGAAAAACACCATTTCAAAAGAGAATCCATTCAAAATCTGTTTTGTCTGTCTTGGCAATATCTGCAGAAGCCCTACCGCTGAAGGAATATTTCAGCACCTTGTGAACGAAAAGGGCCTGCAACCGTATTTTTATGTCGATTCTGCTGGGACGTCAGCTTTCCACATCGGAGAAAGAGCAAACAGTAAAAGCCGCCAGATCGCTGAAAAAAACGGAGTAGAGCTTAAATCCCGGGCCCGGAGATTTGAAGCGGAAGATCTGGATGAGTTTGACATCGTGGTGGCAATGGACAGCGAAAATTATCAAAATATTGTAAGTCTCGATGATAACGGAAGCTACAGTGATAAAATCATAAAAATGCGTGATTATGATCCTCAGCCTGAAAACGGCGATGTACCTGATCCGTATTATGGCGGCATGGATGGTTTCAGAAATGTGTTTGATATTGTCTACAGAAGTTGTGAGGCTTTGCTCGATGAATTGGAAAATCAGATTAAGTGATGAAATTCTAAGTCTTATCAATCTATATTAGTTGAGAAACGCTGTTTAAAATATACTTCACAAAACCTGATATTTATACGATGCTCCCCGAAACAATTCGTACCAGAATTATTGAATCCTGTGACATCAGCGTGGACAGTGCGGAATCTGTTTCTGGCGGAAGTATAAATCATGCGCTGAAACTGCATTGTGGCAGCAGCACATTATTTTTGAAGTGGAATGCAAACGCGCCGGATGACTTTTTCCTGAAAGAGGCGGAAGGGCTGGAGTTATTGAAAGCGGGATCAACCGAACTTCGTGTTCCGGAAGTTATCCAATCAGCAGCTCCACACGGCGACCGCCCGGGCTTTTTGTTGATGGAGTGGATCAATCCCGGCAGTACCGGGGATGCTTTTCAATTTGGAGAACAACTTGCAAGGCTGCATCAAACCAAAGCAGAACGTTTTGGGCTGAATTCGGATAACTACATCGGGAGCCTGCCACAGTCTAACAAGCACCATGCGAAGTGGCTTACTTTTTTTGCAGATGAGAGAATTGGCCCACAGCTCAAGCGGGCCGTTGATTCCGGGAAAATGGAGCCTTCCATCCAGAAAAACTGGTTTGGGCTGCTTAAAAGACTGGATGCGATCATCCCGCCAACAGAACCGTCCCTTCTGCATGGCGATCTCTGGGGTGGAAATTACCTGTTCGATGAGGATGGAAGGGTAGTTTTGATTGATCCGGCGGTCTATTACGGACACCCGGAAATGGATCTTGCATTTACAAAAATGTTCGGCGGTTTTGATCCCGCTTTTTATGATGGATATGGTTCCATAACTGAGATTGAGGCTGATTTTAAAGACAGAATCCAGGTGTATAATCTCTACCCGCTGCTTGTTCATGTGAACCTGTTTGACGGACATTACACATTAGATTGCCGCCGTTTCCTGAAAAAATTCTGAGCTTATGCCGATAAACCCTTAACCCGAATTATTCACACAGATAAGTGTGAATCAATGTAAAGCACTAAAAAAAATATTGCATATATATAAAATGGATAGGAGCCTAAATTTGAGCTACAGGTTTTGCGGCGAAATTCTACCGAGAACTTCGTTGTATGGAAATAAAGCGTACTCAGAGTACGTCAAGTACTCTTCCGTCGCTTTTTCCCCTACGCCTTGCTCTCGACATAATTTCTTGGTGAATAATCCGGGTTAAACCTGATTTCGATTAATAAGATTATAGTTTTAAATAGAATTCAGGTCTTAAAAAATAAAACGGATGCCAAATATTGAAACGATTTCGTACGAAAAATCGGAAGGGCGCCTGCGGGAAGTGTACGACCAGGTTGTGAGTGATCGGGGGAAACTGGCTGAAGTCCATAAAATTCAAAGCCTCAACCCGGATGCTCTGTTGACTCACATGGAGTTCTATCTTACCGTGATGTTTGGTAAATCTCCGCTGAAACGGTATCAGCGGGAAATGATGGCTGTTGTGGTATCTCTGGCTAACGAGTGTCAATATTGTATTGAACATCATGAGCAGGCGCTAATGGCGTACTGGAAAGATGAAAAGCGAATATCAGCCCTGAAAAATGATTTTCGGGAGGCTGAATTATCTGAAAAAGATCTGCTGCTGTGTAAATTGGCTGAAAAATTAACAGTAAAACCGGGTTCAGGCTTTACAAAGAATGTGGCAGAGTTGAAGCAGCACCATTTTGATGACCGGGCCGTTTTAGATGCCGTGCAGGTGATTGCATACTTTAATTTCGTCAACCGGATGGTACTTGCACTGGATGTTGAGTTTACCGGGGAAGAAAAAAAAGGGTATAAATATTGATTATGAAAGGACAAAACGATGTCTGACTCTTTGACGATTGTAAGTCTTGTGCCGTCACTTACAGAGCTTCTGTTTGATCTGGATCTGGATGATCAGATACGCGGCAGAACACGCTTTTGCATTCATCCTGAACAAAAAGTTTCCAAAGTTCCAATAGTTGGCGGGACTAAAAATCCTAACCTGGAAAAAATTCTGGAGATTGCACCGGATCTTATCATTGCGAGCCGTGAAGAAAACCGGAAAGAAGATATCGAGATACTGGAAGAGAGTTGCGATATTTTGCTTACAGATATCGGTTCTGTGGAAGACGCCCTGCTTGTGATGTATGAAATCGGAAAATGCACAGACAGAGAAGAGAAAGCAGCTCTTTTAATTGAAAAAATTCGCGATGAGATGGAGCAGATCCCTGATGAACCCGTTCAGCGTGTAGCGTATTTCATTTGGCGTGACCCGTGGATGACAATCGGCCATGATACCTACATTCATTCGGTTCTGAATCTCTGGAATCTTGAAAATGTCTACGGAATGGATTCACGCTATCCGAAAACATCTTTGAATGAGCTGTCGGAGAAAAACCCGGATTGGATTCTGCTCAGCAGCGAGCCGTATCCGTTTAAAGAAAAACATCAGAAAGAGATAGAAAAGGTGTACCCGGGAGCCCGTGTGCTTTTGGTGGATGGCGAATGGTTTAGCTGGTACGGCTCCAGGATGCTTCCTTCATTTCGCAAGTTAAACGCTTTCAGAAAAGCGATATCTTAAAATTGGATCAGATAATAACTCTCTATCGTATCATAAAGATCGTATATTACGTTATTACAGATAAAAATTCTTCAGCATGAAATGTTTTTTAAAGCTTATACTGCTCTGCCTGATGCTTTTCCCGGTCAACACTCTGCTTGCGCAAGAGAGATCAGATATGACGGAAGATCAGGCTTCGGCCACTCGGGCGTTTATTGATGGGATAACCCATTTTGAGGAGGAGGAGTACGAGCAGGCACTCGATATGCTCACCTACGCGCACATGAAAATGCCCGAAGAACCGGGCGTTAATTTTGCTCTTGCGGATGTTTACCTGGTTACCGGCGATCTTACAAACGCAGCGTATTACGGGAAAAATGCTGTAGATCTGGATCCCGAAAATAAATGGTACCACCTGAAACTTGCCGAGATTTACAATCGTGCCGGAAGAAATGAGGCGACAATTAACGCCTTTACCAATGCCCTGGAGTACCATCCCGATGATGCGGATCTGCTGTTTCAGCTGGCTGAAGTGTATGTGGATTATGGCGAACTTCTGAAGGCAAACCGTATTTACAACCGGATTATGGAACGGCGCGGTTCTGATTTCAACCTGCATCTTCGAAAATTCAGAAATTTCAACGCACTGCAGATGCGCGATTCAGCATTGGTAGAGCTGGAACAGATGCGTGAAATTGATCCAGGAAATCTGACCACACTCCGTACAATCAGTCAGTATTATATGGAACTTGGCGAAACAGAAATGGCTGTGGAGGTTCTGGATGATGCCAGACAGAGAAATTCCCGCGATCCTCAAACTCTGCTGCTGTTGGCTGAAATATATGTCAATCAATCCGAGTGGGAGGAACTTGGTAAGGTGTTTGTAACCATGCTCGAAGACCCGCTGATCTATCCTTCACAAAAACAGGAACTGGTTCGGTTTATTTATATTCAGCATCAGCGAAACCCGGCTGAATCCTCTCTCGCGGAACAGACGGCCGATGTGCTGATGGCATTTAGCGAGAATGAACCGGATTATGGGCCGGCGCAGATTATCGCAGCAGAATTTTTCCTTGAGCAGAACAATCTTGAGGCCGCTCTTGAAAAGCTGGAGCAGGCAAACCGTGTGATGCCCGAACAGCCGGAAGCATGGCGCCAGAGAATACAGGTTCTTTTTTCAATGGAAAGGTATGATGATGTGATTGAACTGGCCGATTCTGCAGACCATCATGCCCCGGATGATGCGTTCATTCAGTTTTTTACCGGTGCTTCCTATATGCTGAATAACCGTCCGGAAGAGGCTGAAATATGGCTCGAACAGGCGAGCTATGCGCCATCAAACCGGAATTTCAGATCGGTTATAAACGGCACGCTCGGGGATGTACTCCAGGATCTGGACCGCTGGGAGGATGCCCGGGACGCGTATGAGCAGGCGCTGAGACTGGATTCGAACAACCACAATGCCATGAACAACTACGCATATTTTATGTCGGTGCGGGAGGAACGGCTCGATTACGCAAAAGAACTTGCTGAAAAAGCAATCTCCTACGAACCGGAAAATGCCGCATACCTCGATACCGTGGGATGGATTTATTATAAACTTGGTGAGTATGAGCAGGCCAAAGAGTATATCAGACGATCACTTGAAACGGGCGACGCCAGTGCGGAAGTGTATGAACATATGGGCGATGTCTATAAAGCGCTGAACGAAAACGAAAATGCGATTAAATACTGGAACAAAGCGCTGGATCAAGACTCCGATAGAGAGTATCTGAATGAACGAATTCAATCTGCGCAGTCGTGAAATTTTTGAAGCCGCTTGTTTTACTAATACTCTCCGCCATAATGATTATCAGCTGCGGAACCCAGCAAACAGTGGCAGATTTTGAAGGAATGGAACCGGCAGCAATCACGCCGGATTCATTAATCCGGCTGATTCCGGATTACAGTGAGGAGCTCCATACCATGACCGGTCACGGGCGGGCCCTGGTAAGTGAACCGGGAAACAGCGAACGGGTTTCGGTAGATTTCCAATCAGACCGGGATCGAAGCCTGCTCACGATACGAACCAGTATTGGAATTGAGGGTGGACAAATTCTCATCGATTCCGATTCACTCTTGATCTATAACAAAGTGGATAATATTGCCCAAAAAGTTTCACCTGAGCAAAGTACACTCAGCAGTGTGGGTTCCATCGCTTCGCTGAATATGCTCGACTTGTTTAATTTTCGTATCACGGAAAGCGAAATTAATCAAATATTTGACAGCGGCAGCACGTTGATTGTTCTGCTGGATAACCAGGCAGCAATTGAACTTGAAAAATCAACCGGGTTGATTCGCCGCGTGGATCGTTCCAGGTCGGATCCCCCGGTGCCGTATCGCACGATCGAATACGAAGGATATGCCGAGATTAATGGCTTTCAATTGCCAAGAAAAATCACCATTTATAGTGCAGATGGCCGTTCCAGGGCTACCTTTCTGGTCCAGCAGCTCCATGTAAATGGTAAACTTCCACCACTTGTAATCGATTTACCCGAAGGAATTCCAATACAGAGACCATAATGTTCAGAGCTACTTTTCTAACATTTTTTTTGATTCTGATTTTCTGCCTGGAGAGCGAGGCACAGTCGAACTATGAAGAACGGCGATCCACCATAAACACGCAGCAGCAGACAACCCGCAGCCAGATTGAGGATCTGCAACAGCAGATTGAAAACTACAGCGAGAGACTGGGTTATGCCTCCCAGCGATACGATCAGATGTATCGCCAATACGAAGAGCTGACCCGTGTGATTGCGCTGCAGGAGGAAAAACTCCGGCAAATGAGGCGTGAGCAGTCACAAATCCAGGAGGAGATTAACCTGGTCCAGAATGAACTGAATGAACTTGAGGCCGAGCTAACTGCGCTGATTGATGAATACAAATCAACGCTAACGTATATCTATAAACATGGCCGCACTACTGAACTGGCTCTTCTTTTAACATCTTCATCCATTAACCAGCTGATGGTGCGATCGTACTATTTACGCAGGTTTGATCAGCACAGGCAGGAGCAGGCTGAAGAGATCGAAGATGCACAGCGGGAAATGGAGCAGGCCTACAACGATTTAGAAAATGCCAGGGAGCGAAACAGGGAGTCGCTCGTTTCCATCGAACGGGAAACGGAGGAACTGTTTGAACAGGAGGAGCAGCAGAAACGAAATGTGGAATTGCTCCAGCGCGACAGGGATAACCTGGAATCCCAGGTACAGATTCGCCAGAACCAGCTCGATGAACTGACAGAAACTCTGAATTCACTGATCGCCGAGGAGCAGCGTCTTGAGGAAGCTGAAGCGGAAAGGCTGCGAAGGCTGGAGGCAGCGTCCCGAATTGAAGATGATGACGAGCGCCGTGCCGCCGAAGCGCGCTATTCTGCACCTATCGGCAGGGTGAGTCCGGTTACCGGCGATGAATTGGCTGTTTTTGAGTCGGAATTTGAAAATTTAAGAGGCCGTATGCCCTGGCCTGTGGATAACGGATTGATTACTGAGCGGTTCGGTGAACGGATTCATCCTGTGTTTGGAACCCGTACGAACGTACCGGGTGTGGATATTGCCGCATCTCCACGTTCTAATGTCAGAGCCGTTAGTGATGGTTTCGTGTTTGAAATCGTACCGGTTTCGGATTTCGGCGATGTGGTACTCATAAAACACGGCTCTTATTACACCGCTTATGGAAATTTAAGCAACATTTATGTCCGCAGAAACCAGGTGGTTAACCAGAACGATGTAATCGGCCTTTCAGGTGATGAAGATAACATCCGGGGAGAAGTGCTGTTGTTTATGGTTCGGGAAGGCAACGAATTTGTAAACCCAGAAAACTGGTTGCAGGAAGCACTGCAGTAGCTTGCAACGGGATATGTTCATAAAAAAACTGCAGTGTTTGATTTCCGGGTGAAACGACCTTTATTTCATATTGACAAACTGCAGCGGGACCGAAAATTTCTTTGATTTCAGAACCTGGATAACTTCCTGCAGGTCATCAATTTTTTTACCGGTAACACGGACCTGGTCTTCCTGTATGGCCGGCTGAACTTTAAGTTTAGTTGCTTTAATCTCCTTCACAATCTTCTTTGCAGTCTCCCTGTCGATCCCCTCTTTAATCTGAGCACTCACTTTAACCGCACCAGAGCTGCTTCCCTGTGTATCTCCAAATTCGAGTACTTTTGGCTCCAGGTTTCGTTTGATGAAATGCTTAATCAGCATATCTCTTACGGCCTGAAGTTTCATAGATTCAGCAGCCACTATATCAATCCGGTTCTCTTTTCGTGCAAATTCCACTTCCGTATGCAGCCCCCTGAAATCATATCGAGTAGATACCTCTTTTAATGTGTTGTTGACTGCATTATCAATTTCCTGTGCGTTGATTTCGTTTACAATATCAAATGAAGGCATAAAGAACGTGTGGTTGAGGTGTTGATATAAAGGAAAGTTAAATATAGAACTTCAATGAGAAAAAACCTTCCGGAAATTTGAGTAAACATTTGAAAATGTTCTACTCCGGGCTGGTAACATAGAATTTGATCACAACTACAAAACAGTTGGCTGATATAATTTTTTTTGAGCTGTAGGGCATTCCCCTACACGGGCCTGAGGTTTTATGATTACAGTTTCCGGCTTTCTTTTTCCATATAATTTCGCTTCATTATAAACCGTAACTTCAATTTAACGGGGGATTTAATATGGTAAATGAGGATGAAACTACGGAGGAGGAGTTTAAACCGAAGGGAGCTACAGCATTTTTCATCGTGCTGATGATACTTTTTTTGGTGATCTACTTCGCCATGTATTTTGAAATGTTAAGCAGGGGGTAGGGATGGATAAATCAGAAAAGCTTGCCCTGACCCTGAGTGCTCTCCTGCTGGGAGTGTTTTTTGCGTCAATCATCTATGCATCTACAGCAAAAGATATCGACGTGCCAACCTGTATCACCGATTTTGATCCGTTTCTGCGCGATACGCTGTTTCAAACCGGGCCTGATACATACGAATTACAGATGGTTGCCCGGATGTGGGCATTTGCGCCTTCCACAATTCGCCTTCCGAAGGGTTCCACTGTCGACTTATACGTAACCTCACAGGATATCATCCATGGATTTAAGGTGGAACGCAAAAACCTGAACCTTATGGCGGTTCCGGGTGCAATCAATTATATGCGGGTAACCTTCGATGAAGCGGGCGAATATCTGTTTGCCTGTCACGAATTCTGCGGCGCTGCTCATCACACTATGGCCGGCAGATTTATTATCGAAGAAGGAATTGACGAACCTGAAACTGAGGATTAGGGGAAATAAATGATTACAAACGACTACTCTTTTCGGTTTACAAAGTCATCAAAATATCTGAATGCAGTCTTGCTCATCATTCCGATGGTTCTGCTGTTTATCGGGGTTTATGGCGGCTTAATGCAAACCCTGTTTCGCGCAGGTATTGTTCAGAGCGATCCGTTCGTGGGCGGAGATTACTACAAAGGGCTCACATTCCACGGGGTACTTAACGCAATTGTATTTACTACATTTTTTGCCGTAGCACTGGGAAATGCTCTCGTGCCGTATTCACTCAGAAAACCATTAAATAGTAAAATAGCCTGGTTATCGGGTATTTTAATGCTCGTTGGATCGGTTCTTGCCGCTGTCTTTATTTTGATGGGTGAGGCAACGGTACTTTACACCTTTTATCCGCCACTGAAAGCTCACCCGATGTTTTATGTGGGGCTGACGCTGCTTGTGGTTGGTTCGTGGGTTGCCGCCTATAACTGGGTGCCGATGTATCTTGAATGGCGCCGCGAAAACAAAGGTAAGAAAACGCCGCTGGCGGTTGTTGGAATGTTTACCACGTTTATTATCTGGTTCATTGCTTCACTCGCCGTTGCCGTTGAAATTCTGTTTATGCTTCTGCCGTGGTCACTCGGACTCGTAGATGAAATAAACGTGATGCTGGCCCGGACGCTGTTCTGGTTTTTCGGCCATCCACTGGTATATTTCTGGCTGTTACCGGCTTATGTGATGTACTACGTGTTTATGCCGAAAATTGCCGGGGGTAAACTCTATTCTGATATGGCAGGCCGTCTGGTTTTTATGATGTTCATTTTGTTTTCCATTCCGGTGGGTACGCATCACCAGTACATGGATCCGGCTATCGGCTCTCAATGGAAACTTCTGCACGGTATCTTTACATTTGCAGTGGCCCTTCCAAGTTTGATCACAGCATTTACAATCGCAGCCTCACTTGAACATGCCGGGCGCCGAAAAGGAGCGACAGGACTCTTCAACTGGATGGGTAAACTACCCTATTTCGATAAAAACAAATGGCTGTTCGCCTACCTGATTACGGGTCTTTTCATTTTTGTATTTGGTGGTATCGGCGGGATTATCAACGCTTCTTACCAGATGAATACCGTAATTCACAATACGGCGTGGGTACCGGGTCATTTCCACTTAACGGTTGCCGGACCGGTGCTGCTGGCATTTCTCGGGGGAAGTTTATACCTGATCGGTCAGTTCATGAATAAGAAAATCCGGCTGAAAGGCACGGCGATGATCATGCCGTACATTTATACAATTGGTCTGTTCATTATGTCGTACGGTTTGAAAGTTGGCGGATTGAAGGGCATGCCGCGACGAACAAACACCGGCGCTTCCTATGCAAATCCTGATAGTTTGCTGTATCAGCCCGATTGGATGTTGTACATCGATCTGACCGTTATCGGCGGAGTGATTATGTTCATCGGAATTGTGATGTTCATCGCATCCTTCTTCACAACGGTGTTTTCGAAGAGTGAACCCGGCACGGTTTCAGAAGATGGCAGTGTGGAAGTGACTTTCCCGATATCAGAGTCGCTGCATGATGAAGAGGCAAAATGGCTCAGAAACTTTAAGCCATACATCATCATTGCAATTATTTTGATTGTACTGTCTTACGCGCCGGTAATTTATGATGTGCTGCAGGCAACTTATGGCGGTTCACTTCCATATTCACCAGATAGTCCGGTTCCACTCAGATAATTGATGCAGGATATGAGTTTTGATGCAGATCGAAAATTAAAAAAACGGGTACAGCTGGCACTATTTCTCGTGCCGGTTGTACTGATTTCAGCCTGTGACCGGCTATCGGTTCAAAAGTCGATGGCCGGTTCTGAGTATACTATGTTTGATCAATATGGCGAGAAGATCAGCTTTCCCGATTCATATCAGGGCAAAGTAATGCTCGTGGGTTATGTGTATACGCACTGCCCGGATATTTGTCCTTTGATCACGTATAATATGCGTGATATTCAGGATGAATTTAAAGGCCGGGAAGAGCTGATGATGGTGAGCATTTCGTTTGATCCGGAACGTGATTCACCTGAAATTCTGTACGATTACGCAAATAATTACAGGCTCGATCAATCCAACTGGCGACTTCTAACGGGAGACCGAAAAGTGATCGACCAGGCATTGAATGATCTCGAAATCAGAACGCTGAAAACTCCAACACGATTCACCGATGACGGACGCCCGCAATATTTTATTGATCACACCGATAAAGTGACATTAATCGACAGGAGCGGGAATATTCGGAATACATACCCGGGGAGTGAAATGAACACCGAAGAAATTGTTGACGATATTCACACGCTGTTAATGGAAAATTGATAGTTTAGCGTGAATGATGATAAATTAGAACGTGTTTTAGCAGAAAGATGGGAACAAACAAGGTAACTTTTTACTACCTTTCTGTAAATTAAAACACTGTTTTTAAATAGTTTCACAGGAATAGCTAATAACTCAAATTCAAAAATTCAACCATACCAATGAAAAACGTAATATTAAGTTCACTACTACTTTCTATGGTGTTTTTACTTGTCGCTTGCGGCGGTGAAGATACTACGGAACAAGCACAGGAGACCGCCGCTGCAGATGATGGAGTACGCACCATTGAAGTTATTGGTACTGATGATATGAGATTTGTTGTTGCTGAAGCCCAGGATGGCCTGGTAACTGGTGGCGCTGCAGGACAGTACATTCAACTTGAATCAATCGAAGCTTCACCCGGGGAAGAAATCAGAATTACTCTTCGAACGGTAAGTAATCTGCCTGCGTCAGCAATGTCGCACAACCTTGCAGTTCTAACACTGGATGCGGATACAGAAGCTTTTGCCAGGGCATCACTCCAAGCCAGAGATAACGATTATATCGCACCGGAATATGAGGACTGGGTAATTGCAACAACCGCAATGCTTGGTGATGGCGAATCAGATACCATTACATTTACCGTGCCGGATGAAACCGGTGAGTACGACTACATCTGTACATTCCCTGGCCACTTTAGCGGCGGAATGGTTGGTACGCTCATTGTGAACTAATCCATAATAACTTTTACTGAGATTCAATTTAAAGCCCGGATGGCAGTAGCTATCCGGGTTTTTTTATTGGCATCGGAGAATGGTTTTCCATATTGGATGCCATTAAAAAACATGGAAAATTAATTGTGATACGTCCGAGTTACAAAACTACTGAAATATCGAATATTGAATGACAAACGCTGAATTTCGAATGTGGCACTTCAACATTCATCACTTCTCTCCATTCAAATAATATAATGCTGTCAGTAAGAGCACCAGGTAGGCAGCCATCGCCAGGAGAACCATTCCAAACCCTGTGCTCACATCGCTGAAATAGTGCACCGGCGCGTTAATCAGCAGCAAAAGCGGAAAACCGAGCAGAAGTGCCAGGCCGCTTCCATACACCAGGTTATAGCTGACGGGAGACTGCATCCGCTCATCCAAAATACGCAGCAGCAGAAGCCCCGATTGTAATGTTCCGGTCATATTCCCGTAAATAGCTACGGTACGTTCCAGCTGAAAATCGGCAAATAGTGAATTGCATAATCTCCGGATCATCCACCAGGTAGCAGCAATCACGCTGATGGAAATCAGCAGCAGCGGAAACCAGTACATCCCAACGACAGCCAGGCTGATTGCGGCAATGGAGGCGGCGATCATCAGATCCATAAATAAATTGGAGATACGGGTCATTGTGATATCATCAACGAGTATGGATTGTCCGGTAACATCGATGAATCTGCGAACGGCAAGTGCGATAATTGCTGCAAAAACAAAGTGAAATGACCAGAGTGTTGAGGCTTCATTTTCAGCTCCGAGAAAAACCAGGCCGGCTTCAAAAATTTTCATGCATCCGTAAGTGAGCAGGTATGTGCCTCCAATTAATCCTATGTGGAGGGAGAGTGATTCAAGAATGCCGGAGTGTGACGTCAGCCGGCCGGCATCAGCAGAATCTTTTTTCAGGCTTGCCGGATCAGACTTCTGTAGTTTTTCAGATGATTCTTTGTCAATATAGGCTGCCTGATCCTTTCGGATACCGTTTTTTACCATCCATACTCCGGTGGTATATGCACAAAGAAACCCAATTGCTGCAAAGGTGAGTCCAACGATTCCGCCAGATTCAAATCCGTACGCCTGCCAGTTCTGGCCAATTGTATAAGCGATACCGGGATTCATGCCAAATGCCAGCGGCGAAAGAAGACCAATTCCGGCAAAGAGATCGGGCATAATAGTGAAAATGAGTAAAAATGCGATGATCAGACCGATAATGCCCTGCACAAGGTATGTGCAGATAAATAGAATTCCTGTTTTTACGGATGATAGCCCAATTTTTTTTCTGGGTGCCCGAAGACTGAGGCCGATAAACAGCAGGGCAAGCAGATGGTAAACGTAAATACCGAGGCGCTCTGATGTGAGATCGATCCAGCCGAGTCCGTTTCCGGCTAAAACCAGCCCAAGCGCGCCGCCGATGAGGTTGGCGGGAATCAGGTATCGGCGGAACAGAGAGATTCTGTTTCTCAACAATAACCCGGCAACCAGGAGCAGCCCGAGCCAGGCAAAATCGAGGAAAAAGCGGCCGGCGGATATATCAGCTTCCCAGAATATC
This sequence comes from Rhodohalobacter sp. SW132, assembly GCF_003390325.1. Lineage (NCBI taxonomy): Bacteria > Pseudomonadati > Balneolota > Balneolia > Balneolales > Balneolaceae > Rhodohalobacter > Rhodohalobacter sp. SW132. The sequence continues at coordinate 515,391 of NZ_QUOK01000001.1, read as the reverse complement.
AAAAAGTCTCCCTCACGGTCTGTTCACCCTCTTTAAGCCGAAGGATATAGTTTTTCCACTGTAAAGCGCTTGTATCATTGAACTCCACCTGGAAAATATGCCGGCTGGATGTAACGGTAATTTTATGATTCTGTTCAACGGATAGATACTGAACATCTTCCAGCGGAATGGTAAATCGGTCTGATCCGGTGGAGATGAAAATATGGTTTTCTTTCAGTTCTGTGTATCCGCGTCCGATGTGTTTGAGCTGATGTGATTTGTCGATTTTAAATAGGTTGGAACCCCAATCCTGCAGAATCACAGAATCCCGGGCGGCCCCGATCGGCATCCTGCCAATTTTTGCAAATATTTCGGGAAGCGAATGAGAAATGCCTTGGGGGTCGATCAGCCGTGATTCCGTATCCATCGTAAAAGAGAGATTTGATGTTCGGCTGTAAACTGATCTGCCGTCGGGTGAAAAAATCGAGCCGGAAACGCCGCTTTCGGGGCATCGATAGAGAAACCGGCTGATACCCGATGCAGGTTTGTAAGCGGAGTGAATACGGACTGTATCAGGCGGTGAATATTCATCAAAGGCGATTTTTTCTTTACAGGATGCAGCAAACGTTTCGTAGTCATCAAAATCTGAGGGGAGCATCGGTTTCATCCAGCGAATTTCGATGGTGCTTTTTCTCAGGTAGTCCGCCCAGCGCGGCCAGGAGAGATATGATCCGTGAATCTGCACCGGGTGCACCGGGATTTTCATCTTCCAGAAAAGTTTTAGAGTGGTTTCGATCACCGGCTTTGGTTTTCCATCCCACCGCCGGCCGCCTTCCGGGAAAATGACAATCATGCGACGATTATCGATCATCCGGATTACATCCCGCACAATTCCCGGCTCCGGTACGTATTTACTTGTGGGAACAATCCCGATGCTGTCCATGAAAATTCTTGGGATCGTTTTGTGAAACTGATCGCGGGTCATGACACCGGCGGTCGGTTCGGCTGTCATATCCAGGTTCAGGAAAAAAGGGTCGAAGTAGTTGCTGTGATTTCCATAAATAAAACAGGGCCCGGTTTGCGGCATGTTTTCCGGGTTGGTAACAACAGGTGAAAAAAGAAAACGCGAAACCGGGATAATGGTTTTCCGCATAAACGGAAACGTGATACCCGATATGTTTCGCTCATTTTTCTTAAATGTAAAAGCCATTAGCGCTGCTTAATCATAAATGGTTTATTCTCCTGATACTTTTGAACGGACAAAAGTATCCAAAACCCGCCGGGCTGGTGATTCCTTCAGTCGGGATTTGCGGTCCGTTTTGCGACGTAAAAACAAAGGTCCATATCACTTCGTGACAGTAATCATCGATTTGGCCGGTAGTTTTTACAAACATCGCATGCACTCCCCGCAAACCAAGCACCTCCTTCAGTAATCAAAGGCCGGAAGAATTACACAATCGACACAATATCTATCGCGCAAAAGTATATTAGGTTTCATTTGGAAGATAGTTATCAAAGTTAGTGACATTGCCTTCAAAAGGGACACTTGTTGAAAAATTCATATACAGATAAAAACTAATAGGTTTCAAGTTGATTTCTCGATGGCTCTGTTTCGGTGTATTTCATTACTCAGAAATTGTATCCGCATCAAATCAAAGAACCATCGATGCCGTACTATACATTTCAAAAAGTGCACGAAACGGGCAGGTGGAATCCCCCGCTGCCGATTGGCGCTCCCGGCGGAGTGTAAGGTGCTTCTGGCAGTTCGAATGTATCAGGGTCAAACACAAACGACTCAACCATATCCGCAAGGTATTTGTAGTGTGCTTCCCAGGCCCGGGTGTCAGTATCGGCTCGTTTTCGAAGCAGATCGGTTGCCAGTTCTTCGGTATAAAGCGATGTGATGGCCCGTACATCGGGTGCGGCATCGGTATTTCCGGCAAGCTGAAGAAGATTTCTCAGTACGGCCACATTAATTGCCCGCTGGATAGATCCTTCATACCCGGTTTGATTGTCGGCAAAAAGGGTGGCGTCCAGCACAGTGTCGATGATTTCGCTGAGGCCGGGATAGGAACTGTTTCGGGCATGCTGATGAGCCAGCCGCGCGGCTCTGTTTTCATTGAAAATCAGCGAAGCGGAGTGATTTGCTGCAACCTCCGCCATGGCAACGGGATCAAGAATAGGATTTGTGTAACCCCGGAAATGTTCACGTGTTTGCGGAATCCGGGCGGGTCGCGGCGGAATCAAATCGGAAATATGTTCGGGGAGTGCCAGGACCTCTGGATCTAAAGTTTTCAATAGTACCTGAAGAGCATTCGTCTGAATCTCTCCATCGACAGTAACCGGACCGGGTTGCTGATCACCGCGCACAGAATAGCTGTAATCCACTCCGCCAAGCAGTTTAACAGTCGCTTCGGTTTGATACCGGTGATAGAGATAGATGGGTACCAGTACGTTTTCGAGATCAGACATCATTCGCCCCTCACGGATTGTATTTTCACCAAAATTTCGGAGCGCAATTTCCCGGATTTCAAGAATGTGATCGAGCTGTGCAATAGGATCGCTGCCGTACTCCCACAGGTGAGCATATGGATGTGCTCCGCCTTGCGGACGTGCCGCTTCATCCGAAATATACATCAGTCCCATATCGAGCGTCTCTTCGATAATATTGTTCAGTTCCTGCTCTTCATCCCTTCCGTCGGGGAAATCCTGGTATCCGTAGGCCACAGCGCGTTTATCCCACTCCCCGATACCGATATCATACGCATTTTCCAGGCTGAGGGTGCCATCTTCGCGGATGGTGGCCATCGGGTGCGGATAATCCATAACGGAGGCGAGATCGTCAACACTTGCGGCAAAGTTGTGTGCAATTCCGAGAGTGTGGCCAATCTCATGGGCGGAAAGCTGGCGAATTCGGTCGAGCGCCATATCAAGCATTTCGGGATCAGGTTCTTCCCCGTTTTCGTACGGTGAAAGCAGCCCTTCGGCGATCATGTAATCCTGCCTGACCCGCAGTGATCCCAGCAGCACATTTCCTTTGATGATTTCTCCGGTGCGCGGATCGATCACAGATGAGCCGTAAGACCAGCCTCGCGTTGAGCGGTGTACCCAGTTAATGACGTTGTAGCGAATGTCGAGCGGATGGGCATCATCAGGTAAAATTTCTACGCGATAGGCATCTTCATAGCCGATCGCTTCAAATGCTTCGGCCCACCAGCGGGCTCCATCAAGCAGCGCTGTACGGATCGGTTCGGGAGTACCATTATCGAGGTAAAAAACAATTGGTTCAACCGCTTCGCTCATTTCTGCATCCGGGTCTTTCTTTTCAAGCCGGTGACGGGCGATGTAGCGTTTTGTGAATTCATCGCCGATAGGTGCGCTGTAATCCTGGTACGAAATGCCAAAGAATCCGGCACGCGGGTCAAATTTTCGCGGGGTGTAGTTATCATCCGGCAACTCAACAAATGAATGGTGCTGCCGTACCGTGATGGTTTCCGGTGTAGGCGTAACGGACCGGACCTGGCCGCCAGGGTTGCTTCCGGTAAATGTGAGGATCGTCTCGAACTCGCTGTTTTTTGGAAAATTGAAGGTACCGGGCAGATAGATGGCCGAGCGGCTTCCGTCAAGGGAGTAATTACCCTGATTTTGGCTTTGCAGCCGGCCGGTGACATCATGCGCATCCCGAAGCAGAAAATCCGTTGCATCCACTAAAACCCGGTCACCGTCTGTATGTTCAACATCAAAACCCCACAACACAGACTGTGCAAAAGCTTCTTCCACGGATTTTTGTTCCAGCTCGTTATCTGAACTGGCGCGAAAATCGTAATTGGGCTGAACCATCAGCACGCGAGGGCCAATTTTTTGGAATGTAACGATTCGCGAATCGCCAAGCTGACTCCGATCCAGTCCAATATCGTTCGAACCCATCCCGGCAGCAAGAGAATTTACGTAGAGTACTTCTTCATCAAGCTTATCGATCTCCAGCCAGATTTTTCCGGCTTCATCATCCCACCAAAAATTAAAATACCCTTCGTAAGCATCCATTTCATTCGTAAATGAATCGATGTCCGATTGAGCAAGTGAAGAGATAGTTGTGAGTAAGAACAGGAGGGGCAGCAGCAGTAATTTTAATTTCATAGGGCCTGGTGTAATGTTGAGGAGTTGACCAAAAGAAACAAAATTGTGCGGTTAGAAGGAAAGAGATTTTAGAAGGGATGTTTTAGATGGAGTTCCATCCGGGTGATGGAAATAAAAAAGCCTTGCTGCAATGAAGCGGCAAGGCTTTAGAAAGGTGTATTTAGTCAGTTATTATCTGCTGAATGATACACTGTTACTCACTTTCAGGAATTCGGCTATTGAACCGTGTCCGTTTCGCTGAGCAATTTGTGCTGCGCTGTACCCGGCACTGTTTCTCATTTCGGGATCAGCACCTGCGTTTTTCAGGTCCTGGACGATAGAGAGAATTCCGGTTTCTGATGCAATCATCAGTGCGGTGACGCCACTTTCGTTGCGCTTATTTACTTCAGGTTCGTGTGCCAGAATAATGTCAATCATTCTTGGGTTTCCGATCTTAGCTGCAAGCATCAGTGGTGTATTTCCTGCATCGTCAACGGTGTCGATAGCGGCACCTTCAGCGAGAAGTACATTCAGGCTGATAATGTCGATTTTATTTACTGCTTCGATGATATTTTCTGCAACAACAACTTCGTTTGTTCCACTGTTTTCTGCTTGTGCTGTATCTACAACAGCAAACATAGCAAACAGGGCTGAGATTATTGTTACGGTTAGCGTTTTCATAACTGTATTTGTTTTTACTCTTATTTTTCCCTGATTATTAAATTATGCCGGGTTTTTCTCAGGCATTTTTTTGTTGTATTTATCCGGCCTCTAAATTCGGTTGTTATAACGATTTAAAGATACGGAAGGTTTCGGCTGAAAAGGAGGGAATTCACCTTCTGAATAAAGTAATTCGGGGTGATGAAACGCAGTAAAAAAGTAATATACCGGATCCTAAATAATTAAGTAAAACCGCTTCCATTTCCCCGGTGATTAAAGTAATTACGCGGTTGCAAAGGGGTTTGGCAAAAATTATTTAAGTTTTTGTGCTAAAAAACTTATTTACTGTGCGTTGGTATACTACTTGAAATGGTTCACCATCAATAGTGATCAAAATCACCGCGATTTTTCCTTGCAAAATAATCGCGGGAGGCTTCCATCACTTTCGGTGCCAGCAGAATGGATGCGGTCATGGTTGGGATTGCCATCAGCGCAAAAAACCCGTCAATCAGGTTGATGACCATATCAATCGTAGTGATTGATCCGAAAAAGATGGTGAAGATGTAGAAGTAGTTGTAGTAGTGCTTGTTATGCGCGCCCGCCAGGAAGTTGAGGCATTTGGAGCCGTAGTAACTGTAGGTGAACATGGTGGTGATACTGAAAATCAGCACACAAAGTATCAGCAGATAGGCTCCAACAACAGGAACGCCCTGTTCAAAAGCAACGGCTGTCATGGTGATGCCGTCAACATCGGAGAGCTGCCAGGCTCCGGTCATGAGGATCGCGAGGGCGGTCATGGTACAGATAAGCAGTGTATCGATAGCGGGCTCGAGCATGGCTACCAAACCTTCGCGTACCGGCTCTTTGGTTTTTGCCGCACCGTGTGCCATCGCTTCCATCCCGATACCGGCTTCGTTTGAAAAAGCTCCTCGGCGAATTCCGTTTGAAATCACAACACCCAGTACGCCGCCGGCTGCCGCTTCGCCCGAAAAGGCATCCGTCACAATCAGCGAGAAATAATACGGTACATCAACAAGATTGTTGAAAATGATATAGAGAACAGTGAGGACGTAGATTACAACCATCAGCGGAACCAGGCGTGATGCCACGAGGCCGATCCGTTTAATACCGCCAAAGATTACGAGAGAGACCAGGATCACCAGGATAATACCAACAATGATATCCGAGAGCCTGAAGCCTGTTACGGTGAGTGCGGAGTCAGCCAGGTAAATGGTGTCATAGCCGAGCCAGCCGCGATCGGCAAGAATGGTGTCGCGAATAATTTGTGTAAGCTGGTTAGATTGGAACATAGGAGTACACCCAATGAGGCCGGCAAAACTGAAAAACATAGCAAGCGGCTTCCATTTTTTACCCAGACCTTCCACGATGTAGTACATGGGTCCGCCCTGAATTTTACCACTGGAATCTTTACCGCGATAGAGGATGGAGAGTGTACAGGAGAAAAATTTAGTGGCCATTCCCACAATTGCGGTAATCCACATCCAGAAAATTGCGCCGGGACCGCCCACGCCGAGCGCAATCGCAACACCACTGATGTTACCCATCCCCACGGTTGCAGCAAGTGCACTCGAAAGCGCCTGAAAATGGTTGATGTCACCGGGTGCATTCGGGTCGTCATATCTTCCGGTGAGAACTTCCAGGCCGTGTTTAAAGTGCCGGTACGGCATAAACCGGGAATAGAGAAGAAAGAAGATACCGCCGCCAACCAGCAGAAAGAGCAGGGGAGTTCCCCAGGCATAGTTGGCAAAATTAATTAAAATCTGTTCGAGTAAATCCAGAGCTGTGCCGTTTCGTTAACGTAAGTGATCAAGAAATTGAATCCCCAAGATTAATACAAATAAAAACTGTGCTGATTTATTTTCGGAACCTACTGTCGTGCCATGAATGTGTCGACGGAGATGTTTAGTGCATCTCTTCACCGGATGAATTCGTTTCATCCGGTGAATTGTCCGACCTTTATATTAACCAGTTCATAATCTTATAGAATAACATGTAGCCCTGTCCGCTCATCCGATGACGTGGAGTCAGCGGATGAGGAAATTTCCTTAATCCGCTGATTTTCGCAAAAAGGAATCAATTCAGTCAGGGCATATCAGCGATATTCCGCGGTCTACACAGCGGAAATCTGCGAAAAAAAGAGCTGAGATTGATCGTATAAATGCGAATGCAACTGTTTCTGTAATTGGGAAATGGATGATGTATTTCGTCCTGAATAATTTTTTAGACAGCGATGATTCAATTGTAAATTATCAGGTTCGCAAATAATGGATGTAATCAATCGATGGTGGTTTGATGCCCGAGCGGCTGAGAAGCAGCGATATCTGCGCCCGGTGATGCTGCCCGTGAAGTATCAGGTGCTGGCAAATTTCAGAGAATGAGTTTACGAAATTCACTCCGGCGCTGTTTTGGTATACAATCCGGGCATCCATATCCATATCGTGATCGCCAATGAGATCAATCCAGAGCTTGTGAACCGATTTTGCCTCCTGTTTGATATCGTCAATGGGGTATTCATGCCAGGGATCGGTATCTGCAGTTTTAATATCAATCACCCGGTTGAACCAGATGCGCTGTGCATTGATGATATGCGAGAGAAAAGCTGTTGTTGAAGCCTGCTCTCTGAATTCACCCGATTCACGAATAAAGTCGGTTAGTTTTCGTGAGCACCACAGATCAAAAATAAAAAGCTGCTGTATCGACTGACGGTTATCCATAGAATTAGACCCCGATGTTAAAATATTGCGAAATACCGCTCAGAATAAACTGTACACTAATAGCGAGTACGATGAATCCCATAAGGCGGGTCATGACATTCAGGCCTGTGTACCCGATATATTTTGCGGAAATCGGAGCAAGTCGTAAGAAGCCAAAAGTCGTAAGCACCACCAGGAAAATGGAGATTGCGTTTACCAGGTAATCTGTTGGAGAAGCCGCCTGTGATGCAAACCCAATCACAACAGCGATGCTGCCGGGCCCTGATAAAAGAGGCAGCGCCAAAGGGCTGAAGGAGATATCTTCTTTTTCGAGCGCTGCGGCTTCACCTTCCTCGGTTAATTTTTTACCCGGATCTTTTGGATTGAGCATTGAATATCCCGCTCTCATAATAATAAGTCCGCCGGCAATTCGCACACCCGGCAGGCTGATTCCGAAAAAACTGAGAACGTATGTGCCGATCAGCAGGAAAACAACCAACAGTGCAAACATGTATAAACACGATTTAAAAGCGGTGCGTTTTCGCTCCTCATGAGTAAATCGGTTGGTTAATGACAGGAATACAGGCATTGCGGCAAGCGGATTCACAACAGAGAATAATGAAGTGAAGCTCGCAACCAGCAAGGCAAATGCACCAATAAAGTAGGAGCTGGATTCCGGATTAAGATCTGTAAAAAATTCAAACATAGCCCCAAAGATAGAGAGCTTTGGTTGACTTTGAAATGGTCAATATCGGTTTGTGAAAATTTGTATTTTAACTGTTCTGTAGGAATTTTGAATCTGCGTGTCCCGGGACTTGGCATCGCAAAAATAATGTAAAACGGAAGTCATGGAAATCAACGCGATTTTAGAAGAGGCGAAATCTGCAATACAATCCGGAAAAAAGCGGGATGAAATTCTTCGCGACATAGCCGGGCTGCTCGATCGTAATGTAGATGTATTTAACTGGACAGGATTTTATCTCGCATCGGAAGAGGAAGATCGCATGCTGGAGCTTGGTCCGTATGTGGGCGAGTCTACAGATCACACAAAAATCCCCTACGGCAGAGGGATTTGCGGACAGGTTGCCGAATCGCACGAAACGTTTGTTGTGCAGGATGTTTCGCAAGCGGATAATTACCTGGCATGCAGCATGGATGTGAAATCCGAGATTGTAGTGCCGATTATGAAAGACGGCGAATTTGTTGCCCAGCTCGATATCGATTCGCATACCAAAGACGCGATCACTACCAAACACAAAGAACTATGTGAACAGATCTGCCGGGAGCTGGAATCCATTTTCTGATAAACTCCTTCCCGTTACAGACATCAGCCGGCAGAATGGCAATTTCTCAGCAGTATTAATTTTTTGATGGATAAAAATACTCAGATCGATATACCTCAACAACATACCACTCTCTTTAAAACGATCGGCAAAGCTGCGGATGAGCTCGATCAATCCGCTTACGTTGTGGGCGGATACGTTCGGGATGTTTACCTGGGCAGGCTCGATACAGATGATACAACCGATATCGATTTTGTAACGATCGGATCTGGAATTCAGCTCGCTAAATCGGTTGCGAAAAAACTCGGCTCAAAGGATGTTACCGTATTTAAAAAGTTCGGCACCGCGCAGGTAAAGCATAACGGGCTCGACCTGGAATTTGTGGGCGCCCGTAAAGAGAGCTACAGGCGCGATTCCCGCAAGCCAATTGTTGAAAACGGCACGCTGAAAGATGACCAGCTCCGCCGGGATCTTACAATAAACGCCCTGTCGTGGAGCCTGAACGAAGAGACATTCGGGCTGCTGCAGGATCCCTTTCACGGAGTGCAGGATCTGAAAAATAAGATCATCCGCACACCAATCGACCCGGAGAAGACCTTCGAGGACGACCCGCTCCGAATGATGCGCGCTGTGCGATTCGCTGCTCAACTAAAATTTACAATAGAGGATGAAACGTTCAGTGCCATCCAGAAAATGGCCCACAGGCTTTCAATTATTTCCAAAGAGCGAATCATTGAGGAACTGAATAAAATAGTTCTGACTCATAAACCCTCCTACGGATTCGAACTTCTGCTAAAATCAGGTCTCCTGGAGCAATTTTTCCCTGAGATGGTGAAGCTGCAGGGAGTTGATGTGAAAAACGGTCAGCGCCATAAAGATAATTTCTGGCACACACTGAAAGTACTCGATAATGTTGCAGCGGTAAGTGATAATCTCTGGCTTCGCTGGGCTGCAATCATGCACGATATCGCCAAGCCGCCTACAAAACGGTTTTCAAAATCGGCGGGATGGACCTTTCACGGGCACGATGCACTGGGTGCAAAATGGACGCCAAAAATATTTCGCAGACTTGGTTTGCCGCTCGATGACCGCATGAAATATGTGCAGAAACTGGTGCGCCTCCACCTGCGACCTATCGCTCTCGTTTCCGATGAGGTTTCAGACAGCGCCGTGCGAAGGCTGATCTATGAAGCGGGCGATGATATTGAAGATCTGATGACGCTTTGTCGGGCCGACATCACCAGTAAAAATGAGTGGCGGGTGCAAAAATACCGTAATAATTTCGACCGCGTGGAAAAGAAGATTAAAACGGTTGAAAAGAAAGACAAAATCCGGAACTGGACCAATCCAATCTCAGGAGAAGATATTATGGAGGTTTTTGATGTGAAACCCGGCCCAATCGTTGGAAAAGTGAAAGATAAAATCAAAAATGCAATATTTGACGGTGAAATACCGAATGACCGGGATGAAGCATATCAATATCTTCTGAAACTGAAAGAAGATGTCGGGGAAAAAGAGTAGGTTCATCCAACACAATTAACTGAAAGAAAACCGAAAAATTTATGGAGACATTTACAATTATCGGGCTGATGGCTGGGTTTTGTACCACCGTTGCCTTTCTTCCGCAGGTGATGAAAACATGGAAAACAAAATCTGCGAAAGATATCTCACTCGGCATGTACCTGATTTTTTGTACGGGAGTTGGGTTGTGGCTAACCTATGGAATTATGATTGGTGATTTACCGATTATTCTAACCAACGTAGTCACCCTGGTACTGGCGCTGAGCATTCTCTTTTTTAAACTGACATTCAAAGATTAGGTCTGAACGCAACTATGAGCAATAAACGCTGGATTGCTGATTCGTACGGAAAAATAAACCTGGGTCTTCATGTACTTGAAAAACTCCCGACCGGATATCACAGGATAGAAACCGGGTTTGCATTTATTGAATGGAGCGATCGCTTTGAAGTTCGTATTTCTGATGAATACGAATTAACAATAACCGGATCGGACATTCCAACTGACGGTACCAACTTGATTTCCCGGGCCTATAACGCTTTTAATACGTACGTTGGACTGAAGCGAAACTACCATTTTACCGTATCGAAGCAGATTCCCGCCGGGGCAGGATTGGGCGGCGGAAGCAGTAACGCGGCGCTGACCTTCAGGATGCTCAATAAAATGGAAGATGCCGGATTATCGGATGATGAAATTGTAGATCTTTGCAGAGATCTCGGCGCAGACATTCCATTTTTTGTATACGGAAAAACAGGTATTGGCAGCGGGATTGGTCAGGATATTGATTTTGCGGATATTCAGCCCGACGCCTGGATCGTAACGGTATTTCCCGGATTTGAAAGTTCAACGGCAGAAGCGTACCGGCACTGTGCTCCCAATCCCGACCCCGGATTTTCGCTGAAAGGCGTTCTTTTGGAAGAGCCGCTGGAAGAGTGGCAGTACTTGCTGCAGAACGACCTGGAACAGGCGGTGATACCGCAGCACGAAATGGTTGGGAACATCAAAGATCAGCTGCTCGATTTTGGTGCAGATTATGCAGCCATGAGCGGTAGCGGTTCTACAGTTTTTGGCATTTTTGACCAAGATTTTGTTGCAATTAATGCCTATGAATCGTTTCATGAACTGGGTTTGGCGAGTAAACTGACCCGCCCTAAGTTTCAGCCCGATTATGGAATTTATGTTAAAGAGTAGCCAAAAACCTGCAGGCCGGTATAAGCCTGTTTATTAATTGGATGGCAGATAAAGTTTAAAAGAATACATCACACAAACCGAATAGTTTTAGGATTTTCAAATTATGGCAAAAAAAACGAAGAGTAACATACGTAGCGGAATGGATGCGGATTCTTTCAGAGAAGATATCAAGCAGCATCTGAGGTACACACTGGCCAAAGACGAATTTTCAACGACAGGATGGGATAATTATCGGAGCGTGGTGCTCAGCGTGATGGACCGTCTGCACGACCGATGGATTGAAACTCAGCAGAGCTACTACAAACAGGATAAAAAAAGGGTTTATTACCTTTCCATGGAGTACCTGATCGGCCGGCTTCTGGATAACATGCTGGTGAACCTGGGTATGCAGGATGAAGCTGCCGAGGCAATGGAAGAGATGGGCCTCGATTATGATAAGGTCCGTAATGCTGAATGGGATGCGGGTCTCGGAAATGGCGGCCTGGGAAGGCTGGCGGCCTGTTTCCTGGATTCGATGGCAACGCTCGGCATTCCAGCTATCGGCTACGGAATTCGATACGACTACGGGATTTTTTATCAGTCGATCGAGAATGGATTCCAGATTGAAAAGCCTGACCTTTGGCTGCAATACGGAAATCCGTGGGATGTTGTCCGCCCAAAAATTCAGTATACCGTTCCTTTCTATGGCGATTCGGTAGCTTATCAGAACGAAAACGGGAATGTTCGATTCAAACTTGAGAATACGCACCCCGTGAAAGCTGTGGCTTACGATACGCCCGTTCCAGGCTTTAAAAACAATGTGGTGAATAACCTGCGCCTCTGGAAAGCGGAATCATCCTCATCAATCGACCTGAAGAGCTTTAACCAGGGTCAGTATATCGATGCTGTCCGGGATACACAGCTGAATGAAAATATTTCGAGGGTGCTCTACCCGAACGATAAAATGTTTGTGGGGCAGGAGCTCCGGCTGAAGCAGGAGTTTTTCCTGGTTTCCGCTTCTATGAATGATATCCTCCGCCGGTTCAAAAAAACGGAAGATGACTGGACGAAACTTCCTGAAAAGGTTGCCATTCAGTGTAACGATACCCATCCAAACCTGGCAATCCCGGAATTGATGCGCATTCTGATTGATGAAGAGGGCCTCGACTGGGATAAAGCGTGGGATATCACCGTAAAAACCATGGCGTACACTAATCACACGCTCATGCCCGAAGCGCTTGAGAAATGGCCCGTATCACTGATGAGAAATCTCCTGCCGCGTCACCTTCAAATTATTTATGAGATCAACCGAAGATTTTTGCAGAAAGTAAGTGCCGATATTGGTGATGACCGCGGCAAGATCAGCCGGCTCTCTATCGTGGGCGAAGGCGAGGATCCTGTGGTGCACATGGCATCACTTGGAATCGTCGGATCACACAAAATTAACGGTGTGGCCGCCCTACACAGTGACCTGATTAAGAAAACACTCTTCCGGGATTTTCACGATATCTACCCGGAACGGTTTACAAACAAGACGAACGGAATTACACCCCGGCGCTGGTTGCGGCAGTGTAACCGTGAACTGGCCGATCTGATTACTGGTGAAATCGGCGAGGGTTGGGTAACCGATCTCGATCAGCTTAAAAAAATCGAGAAGTTTGCAGATGACAAATCGTTCATGAAAAAGTTTGTTCAGATTAAACAGAACAACAAGCAGCGTATGGCCGATTACATCGAAGATAAGCGGGATGTGAAAATCAATACGGAATCCATGTTCGATATCCAGATTAAGCGGATTCACGAATACAAACGTCAGCTTATGCTTACGCTCTATGCGATCACACAGTACAACCGGATAAAGGAAAATTCCGATGGAGATTTCGTTCCGCGGACCATTTTGGTGGCTGGAAAAGCTGCTCCCGGGTATACGCTCGCTAAGTTGTTTATCAAGCTTATGAACGATGTTGGAGAGAAGATCAACAACGATCCTGATGTGGGCGATAAACTCAAATTTCTCTTTCTGGAGAACTACAGCGTAACACTGGCCGAGAAAATGATTCCTGCCGCAAACCTTTCGGAGCAGATTTCAACGGCCGGGAAGGAAGCATCCGGAACCGGGAATATGAAATTTGCCCTCAACGGAGCGCTCACAATCGGTACACTCGATGGCGCCAATGTTGAAATTAAAGAAGAGGTGGGCGATGAAAACATCTTTATTTTCGGAAATACCGTGGATGATGTAGACACTCTCCGCCGCGAAGGGTATAACCCGTGGGATTATTACAACTCCAACTCCGAACTGAAGAAAGCGATTGACCAGATTCGCGATGGATTCTTTAATTCCGATAAAGAACTTTTCCAGCCGATCATTGAGTCTCTGCTCGAAAAAGGGGATTACTTCCTGGTTCTGGCAGATTTCGAAGCGTATGTTAAGGAGCAGGGGGAAGTGGATGAACTCTTTAAAGATCAGAAAGAGTGGAACCGCAAAGCACTGCTTAACACGGCACGTGTTGGTAAATTTTCATCCGACAGAACCATCCGCGATTATGCTGAAGAGATCTGGGATGTGAAAGTTGATCGATAATTGGCACAAAACGTGCGGTGACTTTTCACTGAACAATAGCAGAATTATCTCCGGTCATCACGGCCGGAGTTTTTTAATATCAGACCATGGAATTGAATGAATTTCTGACGGCGTTGCAGGATTTCCTGAATATGCGCCTATTTGAGCTGCAGGAAACGCCGGTCACCATTATGTCGATGGTGATATTCCTGGTATTTCTGATATTTTTTCTGTTCCTGGGAGCATTCGTCAGAAAAGTACTGCACGGCAAAGTGCTCGATCGGTTTGAGATCGATCCGGGCCTTCAATATACGCTGGCCAGGGTTTCACAATACCTGATCGTTACCATTGGTGTGCTGATCTCTTTCCAGTTCGTTGGGATTGATCTGACCGGCCTCGCCGTTATTTTCGGGCTTCTGTCTGTGGGTATCGGTTTTGGCCTGCAAAATATCACGGCAAACTTTATTTCTGGTTTGATTGTGATGTTTGAGCGGCCGATCAGTGTTGGAGATCGTGTGGATGTTGCAGGAATTGAAGGTGATGTAACGGAGATCAACATTCGATCAACAAAAATCCGCACGCTCAATAATGTGTCGATTATCGTGCCGAATACGGAGTTTGTATCGAATAACGTAATCAACTACTCCCACGGCGAGCCTACTTTCAGGCTCGATATCAACGTGGGTGTATCATATTCGTCTGATCTGGAAATTGTTTTGAAAGCGCTGAATGAGGTAGCTGAGGAACATCCGCGGGTGATGAAAATCCCCGCGCACCAGGTGCATCTGATTGAATTTGGAGATTCTTCCTGGGATATGCAGCTTCGGGCCTGGATCTCGAATGTGAAAGACCGGTATATTTTAAGGAACGAGCTTCACCAGGCGATTGTGAAAAAGTTTGATGAACTGGATATCGAAATTCCATTTCCCCAGCGCGATCTTCATGTACGATCGTCCGTAGCCCTTCCGGTGGACTCAAAAAAGCGGGACGAGCATCCGCAGAAGGGAGCCAAATAAACGGTTGTTCTAATCACCCTGCAGATTTACTTATCTGATGTAAATCTCTTATTTTGAAAGACTAAATCAGAAAATCACGCAGACAAACAGCAACGAATGTCTGCCAATCGTAAACCAACTATTATAAATCACCGAACCGATGGCTAAAGAATTTGACGTTTGTGTAATTGGAACCGGGCCCGGCGGCTATGTAGCAGCAATACGCGCCTCCCAGCTTGGATTTAAAACCGCTGTTGTAGAGAAACGATCACTGGGCGGCGTTTGCCTCAATATTGGCTGTATTCCCACCAAAGCACTGCTGCGATCCGCTGAGGTTTTTGAATCGATCACCCACGCCTCCGACTACGGTGTGGATGTGAAAGATTTTTCAGTGAATTTTGATGGAATGATCAAAAGAAGCCGAAAAGTTGCCGACAAGATGAGTAAAGGCGTTCAGTTTCTTATGAAGGCGAACAACATCGAAGTTCTGAGAGGAACCGGCGTGTTTAAATCAGCCAAAGAACTTGCGGTGCAGGATGATAAAGGAAAAGAGAATGAGACGATAAAAGCAAAACATTTTATTATCGCAACCGGAGCCCGGCCGCGGCAGCTTCCAAACCTGGAGATTGACGGTAAGCTGATCATCGATTCAGAAAAAGCGATGCAGCTCGAAAAACAGCCGAAGAAATTACTGGTTATCGGTGCCGGTGCCATCGGAGTTGAGTTTGCCTATTTCTATAACTCTATCGGCACGGAAGTAACGCTTGTAGAGCTGCAGAAAACACTTGTACCTGTAGAAGACCAGGATGTTGGCAAAGAGCTGGGCAAGATTTACAAGAAAAAAGGTGTGAATATCTTTACCGAAAGCACTGTTGAGAAAGTTGAGAAGAAAGGGAAAGGAGCGAAGGTTACGATTAAGACTAAAAATGGCAAAGAAGAGATCGAAGTGGATGTTGTTCTCTCAGCCGTAGGAGTTACCGGAAATGTGGAGGATATCGGGCTGGAAGAAGCCGGTGTTGAGCACGAGAAAGGTGCTATTAAAGTTGATAAATCCACTTACAAAACTTCTGCAGATAATATTTACGCAATTGGCGATGTAATCGGTGCGCCGTGGCTGGCACACAAAGCATCACATGAAGCGACTGTTCTTGTTGAACAGCTTGCTGGTGAAAACCCGCACCCGATTAAGTATGATAACATTCCTGGTTGTACCTATTGTGAGCCGCAAGTCGCATCTGTTGGATATACTGAACAACAGGCAAAAGACGAGGGATACGATATTATGGTTGGAAAATTTCCATTTTCAGCCAGCGGTAAAGCTGCAGGCCTTGGCCATGAAGAAGGCTTTGTGAAAGTCGTTTTTGATAAGAAGTATGGCGAATGGCTTGGCTGCCACATGATCGGTTCACACGTTACAGAACTGATCGCAGAAGCAGTGGTTGCGCGGGATCTCGAGACCACCGGGCACGAAATCATTAGCGCAGTGCATCCTCACCCCACGATGAGCGAAGCGGTAATGGAAGCTGTAGCTGAAGCGTATGGCGAAGGAGTACATCTTGGTTCAAAGCCGAAGAAGAAATAATCAACCGATTTACATAGCGGATGAATTGTGAAAAAAGGCGGGTGAAAACCTGCCTTTTTTGTGTCCGGCTGCATTGAAATTCTATAAAATTGAGAGGGCAATCAAACCACTCATCCCCCTTAATAAAGAAGCTGTGCTCTCACAATGGAAAATCAATCCACCTCTTTTTTTACAGATTCTCGCTGATAAGTCCTGAATAAAAAGAATACTATCTGCTACAATCAGAGAAACTTTGCGCGAATAAATATATGGCAGAAATACACTTCATCCATTCTCGTTAGCAGACTCAACGTTTTAGATTGTAGTGCACTGGCTAATATTATAAAATGTATATTGCCATATTAAAAAACGGCTGCAAGATTCTATTCTGCACTTTTTTTATCTGATGATAAAGCGCTTTTCCAATTCTATCCTGCACCAAAAAACATATCTCCTTCATAATTTTATTATAGCTTTCTAATAAAGAAAACACCGAGATAAAAGGAGACGGTGACGGGAGGTTAACTATGAAAAAAGAAACAAAAAATAACGAAATCAGATTCACTAATCAGAGAAGACCGGAAGTAGATCTCCGGAGGTATTACACGATTTTTTTACAAATTGGATTGATACTTTCGTTAGCGATTTTGATTGGACTCACAAAAATTACGATCAAGCCATCAGGCCAGCAGGATATTGTTTTTCACGAGCAGGAAATTATTGAGATGGAGGAGATTATACAGACCCGGCAGCAGGAGAGGGTACCACCCCCACCGCGGCCGCCGGTTCCGGTTGCAGTGCCCAACGATGTGATTATTGATGATGTGGAAATCATGATCGATTCAGAGCTGAATCTCTTTAGTGACGGACATCTACCACCACCACCGCCCCCACAACGTGAAGATGCGGATGAACCGGAAGAGGATTTCTTCGTTTTCGTCGAGGATATGCCGCAGCTGAAAGGCGGTGTTTCCGCACTGCAGCAGGAAGTCCGCTATCCCGAACTTGCAGCTCGTGCGAACATTCAGGGGCGGGTCATTGTGCAGTTTATCATCAACGAGAAGGGTGAAGTAGAAAACCCCCAGGTCATTCGGGGAATCGGAGGAGGTTGTGATGAAGAAGCCCTTCGGGTTATAAGAAATGCGCAATTTACGCCGGGGATGCAGCGCGGCCGACCGGTTCGGGTTCAATATACCATGCCGATTACCTTTACACTTCGCTGATAAATACCTGGCAATCAGCCCGGTAAGATCGTTCACCTTTAACACTGCCCGTTGAGCTTTGACGGGCAGTGTGCGTATGGGCATTATGCTTCCTTTTCCTTATCTTCAGGCATGAGTAAATCGGTAGAAATATTCGATATCGGCAGAATACCATATCGTGAAGCCTGGGATCTGCAGCGCCGCCTGCAAAAGCAACTGATCGATCAAAAACTACGGTTCAGAGCTGCACCTGAGGAGGGAAAACCAGTCTCCGATTCCCTTCTGTTTGTAGAACACCCCCACGTGTACACGCTTGGGAAAAGCGGCGATGCGGGCCACCTATTGAAAAGTGCCGCTGAACTGAATGAGATTGAAGCAGAATTTATAGAAAACGACCGGGGCGGAGATATTACCTATCACGGACCGGGACAGATTGTCGGCTACCCGATTTTGGACCTGGACAGACATTTTACGGATGTGCACAAATATCTGCGCTACCTGGAAGAGGTTATCATAAAAACCTGCAGTGATTTTGGTATTAAAGCGGGAAGAATTGATGGTTTGACCGGAGTGTGGGTAGGTCAGCAAAAAATTTGTGCAATGGGAATTCGTTGCTCGCGCTGGGTTACCATGCATGGTTTCGCTCTGAATGTATCCACGGATCTTAGTTACTTTGATCACATCGTACCGTGCGGCATATCAGACAAGAAAGTTTCCGGGTTATCCGAGTTAGCCGGTCGGTCGTTGGATATAACCGAAGTAAAAGAGCGAATTGCAGTTCACTTTGCCAATCAATTTGGTGCACATGCCGTTTCCGGAAAGACACTCTCCGATCTCAAACAGAAACTATCAGGTTCGGTGGCTGTAAGCGGGTAATATGTTCAACTCGGATAATCAGTCGGCACGGTTGGGTAACACCTTTCCAAAATTCACACTATCTTCAGGTAGAAAGAATATCATTCTGATCAAATTTTAAAAGAAGCGTAATGATTAAAGAATTAAACGTATTAGAAGATTCCACACCCGGGCAGAGACGTCCGGACTGGCTCCGTGTAAAACTTCCATCCGGAGAGAAGTTTAAAGAAGTTTCCGATACCATCAGGAAGAACAATCTGAATACCGTTTGTTCTGAGGCCCGCTGCCCGAATATGGGCGAATGCTGGGGTGCCGGAACGGCTACGTTTATGATTCTGGGTGATATATGCACCCGTTCGTGCGCTTTCTGTGCCATTAAAACCGGGCGTCCGGTGCAGGGTCTCGACTGGGATGAGCCGCGGCGTGTGGCTGATGCCGCATCAAAAATGAAACTGAAACATGTGGTGCTTACCTCTGTAAACCGCGATGAGAGAAAAGATGGCGGTGCACCGATATTTGCAGAGTGTCATAAAGTGCTTCGCGAAATGATTGAGGGAGTAACCATAGAATCACTGATTCCCGATTTCAGAGGTGCGTGGGATGACGCACTACAAATCGTGATTGATACTCCGCCTGACGTTTTGAGTCACAATCTCGAGACCGTTCCCCGCCTTTACCGATCCGTGCGGCCTCAGGCGAAATATGAGCGTTCTCTGGAGCTTCTGCAGCGCTGTAAGGACCAGGGGTTGCGGACAAAAACCGGGATTATGGTAGGTTTGGGTGAAACCCGAGAAGAAGTTATTGAACTGATGCAGGATTGTGTGGATCACAATGTGGATGTGCTTACGATCGGCCAATACATGCAGCCAACCAAAATGCATCATCCGGTAGTGGAGTGGGTGCATCCCAACCAGTTTGCCGAATATAAAGAGATCGGCGAAAATCTTGGTCTTGAACACGTAGAGAGCGGGCCGCTCGTTCGATCATCCTATCACGCAGAACGACACGTTTAGGCAGTTGTTTAAAATTTCACAAATAAGAACCGACATTTAGGTGTCGGTTTTTTTGTTTTGAAATGAGTCGGTATGTAAAACTTATCTCTCGATTCATTCGGCAATTTCTTATAATGTAGTTGAATTGAAATCTATTTGGAATCGCTTTCAATGATATCACTACTTACTGTTATTGTTATCAGCTACCTGATCGGGGCTATTCCCAGCTCGCTCTGGTACGGTAAATTTGTCCGGAATGTGGACATTCGCGAACACGGTAGCGGAAATGCCGGTGCTACAAACACATTCAGAATTCTTGGCTGGAAGGCAGGAACCCTCGTGCTGCTCTTTGATTTTGGAAAAGGACTCTTCTGCACCCTTTTTGTGAGCCAGCTGGCGTTTCATGTGGGAAGCGGGCCATTAGTACTTTATGAGAATTGGGACATAAACTCAATGGTGTTGATTCTCAGTGGGGTTTTTGCTGTTATTGGGCACATGTTTCCGGTGTATGCAAATTTCAGCGGGGGCAAGGGTGCTGCAACAGCTTGTGGTATGCTTTATGGAATTGAACCTTTATCGATATCCATTACACTGGCACTCTTTTTAATCATTATGTTTTCTACCCGGTACGTATCGCTTGCCTCTATAGTCGGCGCGTTTGTATACCCTTTTTCACAATTGATTTTGCGATACGGATTTGATTGGCATATCGATGGCAGTATTATCATTTTTAGCAGTGTGATTGCACTTGGTATTATTATAAAACACAAAGGAAACATAAACCGGCTCATGAACGGTAATGAAAACAGAATTGAATCGTTTAAACCATCAAAAGGGCGACTAAACGAAGAAGGAGTAGTTTGAAAAAGATTGGAATAATAGGTGCGGGCAGTTTTGGAACCGCACTTGCAGTTGTACTGGGGCACGGCGGATTTCCGGTAACTGTATGGGCGAGAGAAGAAAGAATTGTTGAAAAGATCAACAAAAGTCATAAAAACCCCTCTTATATCAGCGATGTATCGCTGCCTGAATCTGTACAGGCTTCGAGCTCGTTAAAAGCAACCGTAGAGAATGCAGACCTTGTTCTGTTTGCCACCCCAACACACGCATTGCGTTCTGTAGCTAAAGAAGTGAAGCCTCACCTGACAGGCAAGGAAATTGTTGTCACCGTTTCTAAAGGGATTGAAAAAGATACCTTTTTAACCCCAACACAAATCCTTGTAAGTGTTCTGGATGGTACGACACTTGAAGATCAGATTGGCGTTCTGAGCGGACCGAGCCATGCAGAAGAGGTAAGTAAGTTTAAACCCACAACCGTGGTTGCAGCGGCAAATTCAAAGCGTGTGGCGCGTATTATACAGGATACGTTTATGACCCCTATGTTCAGGGTTTACCTGAATCACGACATTGTGGGTGTGGAGATCGGCGCGGCGCTTAAAAATATTATGGCTATTGCTGCAGGAATTGTGGACGGCGCCGAACTTGGTGATAATGCAAAAGCAGCGCTCATCACCCGGGGTCTGCACGAAATGAAACGCATGGGAGCCACAATGGGGGCGTCGCAGGATACATTTGCAGGGCTAACCGGCATGGGCGACCTCATAGTTACCTGCACAAGTGAACACAGCCGGAACCGTTTTGTTGGATTCAATATCGGTAAAGGAAAAAAACTGGATGAAATCGTCGATGGAATGAATATGGTTGCGGAAGGGGTTAAAACTACTGATTCGGTGAACCAATGGGCGGAAAAGAATAACGTGGAAATGCCGATAACAAAAGCTGTCCATAAAGTGCTGTTTGAAAATGTAGACCCAAGTGATGCACTATATGAGCTCATGACACGTAATCCCAAAGAAGAGAAGATGATTTGAGATTCTTCACAGTGCGTTCAAATTGTGAAGGGATCTTAAACACCAAATCACATATTGATGAAGTTACCAAATGGTGAAATAGCGATCTCCCGAATGACCCCCGGAGACCTGAAAAACCTTGTTCAAACCGGTGAGGGGCGCTTTCTTGAATTTAAACGTACCATCCCAACTGCTGAAAAAATTGCCCGTGAAATTGCAGCATTTGCAAATACCAAGGGCGGTACCATATTGGTTGGGGTTGATGATAACGGTACGATTCCCGGCATCAGGGAGTATTTTGAGGAAGAATTTCTGCTGATGAAAGCAGCCCAGGACCTCTGCGTTCCGGAAGCTGAAATTAAAATTGAACTCGTCCATGCCGGACCCGTTGATGTAATGGTTGTTCATGTGCCGGAAGCAGAAGTAAAGCCGGTTTATAATAAAAACAAAAAAAAGCGCCTTGTGTATGTACGACGCGGGGATTCCAGTGTAGTTGCCAGCGATGAAGTTACAGAAGTTCTCAAACAGCAGTATTCTTCTGAAGGGGTGACATTTGAATATGGAAAAAATGAACAGATGTTGTTTCGTTATCTGAATGAATATGGCGAAATTACGGTTTCCAACTTTGCGAACCTGATCAACCAAACCTCATACAGGGCATCCAGGATTTTGGTAAACCTTGTTAGTGCCGGTGTATTGAACTTGTTTACCAAAAATGATGTGGACTACTATACGTTTTCTAACAGAACAAAAGAGTAAAGAACAGAATGGCACTTGAAGATGATAATTTAGACGATGTAATCTCCTCACTAATCGATGAAGATCCGGATGGCGATCAGCAATCGCATGAAGGTTTACCCGGATTTCCGGAAGTTTCGGGAGAGGTGAGTGAGCATCCGATTCAACTGACAGAACGGGCAGCCCGGCAAATCAACAAAATACAGTCTGATGAAGATTTAGATGAGGAACTCTATCTTCGTGTTGCTGTGGAGGGAGGTGGCTGCTCCGGACTTAGCTATAAGCTCGGCTTTGATGTCAGGACAGATGAAGATAATGTGTACGAATCGCAGGGAATGGAGGTGATCGTAAACCCGAAGCACATCATCTACCTGAACGGTATCCAAATTGACTACCCCGACGGTCTCGATGCTCGCGGATTTACATTTGAAAACCCAAACGCAAGTGAAGCGTGTGGTTGCGGCTCATCGTTCGCTGTTTAGCATGAGAACACCTGTCCGACTCCATTAGTGGCCATATATCTTCAAGCGGTTAATTCAGTTTTGCCTTTGCTGATTCTGCCAAATCACGTATCTCATCTTTAGAAATTGTAAGGCGGTTGCCGCAATAGTGACACACAACTTCCTGGCTTTCACCTTTCATATCTTTCAGCTCTTCATAGCTAAGCATAGAGAGCGCATCTTTGAACCGTTCGGGCGAGCAGCGGCAGAAAAAATCCACGGGCTGGCGATCCAGCTCTTTTACCGAATAGGGGCGGCCCGCCATCATCATAATCTCATCTATATACTTACCATCTTCAAGCAATTTGGCAACGGGAGGCAGCTTTTCTACCGTCTCCTGCAGTGTAGACATAACGGAGTCTTCTGCATCAGGCAATCGCTGAATCAACACTCCGCCGGACTCTTTTACGCTTCCGTCATCGTTGATGGATACATCAAGCAGAAGCGCAGAAAGCACCTGTTCTGATTGCGCCATGTAGTGAGCCACATCAGAAATAATATCACCCTGAATGAGCTCAATGGTGCTGGTTTTTGGCTCGGCTTCGTTATACAGAATTTTCGATACGGTCATTAAACCGAGACCAAGTCCGTCGCCAAGCTGGGTGTCGGGTTCGCTGTACATCAGTTCTGCAGCCGGGTTTTGGACATATCCGCGGATTTCACCCACTCGATTAGCCTCGGCTATAATCATGCCAGATGGACCTTTACCCTCGAAGCGAAGCTTTATCCGTTCTTCACCCTTCAGCTCAGATGCCAGAAGCATGGAGGCTGTCAGCGCCCTGCCAAGCAACACGGTGTTTAAAAGGGATAACTTGTGATTTTTGCGAGCAGTTCTCACAACATCTGTTGTTTTCACAACCGATATTTTAAAAGCTCCATCCAGATCAATTCCTTTAATTAACCGATCTTTGAACTGAAATTCTTCTTTAAGCGACATAACGTTTGTACCCGAGACTCTTATTAGATGACAATTAATTTTATTAGATCAAACAAGCTTGTGTAAAGTCAGATATGAAATATTGGTCTAAACCTGTCAGCCGAAGGTGATGCTTTTTTTTGTAAAAAAACTGTGCGAAGAAATCAACATTACTTAACCTGACTAGAAATCACCGGCATTATATCGACACAACAAAATATTTCTTCGATAGCTTCCTAAAATACGGATAAAATTCTTCAATAGTATACAGCATGCTCTCTGAGAGATTGTAGTCCGGGCTAAAGCGTGTCCGCCAGATCAAGAATCACCCGGGGAATTCGCTCAACATCATTTCGGGTAGTTCTGGGGTTGATAAAACAGGTTCGGAGAGCTGTTTTGCCATGAATCTGAGTTCCCGTAAGGAAGATACGTCCGTCCTGCTCTACTGCTTTTATCAGCTTTTTATTGAGTTGCTCCGTATCTGATTCTGACTTTGTAGCAGAGATGCACCGAAAGCATGCAATAGAAAGAGGAACCGGCGCCATGAGTTCAAAACGATCCGAGCTGTTGATGAGCCTGACCAGATATTGAGCATTGTCGATATCCGTCTGAATGGTTTCTCGCAAGCGCTGTGCTCCGTATGCTTTCAATGTCATCCACACCTTAAGCGACTTGAAACTTTTAGTGAGCGGAAGCTGGTACTCCATCAGGTCTGTGCGACCGTCACTCTTGTCATCTGATTTGAGATAGTCGGGGATGGTGCTGAACGTTTTTCTTAATTGTTCTGCATCTTTTACCAGAATGCATGCAGCTTCAAAAGGAACGTAAAGCCATTTATGGGGATTGATAACCACGGAATCAGCCTGCTCCAGCCCGGTGAACAACTCCTTAACCGAGCTGAGCGCCGCTGCAGGGCCACCGTAGGCCGCGTCAACATGATACCATAGCTGATGACGTTCAGCAACCTCAGCAAGCGTTTTTAGGTCGTCAACAGCCCCGGTGTTGGTAGTGCCCGCAATTCCAATCACACAGATCGGCTGCAGTCCACGGTTCTTGTCCTCAACTATCTGTTTTTCAAGTTTCACCGGATCGATCCTGAACTCGCTGTCGGTATCTATTTTACGCAGGTATTTTTTGCCGATCCCCAGCATGTCAACTGCTTTATCAAAGCTCGAGTGTCCCTCTTTAGAGACATAGATGGTCATCGGTTTTTGGCCGTATAACCCCTCTTCAGAAATATGATCCGGCGCCATGTTTTTTCTGGCTACGGCAAGGCAGTTGAAATTTGCAGTAGATCCTCCATCCAGTATTGCCCCGGCGGCAATGTCAGGATAGCCAATAAACTGGCATACCCATTTAAGCACCAGTTTCTCCAATTCGGTGCTGATAGGGGAGGAGTGCCACTTCAAACTGTTTTGATTGAGTGCGGTGCTTATCATATCAGCCAGGATGGCCACCTGGTTTCCACCACCGGTAATATATCCGTAATATCGCGGGCCGATATTCATCGTTGCAGCACCTACAACATCACGCCTCACTTTTTCAAGAATCCTCTCCACGTCTCCTTCCAGTTCAGGCAGTTCTTCACTGAAAACGGATTGAATATCAGCCGGTGTCTGTCCCGCGAATACTGACCGGTTGAGTTTGTCGGCGTAGATCTCCTGGATAATTTCGGATGCATGCCGGAGATACTTTTCAAATTCTTTATCCGTAAAATCTAAACTCATAAGGCAGATAGCTGGATTCGGTTCAATAAAATTCCTGAAAGTAAAGCGGGGCTATAATAGTGATTTTTGATGAGAAAACGTGAACTGGATGAAGAAGAGACGGAAAGGCTAATGATGCCGTAATTGGCAAGTGCTTTTTTACAAGCTGTTGCAAAAAAGGTAGTTGGCCTGCCGTATGCTCTGTCAGCAATTTGTCTTTTCTGGTTTTCCGGGCCTGTCTGACACAGATGCCGGATTGAATGCTCTAAAGCGTGCGTAATTTACACAAAACACTCAAGATCACGGGGCCATCAAAAAAGCTCTGGAATTACTAAAAGGTCCACTTTGCTGGATTTTCCAGGAACTGTGAGAAGGGAAATTCTGAATTTTAGACAAGTATGCAGCTGCTATAAGGTAGTTCCTGACTCGCCCCGACTGCGTTTCTGCTAAGGTACCCAACAATTCCGGCTCCGGAAAGTATAAAGGATCATATTTTACGGAGCCAAGACTAAACTTTAACTTCGTATCTGATAAGACGGTAGAAGTATCGTTGCATCTGCAGAGGGTTCTCCCAAATTGAGTTTGAACACCTATTTGATGTTGTTTTGAGTGATGTTTTGCTCCGTTTTATTGAGAAGATCCGGCACTAGTTTTTCCGAAAATCCTGAGACAAAGCACCAGACTATTAAAAGGGCAGCATTTCTTTCGCCGCTGAATAAGTCGGTATTCTCTGTACTAAAATCCGGGAAAAATATTCCGGTCAGAATGCCTGACTCAAAAGCGTAAAAAAGAAGCAGGCCGCTTACCATTCCAATTAGTGCTCTCGATAATAGATAATCGAAACGGTGGATCACTTTTAAGTCAGAGATCGAGCTAATTTCGATACGATTTTTTAAACTGATTAGCATACTGAAGGAAGTACCCATCCAGCCGGCTGCCATGGCAGTCACGATAAAATCACCTCTGTCACCGGATGTAATCGATAGTAAATCAGCTATGAATGTTACCTGATCAATCATGAAAAACATAAAGATTGAAACGATAAATAGAATACTGGTTCTGATTCGTGTCTTCGTTGTATAATCTTTTCCAAGTTCTTCAACATCATACGCCCAGTGCAGATCTTTGTATAATCTGCTGAGCAGACTCTGTTTCTGCTCTTCATCCAGTTCACCGAATTCAGAATCATAAAACCTCCATGAATCTTCGCGAAGCCTTCTCTTCGCATGCAAAAGCTTCACTTTGATTTCTAAATCCAGCTCGGGTGGGGTATAAATAGGAACCAGAAACTGCTCAATATGATTGGCATTGTCCCAGCTTTTCGGGAGTTCAAAAAGTTTATCGATCTTTTCAACTAAAGGTGCAAACTGTTTAATCCTTTCCTCTTCAAGCCTGATTTTTTCATACGTCGTATGCAAATCAACGTATCGCTGTTCGAGAAGCTGTGATTCCGCCTTGCCACTTTGACTAAACGGCAGAATTTTTGATAAAAGCCGGTTTTTCATTTTACTCCGAATATCACGAAATCCGTTGTTTATTTATTTACGCTGGTAATACTCTCTTCGAGGAGCATAAAGCTAAAATGGATATGTATATATCGATTTGGCGTCTTTCACCAGCTGGTTTGATAAACTTTGAAACCAAAACCATCGCTCCGGGACTGCCTACCGGAAAATAAGATTAACAGTGTGCAGACAGAGCCGGAGGCTTAATAATTATGAAATGAGATAGCCATTTTGAAAGAACGAATAGCATGCCTGCAATTACATCCTGTCAATGATAATTCTCGGGGGCGATTCTCCTTTTGCAAACACTCCTGCACCGCGAACAAAAACAGCATAGATATACTCGCCGACTTTGGCACCGGGTGCTAACGGACGCATTAGTGAGTCTCCGTCCGCAATCTCAAAAGAACTTCCACCAAAGAGACTCTCGTCAAACTGAAATGAGATATCGGACCCTTCAGCAGTCCAGCTGACCCTGTCATTTTTCTTCGCGACAATAGTGCTTTTCGTCTCGTCGTTTTTGTAAACTACCCGCCACTCTTCGTCAACCATTTTCACAACCATTTCATGGAGAACGGATCGATTATCATTAGGCGGTGACTGTGCATATAGCACGTTGGAAATAAAAAACAGCACGAGTGCTGCTGCAATTGTAATTATCGATTTTATCTTCATAACATTCTCCTCATTAGACTTGGTTTTAGTTGATGTGTATACATACATTCTGCCTCTTCAGCGAGGCTCCGTTTTTAAAATCTCCTGAAAACGCGGATCTCTTATCAACTCCTGAAGTTCAGGTTGATTTACAATGTCAGATCTCGAATAGCCGGCATCCATTGCGCTTTTGATCCATGTCAGAGCTTTCGATCTAACACCCAGCTGTTCATAAACGCTGCCTGCCAGGTACATGATCGTTGCACTTTCAGGGGCATATTCAAGTGCCTGTTGCACATGTGTTATTGCCTGTTTCTTGTTTCCGAGCCGGGCTTCGTATCCGGCCATGTTTATAATAATGTCCGGATTGTTGGGGTTGATTTCATTCTGCTCTTTTGCCAACTCAAGCGCACGTTCATACACGGAAAACGATTGATTCCGTTTACCGGGAGACCAATAGTAGGCACTTGCGAGGTTCCCCCACAAAACATAATTACCATCGTTTATTTCAATAGCCGTGGTATACATGTCAGCCGACTCCGGATACTTCCCTTCTATAAAATAAAGTGTGCCAAGGTTTGAAGCGGCGCTATAGGTTTTTTCGAGATCAAGGGATTTTTCATACATGGCCCGGGCTTCTTCAAGCTGTTCAGTAAAATAGTGCATGCTGCCAAGGTTCATATAGCCACGGTAATTATCGGGTGTGACCTCTATCACGCGCCTGAACTGCTCCTTCGCTTTATCGTAGTTGCTGTTTCGATAATAAAAAGCCCCCAAATAATTGTATCCGGCCCAATAGTCTGGTTTCAGGCGAATGGCACGCTTGTACGTTGATTCGGCCTGCTCATAATTCCCTGTATATTCATAAGCTTCGGCAAGCCCAAGAAGAGCATCGGCGCTGGTGGGGTCGGTCGACAGGGCGTCATTAAAATATTGTATTGCCTCTTCGTAGTTTCCTGTTCCTGAACTGATCATTCCCCTTGTAATATTCACCTGCAAGAGTTTATTGTTCAGGTCATAGGCAATTTTACTCACCTCAACAGCCCTGTTAATCCAGGTCCGCTCTCTGGTATTTTCATACTTACTCCAGTATGCTTGTCCCAGACCGGCGTGTGCAAGTGCAAAATCGTTATCTATCGCAACAGCTTCATTGAAGGCATTGATGGCGTTGTCTATATTTTCTGATTTTTGCTCATATTTTTGAAGATAGCCGAGACCCTGAACATAGAGTTCAAATGCAGCAGGGACTGTGGTCTTACCTTCGTTTATCACCCCGATGGTTTCCTGGTTCAGCTCGAGGTTAAGCATAGTCAAAAGGTTTTCTACAGACTTGTTATGCAGTTCTAAAACCTCGGAAGCATCAACGTCCACAACCGCCGAATTTATCTGTCGAAGATTTTTTGAATCGATTAGCGTAATTGTCAGCCGAAGCCGATCACTAATAGGCTGGAGACTTCCGGCAATTGCATAGTTCACACCAAACATCCGGTTGGCTTCTCCGGCGCTCGTGATGTTATGGCTTCGCAACTCTCCGGGCGGCACCACCCAGAGATCGGTCTGGAACTGTTCCAGACGGGAGAGCTGGCTTGTAATTGTTTCCACAAGACCATCGGCAAATACCTGGCGTCCGGGATCAGCCCCAATGTTGGAAAAAGGGAGAACTGCCACATGGATTAACTCTGTGCCGGGTGTACCGGAACCGGATTGCAACAGGTCAGACCTATTGAACAGCATAAATACAGTTAAAAACAGAATTGCAAGAACGCCTGATCCGAATAGTACTTTCCTTGTTCGAAGAGCAGGTTTTCCGGAACTGGGCTTCTTCGGTTCATTAGATGATAACTTAACATTCACTGTTGAATAACCTGCAATCTCAAGCAGCTCTTCAAGCAGTTCTGTTGCTGATGGGTAGCGGCCTTCCACATCTTTTGAGAGGCATCGTTCAATTAGCTTTATAAATTGTTCGGACAGCTGATGATCACTATTTGGTATGGGAGGCGGGTCAGTATTCATAACCGAATACATGATGGAGTGTTCGTAATCTCCGCCAAAAGGCAGACGCCCGGTAACCATCTGATACAATACAACTCCAAAAGACCAAACATCTGATTGCTTATCAACCCCGGTGCCTTTAATCTGCTCAGGCGACATATAGGAGATTGTGCCCAGCGTGGCACCTACCCGGGTTATGTCGTCGACTCCGGAAGGTTTTGCCAATCCAAAATCCAGAATTTTTACCTGACCGGTGTCCGTTATCATGATGTTTGCCGGCTTGATATCGCGGTGAATCACTCCTTTCTGATGGGCCGCATCCAGACCCCTAGCGATCTGAATCGCGAAATCCAGAATCAGTTCAGATCTTGTTTCAGGCTTTTTTTGCGTGCCGGTATTTTCTGAGCCTCCTTTCGGCTGCCTTGTTTGGAGACCGGACGAACTGATAAAGGCTTCGTCAAGATTTACGCCATCAACATACTCCATCACGATAAACCTGCCGCCGTGGTCATCCTCTTCTATACCATAAATCTGGCAAATATTGGGATGGTTGATTTGGGCGATGGATTGCGCTTCCTGTAAAAATCGTTTTTGGGATTCTGCATCAACGGTGGATGTGTCCGGTAAAAACTTTAGGGCAACGTCACGGTTGAGTTTGGTGTCGCGCGCTTTGTAAACTACGCCCATACCACCTGCACCGATTTTTCCGGTTATGGTGTAGTGAGATATGGCTGTGTCAGTCAAGTCCATTACTCAAATTTTTTGCCGGTGATCATTGTATATTTACTCACGCCAATATCCTGACTGGTTACTGCTGTAGCAGATTTCGTGCGGTTTTTGAGCGCCATTTTCCACCTGTAAAGGTCGCCAAGCGTGTGCTTAAGCCGGCCCATAAAAGCATTAAACAACCCTTCTTTTTCGTAGTAATCTAACGAAGCAGCATCATCCCAAATCGTAAGGGAAATCATCTCCCCGTTATGGCTGGAATTATCCAGTAAAAAAGCAAACTGACACCCATTGACTGATTCCAATTGGGGCAAAATTTCATCACTGTAGATTTTTTTAAACTCATCTTCCTGACCTGACTTAATTTTCAGAGAAAGAATTCTCAGGTAGCTGCTCTTAGCCGCTAGATGGGGAGGCAGAACATCCTGATGTTTGGCGACTGTAAATGATTTTACTTCCGGTTCGATCTCTACCGGGGTGTATTCGACTATATTGTCTTTGGAGAGTTGAATTTTCCATTTATCACTTTCCTCAAGTGTATGCTCTATTATCTGTAAATTTTTTTGGTATTCACCGGAGTGAACATAGCTATCTGCATCGTTTTCATTGCGCCAAAGTGTTAAAGAGATGTAATGAGATGGTTGGTCCTCTCGCTGCAGCAGTCCGGCAAAAATGCACCCGGCCGTATGTTCAAGAGCCGGAATAATTTTTTCAGCATAAAGATGCTCCAGGCTCAGGTCACCATCTTTATTAACGGCAGCTTCTACCATTCGTAAGTGCATAGCATTCCTCCTATCCGGTTACAGTTCTCTTTAATGCAACAGCAGTGACATCATCAAAAAGCTGTGCCTTTCCGCAGTAGTTCAGGCACGTATCTACCACATGTTTGATGAGGCTGTCAGGCGATTCACTGAGCCTATGTGAATTTTGAAGCAATTTAAAAACAGACTCCTCACCCAGCGGTTTCTCTTCCATATTAGAAACGTCTGTCACGCCGTCTGAAAATATAAACAGCAGGTCTCCTTCCTCGAGGTGTATCGTCTCTTCTTCATACTCCACTCCGTCCATCATTCCGAGCGGCAGGCCTCCTGTTTTAAGCCTCAGGTGTGTGCCGTTATTTTTCATCAAAAATGGATAGTCGTGGCCGGCGCTTGAGTAATGAATCGTATGGCTTGAAGTATCCAAAATGGCGAGGAAAAGGGTCGCAAACTTTTCAGTATTTGTGCTTTGATAAAGCTGTCTGTTGGCATTTTTAAGAATTTCACCCGGTTTGACCAGGTGAAAGGTCTGTCCGCGGAGTATGGCCTGCAGGTTTGTCATCAACAGTGATGCGGGCAGGCCCTTACCACTGATATCCCCCAGGCAAATCGCCCATCGGTGTTCATCCATTTGGATGTAGTCAAAATAATCGCCGCCAACCTCCTGGGCAGTTACATTTTTTCCCGCGATAGAGTAACCTTCGAGTTGAGGCGGGGCCGTTGGAAGCATCTTTTTCTGAATAGATGACGCCAATTCAAGCTCCTTCCGCATAAACTGATACGCCTGTTCCTCCTCGTAGAACCGTGCATTTTCAACGACCTGGGCCGACTGGGCCGAAATGATAGAAAGCAGTCGCTGGTCAGATTCTGAAAACCCCGCGTCGCCTTCAGCACGCTTATTGTAAACGGTAAGAATTCCAATCAATTTTGACCTCGCCATCAGGGGAGCACTTAACAGGCAGCGGATAGTGTTATCCCACTCCACGCTTCGAAACCGGGAATCGTTTTCCGGCTCGTTTATTAGCAGCGGTTTCTTGTTGATTTGCATCCAGCCCAGAAGATTCTGATTCAGGTGCAGGGGAGAATGCTCGCTCGTGGTAATCATGCTTCTGACGAGCGTCTGTGTTGGATTTGCCTGATTTTCGTCAATGAGCGTAATATCCCCCTGTTCAGCTCCAAGTGCCCGTATTGATTTGCCAATGATAGACCGCATAATTTTTTCGCTATCCAGACTACCCCCGATAGCCAGGGCAAGATCGTTCAGGATTGCCAGTTCATCCACGGCCCCCCTGAGGCGTCTGTTTTCTTCTTCAAGACGTTTCTGGTCGTCCGTCAGCATATTATGGGAATTGTTTTGTTTCATGAATCTACTATAAAGTCAACATGCGGTTTGTAAATCGACTCCACGGATCTACTGATTGTTGATTTGAAGAATGAAATACAGCAGCACAGCGTGTATAGTTTTAAATCTTATAAAAATCAAGGGAAGATATATCATAATATGATTTATTTTTTTAAACTGTAACAGTATCAATTGCATTAATTTTTTAATACGACACATATTTAAGAAATCATCTTTTAAGCTTTTTAAGTGTAGAGAATAGACCTGTATTATCTTAGGACTTTTCACACGAATGTTTGCACTTTTCGGTAAAATGGCCGGTTGACAGTGATTTAAATACCCGCCGCATAATCATTAAAAGATGCCGCCGCCGTTTTATACGTAATGCCCAACTCCTGCTCTGCACGTTTGCCGCTGTACACAAATCTGCATTTCTCCTGAACCGGCGCGCTGTTCAGCATTCTTGAAATATCCGACACCTTCCAGCTCTCGTTGCTCAGGTAGTATTGCCTGCCGTGCAGTCCCCCCTTGGTGGCTGCTCTGAAAATTCCCTCGGCTACATCGCGGACATCCACGATGGCAAATTCCATGTCGCTGTCATAAAGCATCTGCATAAATGGGTTGGGGGCAATTTTGTTTTTAAACAGATACTGCAGGCCCATGGATGTGGAATCATCCCGCTGTGAAAGAGCCGGACCCATCACTCCTGTTGGGTACACGCTTACAATGTCGATATCGGATTGCGGGTGGTCGACTACAAATTTCCGGACAACCTGGTCAGCGTAATATTTCGCCTGACAATATGGATGCCCCTCTTCATTCAGGTGTGGTTCATCACTTTCGGTGTAAAGATGATCGGCCGGGAGCCCTTCAACCGGCAACGGATACCCTGTATTAAATGCGGCAACGGACGCCACAACCACCACTTGCTTTACCGTGCCGGATTCCTGGATGAGCGCCAGGAAATTCTCGGTGCCTTTGATGGTGGGCTCAAAGAGCTCTTTGATTGGATCTTTTACGTCCAGCTGAAACGGCGTTCCGGTGTGAACTACAATATCACATCCATCCATAAACGCCCTCAGGGAATCGATGTCCGTTACGTCGGCCTGAACAACGGCCAGGTTTTCTGCACTCTGAAGCTGCTTTAAATGCTCGTATTTTTTCTTTTTAGAGATATCTCTTGCAGTCACCTTCACGCTGTAGTTCTCTTCGAGAAATCGTTTCGTGACGTAGCTGCCGATATATCCTGAACCGCCAATAATGCCTGCTGTTTTCATAGTTGTGTAGATTTGTTGTTGATGGTTAAGTTTTTTCTGCTCCTTTGAATGTAATTGAAGGTGATGTCAAACTTTTGGATTATCCGCGCAAATGTTTGGACTTTTTGGGCGATTTTGGGGCTTTTGCCGCGAGTTGATTTGTCGAGTGCTCGCTTCGCCTGTCATCCGTAGCTATAGCGCAGGTGGCTCACGTTGAACTGATGAGCTGTGGATCTGTTTGTCGTTGGAGAATCGATTCAACAGTTCACAATTAGACAGTTCAACACACAACCCAAAACTTTCCATTAGAACCTTTATTAAAGCCCCGAGACAAAGCTGTTCTCAAAAACTTCATTCCGGGGCTCTCTCTGTCTTGATTTATTCCGACTCCGCATCAGCAAGCTGTTTGGTATCCACGTATTGTTGAAATTGTGTCACCAGTCCATTTTCAAACCACCAGATGTGGACGTGTTGTGCATTGATCGACTTTCCGGTTACAGCATGCGTTCCCTGGTATTTTCCTGTAGCCATTACCATATCTTCACCAACCCCGTACAGGGTTTGATCGGTGAGAGTAAATATTTCCCATTCCTGGCCGATTCGTCCAAATACACCTTCAGCAACAGCCTGCGGGCCTTCATAAGGATTGCCATCCGCGAGGGAATTGCTTTCGGCTTCATTCCAAACGATATCGGGTGAAAAAGTTGCCAGTACGGCCCCACCATCCCCGGCTGCAAACGCATCATATATTCCCTGAACAACCTCCACATTTGGATTACTTGTTTGGGTTTGATTTTGCGTTTGAGTGCATGATGTCATTAAAAATGAAACTATTAATAGAGAGGCTAAAAAGAGGTTGGTCGGCTTAGTTTTCATAATGTGTGTTTTCCCCGGGTTTGAGTTTTGTAAACGTGACAATGATTACCTATGCACAACTGATTTTTCCTTGAATATCAGTCAGCTTTTCATTGATGTACCGGTTGATAGTTGAATGATTCCTTTCAAAAACTATGACAGCGAAGAGTCAAACTCTTGTAGAAACCACGCATTTATTTGGATTATTGGGTCAAAAAATGGTAAACGGAGAAGACCAATGCTTTTCAGAGCTCCTGCCGATAACAAGGAGATCCTTCCGCTCAGGTGAAATACACACCTTCGGTCAGGATGATAATGGGCATTCGGTTAGGAAGCGCGGCGCGCAAAACTCAGATTTCGAACCAGGTTTGTTGCTGCGCCGCGAATAAAACGAAGATGGCGGCGTCAAAGGGCGTTTTGCAAGAGTGGGAGTGTAATACGCCGCCCTCCAATACACCCAAAGCCCTGTCATTTCGAGCGAAACGCCGGGGTTTTTTCCCAACGGGATGCCTTCGGTGCCGGTGTGGAGTCGAGAAATCTCCCTGTTCATAGAACTAACTTGAACAACGTTTTTCAATACCCTCATTGATTCTTGGGAAATGAGAGCCAAATTTGATTGGCACATTGCAGAGCTTGAGTTGACTAATCCCCTCTTGAGAGGGGAAAAGGATTTGAAAACTGCGAAATCGCAGATTTTCAAACCGAGGGGTGTGTTGAATGGGGCAGGAGAATGAGTTCTGCTTCGAACTCAAATCGAGGTCTCGAGGAACACACCCCTGAATCTCGAAAGTCCCGCTTCGCATGCTTTCTCAATTCGGTCCCCTCTTCCCGATGGGTCGGGACCAGAAATGCACAGGCAGAGGGGAATTACTCAAATAGACAACTTCCGAAATGCCGACGGACTCTTACCAAACTGTTTTTTGAAGGCGCGAGAGAAGTACGCCTGATCGTTGAATCCGACGTCGTAGCAGATCTCGGCGATGGTTTTATCGGTTTGGTTCAGTAGTTCTGCCGAGCGCTGCAGACGCACGGACCGGATGAAGTTTCCGGCCGGCTGATCAACCAGGGCGTTCAGTTTTCTGTTGAGCTGGGAGATGCTCATATTCAGTGATGCTGCAAAATCTTCTACCAGAAAAGATTCTTCGCAGAGATGAGAATCTATCATTTCTATGGCCTTTCCAAGAAAACTCTGATCGACAGGGGTCTTCGCAATCACCGAAGGTTTAAAGTACGTGGCCGTACTAAATTGTTGCTTTAAATTCTTTCTCTGCTGAATGAGAGCTTTCACCCTTATTTGCAGCTCTTTTACATGAAACGGTTTGGTCAGCCAGGCGTCAATTCCCGCTTCCAGCCCCTCAATTTTGGGATCGAGCCCGGCCTTGGCAGTCAGCATAATGATGGGGATATGGCTGGTTTTTTCATCGCTGCGGATTTTCTCACTGAACGCATATCCGTCCATTTCCGGCATCATCAAGTCGGTGATAATTAAATCCGGGATGGTGCCCTGCGATACGGCAATTCCCTCCAGGCCGTTAGCGGCTTCCAGGATTTTATAATCGTTTTCGAGCTGTTCCCTGATAAAAGATCGCACATCATCATTGTCCTCCACAATCAGAACCAGTTCATCATGATCTGAAAGGAGAGCTTCAAAATCGGGAAGGGCAGAGGCAGGCGAAACGTTTTCTCCGTTTACATGCTCATTCATAACGGCATCATAAGAGTCTGAAACGTGATCTTCCTGAAATGGAAGCCGGATGATAAATTCAGTACCAACACCTTCTTCGCTCTCCACATCAATCGTTCCACTATGAAGTGTTATCAGCTCATTCGCCAGTGCCAGCCCAATACCGGTTCCTTCATATTTTCGTGTGCTGGATGGGTCAGCCTGGTAAAACCGATCAAAAATGTAGGGCAGACGATCCTTGGATATGCCGATCCCGGAATCCTTTACCCGTATTTCAACAACATCAGGCTGCGGAGTTTCAACAGACACATCGATTCGTCCGCCGGCTTCCGTGAACTTGAAGGCATTCATAAACAGATTAAAAAATACTTTTTCCATTTTGTCGGCTTCGAAACCTACCGGTATTGTGGCTCGGGCCGACGTAAAATTCAGGCTGATATTCTTTGTCTCTGCTAGGGATTCAAACGAAAACAAATGGTTTTTTAAAAACGAAACGATGTTCTGCTTTTCAGGAGAAAACTCCATTTTGCCAGCTTCCAGCTTCGACAGGTCCAGAAGCTGATTAATCAATGCAAGTAGCTGTTCGGCGTTATTGTTCACGGAAATCAATTTCTTTTTTCTATTCCGGTCATCTTCAGAATTAAGCAGGGTTTCAATCTGCCCGATAATCAGCGTCAGCGGCGTTCTGAATTCATGAGAGATATTTGCAAAGAAATGTGATTTAAGATGATCAAGCTTCCTTAGAGAATCAATTTCTACTCTTTCAAGCTGCAGCTCATTTTTCAAATTAAACCGGGTCAGCTCGTAACGCCGCAGGGAATAGATGGCGGAAAGAAACAGAAAACCATACAATCCATACGCCCACCATGTGTGCCACCAGGGGGGGAGAATGGCAAATGAGTAATTAAACGGCTCACTCCATACTCCACTCTCACCTATGGCCCGGATTTGAAAGGTGTAGGAGCCAAAGGGCAGGTTACGGTAATCGGCCACCGGGTCGGCGGTGGGTTGGCTCCAATTTGTATGTAAGCCTTCCATCCTGTAACTGTACCGGATTTTATGCGGTGCTGCCCAATCGATGGCTGCAAAATAAAAGGTGAGGTGGTTTTTATCGTAGGGCAATTGTAAACTGAGGGGATAGTTCTCAAATTTTTGCACTCCACTAAATGTGATCTGATTCAGATCGCTATCGGGGCTATCTGGAATATTGCGATAGTCTATAAACTGCTCGTTAATTTCTAATTGGGATAACCGGGGTTGAGGTATTTTATCAGAAAATGTAAGTGTATTCAAATCCAGCATTACTAACCCATTACCGGTGCCCCACCAGGCGCGGTTTTTACTGTCTATAGTGGCACCTTTTGTAAATCTCAAGCCCTTCAATCCATCTTGTTTGCCAAAGTTTTGAATACTAAACGCAAATTCCTTATCCCCGGAAGTTTCATCTTCTTTTAATGAAATTTTTGACAGCCCGTTTTCCGTTCCGATATAAACGATGACTTCATCTAAAGGGGCACTTTTATCCTCTATGATGGAGAATACGGTATTATTGGATAAGCCTTCTTTTTCGGTGTAATGGGTAAAGTTTTCTCCATTAAAGACGCTTATCCCTCCACCCCAGGTCCCCAACCAGATGTTTCCGCTTTTATCCTCTGCTATGGTTCTTACAAAATTATTGGATAATCCGTCATTTTCTGTGTAATAGATAAAGTTTTCTCCATCAAATACACTAACCCCGCCGCCCTCAGTCCCCAGCCAGATATTTCCACTTTGATCCTCCAGAATGGACCAAACAACACTATTGGATCCACCTTCTTTATCGATGTAATGGATAAAACTTTTTCCATCAAATACGGTCACCCTTCCCCGAGAGCCCAGCCAGATATTTCCGCTTTTATCTTCCAGACTGGCCCTGATGTAACTATTGGATACACCTTCGTTTTCGCTGTAATGGGTAAAGTTTTCTCCATTAAACAGGCTCACACCTCCGCCTTCAGTTCCCAGCCAGATATTTCCGCTTTGATCCTCCAAAATAGATATGACGTCATTATTGGATAATCCGTCATTTTCGGTGTAATGGGTAAAGTTTTCTCCATCAAATACGCTCACCCCACCACCTTCGGTTCCCAGCCAGATATTTCCGCTTTGATCCTCTAAAATGGCCCTAACGATATTGTTGGATAATCCTTCGTTTTCGCTGTAATGGGTAAAGTTTTCTCCAGTAAATACGCTCACACCTCCGCCTTCGGTCCCTACCCAGATATTTCCACTATGATCCTCTGTGATAGAGAATACGGTATTATTGGATAATCCTTCGTTTTCGGTATAATGGGTAAAGTTTTCTCCAGTAAATACGCTCACCCCGGCACCCCGAGTCCCCAACCATATATTTCCGTTTTTATCTTCCAGAATGGACCAGACGAATCTATTGGATACACCTTCGTTTTCACTATAATGAGTAAAGCTCTCTCCATTAAATACGCTTACCCCACCGCCATCAGTTCCCAGCCAGATATTTCCTCTTCGATCTTCTGCGATGGACACGACGTTACTATTGGATAATCCTTCGTTTTCGCTGTAATGGGTAAAGCTTTCTCCATCAAATACATTCACCCCACCATAAAAAGTCCCCAACCAGATATTTCCGTTTTTATCCTCAGCGATGGACATGACATCATTATAGGATAATCCTTCGTTTTCGGTGTAATGGGTAAAGCTTTCTCCATTAAAGACGCTCACCCCGCCGCCCCGAGTACCCAACCAAATATTTCCAATTTTGTCCACCAGGATGGCTCTGACTAAATTATTGGAAAAGCCTTCTCTTTCAGTGTAATGGGTAAAGTTTTCTCCATCAAATACGCTCACCCCACCACCTTCGGTTCCCAGCCAGATATTTCCGCTTTGATCCTCTGCGATGGCCCTGATGAAATTATTGGATAATCCTTCGTTTTCACTATAATGAGTAAAGCTCTCTCCATTGTATACACTCACACCTCTCCGGGTCCCCAGCCAGATATTTCCGCTTCTGTCTTCTAAAACAGCCCTGACGAATGATGAAGCCAACCCTTGCTCCATATTTAAATATTGAAGGTGGGCAATGGCGGCATCTTTGGTAACGGGTGGCAAGGCTTTTGTGGGTTTAGAACGAATAGCCTTTACCACTTTACCCTTAGCGAGAATAGGAACACCGGTGGGTATCGTGTCACCAATGGAATTACGCAAGACGAAATCGGGGTTGCCTTTCCTCAAAGGTATGGTGTTGAGTTGGTTTTGATCGATGGGTATGGTGGTTAGCTCGTTGGGTATCTGTCGCCGGTTGGGATGGGCATTTATTCTGGTTAATGCTGCTTGGTCAACTATAAAAGATTGGGGTTTAGCTACGCTGTCGGGGTGGATGATTTTTGGTGTGGCAGTGATGGAAACACCTGCTTTTAGTTCAACCGTTTGAGGTTGAGGGTAAAGCGGTGGTGGGAGCGAGGCGTCCCGATCTCCGGACGTTTTGGTGCAGGCCGCCAATAAAATCAATGGCAGGAGTATCATCAGGATCCCCAAACACCTGGCAGGTGACAATATAGTTGTCTGGTTAAATTGGCAATTCAATGGGATATTTGGTGTCTTATATTGTTCTTTGGTTTCTATAGTGAATTGGCCCTGTGGGCTTAAATAATTTCAATGGTTAAACTCAGCCCAAGCCGGTCCCCTGCACCCCTTTCCTCTTCTGGATTGTAAGTTTTGGCAGACATCCCTCTGACACACTGCTCTCTGACAAACTGAACACTGATCCCAAACCACATAAAGCCTTGGCTATCCTTCAGGATGGAGTACACGGCATTTTGGGAGAGGCCGTCATCCATGGTGAGGTATCGGAAGCTTACATCTTGTGCAATTGCACGAGCCCCCGCGAGCAAATGAGCCACAATAACCCGCACTATGACGCCGTAATGGCAAAATGTATTCCGTTTTCTATGATCCAACACATGACAATTTAATTGACGCCATAAAGCTTTTTTTCAAGTATAGCTTTATAAATCTACTCGTGCCACAATATTGGGAAAATCTATTTTTTCTATTAGGTAAGTAAGGTTTTGTGCCAAGAGCATCTCATGAGGAAATACACGCCTGCCGTCTGCGTGTGCAAAAACAGCGTGCAGACGGGTCAGTATTGCCTCAAAGCTCTCAGTAAGTGGATTACTCGGTGGAATAGTATGGAAATGAAGAAATGACCGGTTTAAATAAACCAGTAACCGGCACTTTCAGGCAAAAAAAATCGCCCCGGGTGGAGCGATTTTTTAAAGTAAATCGATGTGATGGGTAGAATCAGTCCAGAACGAACCTAAATGTGATGGTTCCCCACTGTGGTTCTTGCGGCACGCCTGAGGGGAGGCGGGAGAATCGCCAGCTGCGAAGAGTTCGCATGACTTCCCTTTCCAGTTCGGGGTTCATCTTTCTAAGCGGAAATACACGACCCAAAGAACCATCAGGATTTACTTCGAATCGTACTGTAATTGTAGCTTCTTCATTTGTTGGATTGGAAGGCAGTGGCTGAACCATCGGGGAGCGGTCTAAATCACCTTCCCACTGAAGATCATATGGAGCGGATCTATCTGGATTCGCACCCGTACCCTGATCGACATTTACATCACCTTGTGCACCTCGTTCATCACCGCTTTCGGCAACCCCTTCCTGAACTTGTTCATCTTCCTGCGTTTGCGGTGGGATGTCGATCTCTTCAATTTCTTCTGTTGTTTCAGTCGCCTGTGGATCGATGACCTCAGTCTCGGGGGTTTCAATTACCTCATCATCAATAATCTCTTCAATCTGTTCGGTAAGGTCTACAGGTTTCGTAGCCTCTTCTTCAGGCTGCTGAGGTTCTTCTGCAGGCTGTGTGATTTCAGGATCAGGATCTTCGGGCTGCTCTTCAGCAGGATTTGGCCGTGTTGCCACATCTTCTACCTGCTGCTCGGCATATTCAGCCACGGTACCGCTCTGAAACTCACCGAGGGTAACCTCCATATAAGCTGGACGGTTATCTACATCAAAACTGACATAGTACAGCAGCGCAAAAATCAGCAAAATCAGATGCAGAACACCCGTAATGCTTAATCCAAAGCGATCTTCTTTATTGATATTTTTAAACCAGTTGAGCATTTAGTTGTGTTGCTGCTCCGTTGCCATTACAATATTTAAATTAAGTGCCCTGCCGATATTCATCGCTTGGACGGCATCTTCCACTCGTGCATCGCGATCGGCTCGAACCACCAGGGTACTGTTCGGGCGAGCCTGATCTGCCTGTCGTATAGCATTTGATAAATTTCCGCGAGCTACCTGTTCGCCATCTACAAAGAAATTACCTTCATTGGTGATTGCTACCGAAATTTGCAAAGCTTCTGTGGTTGTTCCGGCTTCGGCCTGGGGGATATTTACCCGGATGCCAAAATTCGATACAAACGAAGAAGTCAGCAGAAAGAAGATCAGCAGCAACAAAATGATGTCGGTCAGCCCTGA
This sequence comes from Rhodohalobacter sp. SW132, assembly GCF_003390325.1. NCBI lineage: Bacteria > Pseudomonadati > Balneolota > Balneolia > Balneolales > Balneolaceae > Rhodohalobacter > Rhodohalobacter sp. SW132. The sequence goes on along the minus strand of NZ_QUOK01000001.1, from coordinate 473,795 downwards.
CTGCGAAAAATCCGTCAGTGGCTCCATCGTTTTGCTGTCTTTACGGAAATTCATCTATTAATCCTCTTTTCTTTTGCGGGATGGTGTTTGCAGCAGGTCGATGAAATCGGCCGATGCGTTCTCTAATTCAAAAATCATTCGGTTGATCTTGCCCAGAAGGAAATTGTAAAATCCATAGGCAATGATTCCCACAATAAGCCCGGCAGCTGTTGTGATCAATGCTTCCCAGATACCACCGGCCAAGACACTCGGATTAACGTTGCCCTGAAGCGACTGGATATCCATAAATGCGCGAATCATACCAGTAACCGTTCCCGTGAACCCTATTAACGGTGCAACACCTGCAATAGTTGCCAGCCAATTCATCCTTTTTTCAAGCATATAGATCTCTTTTTTCCCCGCATTCCGGATTGACTCCTCGATATCGCGAATGGGGCGACCCAGGCGGCGGATTCCAGACTTCAGAATTCGTGCCAGTGGTTTATCAAACTCCTCACAATATTGAATAGCACGCTGCTGACTGCCGGATTTAAGCAGTGACTCAATGTTATTGAGCATGGCTGCAATATCCATCTTCGAGTTTTCAAGTGTTCTCCAGCGTTCAGCAATTACATAAATGGCCAAAATGGAGAGAAGAAACAGGGGAATCATCAGGACACCACCCTGAGCTAATATTTCAAAAAAAGACATTGATGTGTCGTCTTCGAGCATTTGAGCCAGGGTGTCTGCGTCGGTGTCCTGGAAGAGAAATCCTAAATTAATTTTCATGTAGATGATATTTACTGTATGCGTTGAATAAAGTTTTGGTTTCTATAGGGTTCAGGCAGGGTTTCTGCCTCATTTAAAGCATCCTGGATCGATTCAAACTGACCAATTCCAACTCTGTAAACTACCTGTCCGTCAATGGTACGTTCAGTAACGTTCGATCGATATCCATCTTGTGCGAGTTCACCGGCCGTCTGTTCTGCGGTGTTTCTGTTACGAATGGAATGTACTACAATGGTAAATTCAGAGCCTGTAAATTCCTGATACTCACCGTAAAGTCCGTATCGATCCTGATCGGTCGCATCTTGCGTTTCATCCGCTTGATCAGGCAGATTCGTAGTTGATTCATCGGTTTCTACTTCATCGGGGGTTTCAGGTTCCTCGGGTTCGGTAAGATCCTGTTCTGCTGATACGGGAGGCTCCTCCAGTTCAACCGGCTGTTCTGTTTCTGCAACTGTCGATTCGGGTTCCGGTGCAACAAGATACTCATTAATTGCAATATAGCCGATACCTAAAAGCACAACAGCCATTATCACTACGATAATGGTTACCATAGGGTCGCGCTTTTTACGCACAGGTTTCGATTTCGGCTGATTTGTTCCTGTAGTCTTTTTATCGGACGTTGTTCCCGTTTTGGTAAGTTTTTCTTCAGGTTTCGGTTTAATTTCATCGGACGGATTCTGGAAAAGCTTTCCAAATGGGTCAGAGGGGGGACCGCCTTCACTGGAATCGTTAGATTCTGTCTCAGACGCTTTTAAAGTTTTGCCAATTCCGAATACGTCATCGTCCGACTCCGGGTCGGGTTCAATATCCGGTTTTTTATCTTCAACATTTTCATCATCTGCCGGTTCATCAGCAGGAGGAAGGTTCTGTTTTTTTGAGGGCTTAATTTCCACCGGTTCCATTCCGGCATATTGAAAATTAATCTCTGTATTTAACTGGTCCGAAGCTTTAAATGCGAGTTCTCCATCCTCATCAAAATAGAACAGGCCAAGCCCTTTAATTTCCAATGCTTTGCCACGATTAGCCGCATCCATAATCCGCTGAGTAAGCTCATCAAGCTGAGCTTCAACGTCAGCTTTTTCCATCTTGGTTTTTTCGACCAGCAGACTTATCAGCTTTTCTCTGTTAATCGTCATGCGGCAGATTTATTTGAGATTTAAATTCAATGGAATCTTTTGGCGGCATAATCACAACACTTCCATCTTCAGCTTTTTTCTGGGTCTGATTGTGATGGACTTTATAAAACTTACCAATCCCATCAATCTGCACACTGTTATCGATTGCCACTTGTTCACGAATGACATCCTTAAGTTTTTTTATAAAAAGTGGTTCCATTAACTTTGTTTAAAATAGATATGTAATTCCCACGTATGCCTGGAATCCACGCTCTTCATAACCCTGCCAAATCTCGTAGTTAACGTCATTGATATTCAGAAGTTTGGCATAGATCCCCGCGTTGCTTGTGAGTGCGAGTTCGAAACGGGTTCCAATCAGCAAGAAAGAGCTGAGATCATATCCGTTCGGATTGTGACGGCTGCCTTTAAAATCGGCCCATCCTTCAACCACAAGATCACGAATCGGGCGGAAAGATGCAGTTCCTTTCAATCCCAGAGCCTCAACGAATGGAATCTGATTGTTTCCTGAGAGCCGCGGACGCTGCCAGTACGCATCGGCACCAACCCAGAACTTTTCAGCAGCAAGCTGTTGTGAAAATGAACCGTAAACCTTCAGGAAGGATGCATTTTCAAAGTTTGGCTGGTATGAAAAACGGGCTTCTGCAGTTTCTTCGGGAAAGGTAACCAAATCTTCGGTTCTGGTAAAATATGCATAATTGCGAATGTGCTTAAATTGCACGCCACCGGTAAACATGGTTCCGTTTAGCGGTTCCATGATTACTTCACCGCGTACATCCGTGTTGTACTGATGTGAAACCGGATCGGTCAGCCCGATAAACCGGTTCATTTGCCTGTACGTTTTTAATGAACGATGCTCCGGCTGGCCTGAAAATCGTCCTCTTACGTCAATCCCGTCTAACAGCGTATGACGTATATCAATTTTAGGGGTGATGTAGAAGGTTGATTCATCAAATGCATCCGAAACATAAGCTCCTCCTAAAGAGGCCTCAATATCGGTTTGATAGTTCAGAAGCCGTTCATAGGTTACTCCTGCTTGTGTGATACTCCAATTATCCTGGTCTCTTCCGATCATTTCGATACCGCCCATATTGTGTTTGGCAGATATCGAGTAAACTTCCTCAACTCTTGAACCCGCCCAAGCGTAGTTTAATCCAATATTTCCGCCCCATTCGCCGGCCTCACCTCCGGTTACGGCGCTCTCACCGCTGTTTATATCAAATTGATGGGTATAAAAATTAAATACCGAACTGAATCCGCTAATTGCAGTTCTGTTATAATTCATGTTCCCCCCCAATCTGAATCCGGAATAACTGGATCGTGCAGAAGTCGGGGAAAATGGATCGAGGTCCGCTTCGTCAGGCGGAAGATAGTTGAAATTAGAAAACACACCGGTATTCAATCGAATCTGGGTACGTTCTGTGGGCCGGAATTGTGAGCGGACCGACGTATCGAACTCCCGAAATGAGCTGCTAAAATCATCCAAATGTCCATTTGATGAGCGATGATTCATATTCCCGGAAACCCAGTTTCCGCTCCCAAGTCCCTGGATCATGTAAATATCAGCTTCGGGTGTGATGTATGATCCGATTCCAAGACGGGCAAATCCCCTCTGAGGGTTAGCATACGAGAGCGGAGTGTAGCCGGGGGCATCCGGCCGGTCAAGTTCGCCAACGGGCAACGAGGCAGCCACAGCTTCTTCAGATTCAATAAAGGGGGTGCGATTCGGGTCGATTTGAAAGACACGCGGACTTGGGTTGAAACCTAAAATAGGCTGTCGTCTTAAACCGGGAAACCGAGCCTGAAACTGGCTGCGAATCTCAATATCCTGGGGATCAATTTCGGGGAGTAGATTTTGCGGTGCCTGTTCTGCAGCCTCCTGCCCGTGGAGGATTGATGCAGTACCAAACAAAATAAATAATGAGAAAAATGCGGTGGCGGCTGTGCGTAGCATATATGCGGTTGATCGAAAGTTACAATAAGGTAAAATATGAATTTTCAGGCGATGTTTTATCAAAGGTTCGTAAAACATGTACCGAAACTGAAAGTTATGTTCCCGGTTATCAACGGACGTTCCCGGTTTTGAGTGTATAATATTTATCAAACCAGAGTGCTGCAGGTGCAATTAAAAAAATCAGCAGGATTGTAACTCCGTGCGCAACTGTCGCAAATGTGAGTGCTGTTGCGAGCGGCACACCATACAGCAGCCACATTGATTGCTGTATCAGCAGGTGGTAGGATCCGATTCCTGCAGGTGTGGGAATACTCACTCCAATGGATGAAACTATCGTTAAGACAATGGCAGACTGTACCGTAAGTCCAAAATCGGCTTGCAGATTGAGCATCCAGAACGGAATGTAGGTCATTGCGATATAACCAATCCAGATCCCGGATGTGAGTAAAATAAAAAGCGGCCAGTTTTTTATATGCCTGATGGAGATCATTCCCTCTCCAAAAGATCGTCCTAATTTAACAACTTTCTGGAAAAGCGGGTTTGAAATTGTATTCTTTTGATCGAGATACATTAGTGTTTTGTAGAAAAACCAGATCGAGAAAATAATACCGGCTAAGATTGCCGGAAGGATTAAATAGGTATACCAGGCCCATCCGTCTATACCCAGCAACTGTTCAAGCAGTTCAAAATCGGCGCTGAGCGATATCGCTACAATGGCCATCAAAACAAGCATGCTGCAAATATCAATCAATCGCTCCAGGACGATGGTACCAAGCATATTACCGGAACTAAGCCCGTGTTTTTTTGCTACGTATACCGGCCGGGAAACTTCACCTAAACGGGGGAAAATATTGTTCATCATATAGCCAAACATTACGCCGGCAAATAGTGAAGATCGTGGCGTCTGCTCGCGGATTTCTTCGCTGAGCAGAAGCCGCCATCGTTCAGCCCGTAAATAGTGACTAAACAAGAGTGCAAGAATGAAAAAAGGTAGCCAGTAAAAAGTAACGGCTGCAACTTGATCCCTGAACTCTGCAGCATCTACATTCCTGGCTGCAAGCCATATAAACAATATGGCTACAATAAGTGAGATAAGAACATTTAACGCCCGTTTACTCATTGTGAGTTGTATCGCAGATCGATCTGTTCAGCGTCTTCCGGTGGATCAATTTGAAAAAGCTGGTCTGATGGTGTCGTAAATGAACCATTGGAAAAGCGGGTAATCAGCCTGTTTTCGGCCTGGTCAATAGCCAATATTTCTACAGGCATGCCACTTTGATTCAGCAGGATAGTTACCCGTTCGAATATAGAAAAGGGATCATCAGAAACCAGAATGATTTCAGTCTGACCATCACCCGTTGCGGATTCTTCCACCACATAGCTCTCATCCACGCCCTGTAGCATTCGGGAAGGGGCAAAATCATCCTCTTCTTCAATATAGTCGCTGATAATCACACGGTTTTTCGAACTGTCATAAACGCGCGAAATGTCGCCGTCTACTACCATAATCTGTCCGGAGCCTTCAATTTTGTACTGCTCTTTACCTATCCAAATTTCACCTTCGCTGCTTTGAACTTCACCGGTGAATGAATCCTCGTAGCGATGTGAAAAATCAGCATGCAAAATTTGGCCATCTTCGAAAGTTGCCTTCAGGCGGTCAAATTCCGGTGTATTTTGCCCCTGGGCGAATAGAGATCCGCCGGCCAGAAAAATTAAGGTGAGGATAAAGGCAAACGGTAATTGTTGTTTATTAAAGGCCAAGTTCTTCATAAATCTCCTCGAGTTCGTCCTCTTCAGTTAATTTGACATCCCGTGCGGTGCTTCCCTGGTACGGCCCTACTACGCCCGCATTGTAAAGCTGATCAATGATTCTTCCGGCACGGTTGTAACCAATCTTCAGTTTTCGCTGAAGCAGTGAAACCGATCCCTGCTGGTGAAGCACTACAATTTTAGCGGCATCTTTAAACAGGTCATCGATATCATCGAGCGGATCGGGTATGCCCGACTCTTCATCTTCTACTCTGGGCAGGTGAAAAGGTTGCTTGAAGCCTTGCTGAACTCCGATAAACTGGGTGATCTTCTCAACTTCTTCTGTGGATACATACGCATTCTGGATCCGGGTCATTCCCGCTCCGTTGGTGAAAAGCATGTCGCCCCGGCCCACAAGCTGGTCGGCACCTCCGGTATCCAGAATCGTGCGTGAATCGACCTTTGAAGCTACCTGGTAGGCAATTCGTGCCGGGAAGTTTGCTTTGATGGTACCGGTAATTACGTTAACGGAAGGCCGCTGCGTTGCCACGCACAAGTGAATCCCGATCGCCCGGGCAAGCTGTGCCAGGCGTGCAATCGGCTCTTCGATTTTTTTACCTGCAGTCATCATCAGGTCGGCAAGTTCATCAATAATCACAACAATGTAGGGGAGATGTCTGTGGCCAAGATCTTCATCCAGTTCACCATCTTTAAACTTTTCATTGTACGATTTGATGTCGCGCACCATCGCCATCTTCAACAGCTCATAGCGCTCGTCCATTTCATGCGTTACACTTTCCAGTGTTTCGAGTGCCTTGCTGGTATCGGTGACGATCGGCTCTTCAGCACCGGGTAAAACGGCCAGGAAGTGATTCTGAATGTTTCGGTAGAGCGAAAGTTCAATTTTCTTAGGATCGATCAGCACAAACTTTACATCATCCGGGTGGCATTTGTAAAGCAGGCAGGTGATGATGGTATTTATTCCAACCGATTTACCCGACCCGGTGGCACCGGCAATCAGCAGGTGGGGCATTTTAGTGAGATCGATCATAAAGACTTCATTTTCGATCGTTTTACCAAATGCCACGGGCAGATCCATATCGGTATCCACGAATTTTCGGGTATTAATAACCGACTTGATGTAAACCGTTTCACGAGAGCTGTTCGGTACCTCAATACCCACAGCAGACCGCCCGGGGATGGGCGCCATAATTCTGAGTCCGTGCGCGGCAGTGGCCATTTTCAGATCGTTGGCATAACTTTCAATTTTGCTGATCTTTACATCCGGCGAAGGTTCAAGTTCGTAGAGTGTAACTGTTGGGCCTACAATTGCATTAATTGAAAGAATCTCAATTTTGTGGCGTTTCAGCTTATCAAGAATAATTTTTTTGTTGAGCTTGATCTCTTCCAGGTCCACTTCGTTTCCTTCATTCGGAGGTGAATCAAGCAGATCGATGCCCGGGAATTTATATTTGATGACTGGAATTTCCCTGGCTTTCTTCCTGTTTTGGCGATCCAATTCTCTATCACTTGCCTCTTCTTCACCTTCCCCAATAAAAACAGAGACTTCTACATCATCATCTTCTTCAGAAATATCTGCTGAATCTCCCTTATCGAGAATTGCACGAGGTGGTTTCTTTTCGAGTTCGGCGCTCTCTTTTTTCTGGTTCTCCCGGCGCTCGAGGTCTTCTTGCTGTGAACGTTCTACAATATCATCAATGGATGATTCTTCAGATACGGAGTTCTCATTAATGGCCGAACTGTTCTTCATGGCCCGCTCAGCTTTTTGCTGCTGACGAATTTTTTTCTCCTTCTCTTTCTGTTCTTTTCGCGCGGCTTTTTTCCGTTGCTTCTCCTCTTTGCGCTCCTGTAGGTCGTCGCGCATGCCGCCGGTCCAGCTTTTAAATGTATCGATGGTTTTCTGTAAATCTCTGTCAACGAGTATCAGTGCAGATACAAAAATCAGTACAGAAAGTATGACAATAGAACCAATTCCAAGGATATTCTGAAGGATGGCCGCAGTTCCAAGGCCGAAATTACCGCTCCAAATGGTCGTAAGCAGCTCAAGTTCATTATGAAACCAGCCAAACAGTGTGGAAAAGAGCAGCATAACCCAAACACCATAGGCCAGTGGCCATCCGAGTTCTTGCAGGTCATTTTGCCGGAATAGATACCAGCCGAATGAGGCGATCATTACAGGGAGAATCAGGCTGGTGAATCCGAAAAGCGAATGAACGAGAAAATGGGAGATATAAGCTCCTACCACACCAAGCCAGTTGTTGATGTTCAATGCCGGGCCCTGGTCTACAGAGAATATAGCACCGGGACTCATGGATTTAACAATCCCGTAATCATTCGGATTATATGATGCGATACTCAAAAGCAGCAATACCGCAACTGAAATAATAAGAATGCCCGCCACCTCCAGCTTTCGGGTGGTGTCGAAATTACTTAAAAACGAATTTTTAGACTTCTTTTTTGGCATAAAAATTTGTGATGATCCCGTCGTTTAATACAGGTAAAATATCGCAGATATCGGTTTGTGAGCAGTAATCCACATCTTTTTCGTCCGTAAGATCTTTCAGGCGCACGGCGTGGTTTGAACTATGGATTACCTCGGGGATATTATCCCGGAACTTATCGTAAAGACCGAATGCTACCTTTGCTCCATCACGAGCCTCTGGGTGCAGGGAACCGTTCCCTAATTTGTGAACGATGTTACCCGCAAACAGGAGGTCTTCAATTGCCATACGGCGTCTCCATCCCGCACATACAAGCACAATATCTTTTTCCTCTTCGTGTAATGTTTGAACAATAGTAGAAAGGTTCAAAAAAGAACCGACGTAGAGTTCGGCTGATCCCACCGCTTTTTTAATCGCTTTTGTACCGTTTGTGGTATTTAGAATGAGCGTTTTGTTTTTTACAGTATCAGAGTTGTACTCAAAAGGAGAGTTTCCAAGATCATAGCCTTCAATTTTAATGCCGTCTTTTTCACCACACAGCAGAAGGTTGTCGGAACCCACACTTTGTGAGATTCTGCTCGCTTCACCCATATCCTCAACGGGGATAATTCCTTTCGCCTGGTTCATAAGCGCAGTAATAATTGTGGAGGAGGCTCGCAGCACATCAATCACTACCACAACTTTATTTCTCAGCTCTTCCTCGTGAAAAGACTGGGATGAAAAAAATACATCTAACGTTTTCAAATTTGCCATTAGTAGCTGTCTTACAGATTATTTTTTTAAAAATGGTGGTTTGGTAACTGTTGCCGGAACGTGATCTTTCCGTATTACAACATGAATTTCTGTTCCCGGCTCAGTATATGGTAATTGAATGTAACCCATACCTATACCCTTACCAAGGGTAATGGATTGAGTTCCGCTTGTAACATAACCGATTTTATCTCCATCACCGTTAACAAGGTCATACCCGGCTCTCGGTACCTTGCGGGGTTCGTTTATTTCAAATCCCATGAGTTTTCGATGAAGTCCGTTATCTTTGGCTTTGAGGATCGCATCTTTTCCTACAAAATAATCTTTTTCAAGTTTTGTAAGCCATCCCATACGCGCTTCAAGAGGGTGTGTGTCTTTGGTGATATCATTTCCATACAGAGCGAAACCCATTTCCAGCCGCAAAGTATCACGGGCGCCAAGTCCGGCAGGTTCCAGTCCGTGCGGAGTCCCTGCTTCCAGAATTGCATCCCAGATTTTCAATGGATCTGCGCTGCGCGTGTCGATATAAAGTTCAAAGCCTTTTTCACCGGTATATCCGGTTGCTGATATAATGATATCTTTCTCTCCGGCAACAATTCCGGTTTTAAAGCTGTAAAAGCCGATGTTAACAAGATCTTCTTCTGTAATCTGGCTGAGAATGTTTGCAGATTCCGGCCCCTGAAGTGCTATCAGCGCAATATCGTCAGATCGGTTTTCAATATCTGCATTCAGATCATTTTGACTTGTGATCCAATCCCAGTCTTTTTCGATGTTTGAAGCGTTTACCACTAGCATATACGATTCATCATTGAGCATATATACCAGCAGATCATCCACAATTCCGCCATTCTCATAACACATTGCCGTGTATTGAGCTTTCCCCGGCTTCAGCTTTGAAGCGTCGTTTATCGAAATTTTTTGAATCAGGGGAAGCGCATTCGGACCGTTCACAAAAAATTCCCCCATATGTGAGACATCAAATATTCCGGCTTTTTCCCGCACCGCATGATGTTCCTGTTTAATCCCGGCGTACTGAACAGGCATCAAAAATCCGCCGAAATCGATAAGTTTTGCTCCGGCTTTTTTATGTTTTGGGTAGAAAACGGTCTTTTTAGACATCGGGTGAATCTGTTCGTCGATTTACGATTTCATTTGAAAATGCGGGAATGCAAACGGCCCAATATACAGCAGTTTCGTCAAAAGGGTTACTATATCTCACAGTGCTGTTTTTATGAATCAGGATCGTTTGATTTTCTGATAGCGTGACAGTTTCATGCTCTGTTTGAACATTTATACGGCCTTTCACCATGATGGTGATTTCATCAAATTCCGGTGTCTGTTCAGGCTCATCCCATCCGGAGGGAGCTTCCATCCGTGCAACAGAGACAGATTCGGTTCCGGTATTGATCTTTCCGATGAACTCTTCAATCACCTTATTTCCCGGAACCGGAATGATGGCCGGATCAGTAACCAGTGTAAAATTCTGGGGATGTTTACTCAATACGAATGATAAATTGGTTAAACACAAAAGTTAACCAATTTTATACTTAATTGAACATTTGATGTGTAAATCAAAAATGTTTCTGCTTAACAAAACAAGTTGCTCAATTTATCAATACAAAACTGCATCTGTAAGAAATAAATCAAATCAAACTGTTTGAACTCGCGTTTATAAAACCGTGAATATTCCCTATTTTTGTTGCAACTGAAATTGAAGTTGAAAACAATCTGATGGCGATACGAAAAGAGCAGGTAATTACCGCATTAACACACGTTTTGCATCCTGAATATGAAAAAGATCTGATCACACTGGACTTGATCCAGGATCTGATCGTCCAGGAAAAATATATTTCTTTTACTCTGGAGCTGCCTTCCGAAAATAAACCGCTTGCTGCTGATCTGAAAAAGCAGTGCACGGAAGCTGTTCATAAATTTGTGGATAAAGAGGCTGTTCTCGACATCACGGTGGGGATCAATATTTCCAAAAAGCGTGAGCTTGATGGGGATGATGCAGCTCCTCAACCTCAGCAACAAAATGCAGGTCAGCAGCAGCCTGTACTTCCGGGTGTGAAAAATATAATTGCTGTGGCATCCGGGAAGGGTGGCGTTGGTAAATCTACAGTTGCGGCAAATCTTGCGGTTGCCCTCTCCAAAGCGGGACATTCCGTGGGACTGCTTGATACCGATATTTACGGTCCCAGCGTTCCAACGATGTTTGGTGTAACTGAACGGCCGAATATCACCACAGATAAAAAACTTGTCCCCATTTATAAACACGGCGTTCACCTCGTGTCGATGGGTTTTCTTGTGGATACCGACCAGGCGATGATCTGGCGCGGACCGATGGTGACGAGCGCAGTAAAACAGTTTATGCAAGAGGTGAAGTGGGGGGAGCTGGATTACCTCGTTCTCGATCTGCCACCCGGCACAGGCGACATTCAGCTTACCATTGTTCAGACAGTTCCGCTTACCGCCGCTGTGATTGTATCTACACCTCAAACGGTAGCACTTGACGACGCTCGTAAAGGAGTGGCAATGTTTGGTAAAGTAGATGTTCCTGTGCTGGGTATCATCGAAAATATGGCCTATTTCACACCGCCCGATATGCCCGAGAAAAAATATTACATATTTGGAAAACACGGAGCACGAAAATTAGCACAGAAACTCGAAGTTCCATTTCTTGGGGAAGTGGCACTGCAGGAAAATATCCGGGAAACATCAGACAGCGGAACGCCGGTCGTTGAAGCACAGCCCGATTCGCCGGCTGCAAAATCGTTTCTGCAGATTGGGGAGCGCGTGAAAAATGCACTGATTACTCTAAATAAAGATCCCGAGAAAATAGAGATTAATATTCGCCCCTGATTCCGGATTAACCCGGTGCGCCGGAAATTAGATTATGGCTAATAAAGAATCTTCAGAAAAGAAAGAGAAGAGCTTCAGGCGATCACTGATTGAGTGGAGTGTAATAGTGATCGCGGCACTGACGCTCTATCTCACTGGCTATCATACACAGGTAATCGGAACCGTACAGCGTGCCTTTCTGGCGACAGGTTTGATTACACCCTCTCTGAGTATCGATTATGATGAGATGAGGGATGCCGGTACGGAGTTCTACTTTGCTGATAAAGACCATAGAACGCAAAGCCTGGCCGAACACAAGGGAAATGTAGTTTTTCTGAATGTATGGGCAAGCTGGTGTCCCCCTTGTATTGCAGAAATGCCGTCGATTGCCAATCTCTATTCAACCTTCAAAGACCGGGAAGGCTACAGTTTTATCCTGGTGTCAATGGATGAAGATTTTTCTGAAGCGGAAAGATTTATGGAGAGCCGCGATCTTGATCTGCCGATCTATCACTACCGGGGTCGGGACCGTGACATTTTTCAGAGTGATCTGCTGCCCACCACTTATGTGATCACTCCGGACGGAAAAATAGCCATGGAAAAGCAGGGAATGGCCAAATATGATACGCCGGCCTTCAAAAAGTTTCTCGAAGACCTCGCTGATCTGCAGGTGCATTGACTGCACGGCTAAGATAAAAGGACCAGGCTGATATCAGATCTTCAAATTTTTGAGATAATAGCGCAACAAACTCCACTCTGAATTGAAGCCTGCTTTCACCATTTAAAAACGGAGAAAACTACGTTGTGGCTGCAAGCTGTGCAAAGAGTTCTTCGTTGCTTTCGGTTCGCTCAATTACTTTCATGAGCATTAGCATCGACTCTTTTGGTGACTTTTTGAGAAGAAAGCGTCTCACCATATTTCGTTCTTCGATGGAGTCGGTAATGAATTTGTCCTCATTTCGCGTGCCGGATGCGGCGATGTTAATGGCCGGGTAAATCCTGTCGTTTGCCAGCTCTCTGTCCAGTACGAGCTCCAGGTTACCGGTTCCTTTGAACTCTTCAAAAATAAGGTCATCCATTCTTGAATTAGTCTCAACAAGACAGGTTGCGATAATGGTTAACGAACCGCCGCCCTCAATTTTTCTTGCTGAACCGAAGATTTTTTTCGGGATTTCGAGAGCACGAATATCGAGACCACCCGATAGTGTTCGTCCGCTGTTGGACTGCACTGCGTTATAGGATCGGCCAAGGCGTGTAAGCGAATCGATGAGAAGAACTGCATCCTGGCCACATTCTGCTTTTCTTTTCACATAGCCAAGCGCCATCTCTGAGATTCGCACATGGCTGTCGGTTGGTTTATCATTTGAAGATGCAAAAACCTCGGCATTGGTGGATCGAATAAAATCCGTGACCTCTTCGGGGCGTTCATCAACCAGCAGAATTGCGGTACTGATGTTGGGATAATTTTCGGTAATACTTCGGGCGATTTTCTTTAGAAGCACGGTTTTCCCGGTTCGGGGAGGGGCGACAATCAAGGCACGCTGACCTTTGCCAACTGGGGAGATCAAGTCCATCACACGCAGCTCATGATCCGACGGATTATGGCCAAGTTTTATTTGTTCATTCGGCATGATAGGAGTTTGCAACTCAAACCGATTGGTTTTTTGCCAGAACTCAGGAGGGTTACCGTTTATTTTTTCGATAGAATGAACGTGCCGGTTTCCGCTCTGATCTTCTTCAAACTCACCTTCCATAATCAGGCCGGATCGCAAATCGTGGTATTTCACTTCGTCCGGTTTCAGAAATGGGTCTTTTGGATTATAGCTGAACTCATAATCGAGTTTTCGGATAAATCCATACCCCTTCTGATTTATTTCAAGAATGCCGCTGAAGCGACCTCCGATCCTTGTTTTCTGATTGTGGTGAAACTTTGGGATGAATACGTTTCCGTTGGTCCCTTTTTTATTGCTTTTTTTGTAGTTCCGTCCTTTACCTTTTTTTGAACGTGCCATACACTAATTTAAATAATGATTAATTGTCGCTTCAGGAATCCCAGAATTCAATGATTTGAAAAACCGGCAGTTATAGAAGTGAGAAGCTGATGAAGAAAAGTGAAGCGATTTTTATCGCTTCACTAAATATAGAAAGGAATTGAAGAGAATAAAAATTATCGAACCCGTGTCGTTTCATTTATCCAGGCATAGCATTGGTGGGCCGAGCCGTCAATGCGCAGTTCCTGACCAGTTTCCCAATCCCTGAAGAATTTATCTTGTGTAGAGGGTACAACCGGTTCGTAGGTGGCATACCGGCTGCGAACCGTGTTTGCTACGGATGGATCTACATCTCGTGCTCTGTCAAGATAATCCATTACAAGCCAGTAAACTCTTCTGTCATCCCTGTCAATGGTTCTGTTTCTTGTGCAGCGTGAAATCGTAGCTGCATAGATAGATGAAATCCTCAGATAGGGCTCACCCCAGTTTCCGTCAATTGCAATTGCTTGTCTTGCATAATCTCTGGCATTCTGAAATTGATCCATATTCTGATAGACTTCAGAAATCTCAAGCGTAATATTTCTGCGAATAGTTCGATCGTCAGTTTTTTCAAGCGCTTCTTTTAAATAGCGGTTTGCAAGCTCATTCTGAGCATCAGCTTTTGCATAATCCGCTAGTTTACGCGTGTGTGTAAAATTAGGGTTCACGTCATAGAGGCGTTGAGCAACTTCAATAGCCCGATCCCTGTTTCCCTGGGCTTCAAAGAGTGAAGCGAGTTCATTTAAAAGATCTTCATTATCTGGTGTGTCAGCCAATTGGCTTTCGATAAATTCAATCCTCTCTTCGGGATCTGAAAAGATTTCGTTTCGAGCATCACTGATAGCACTTTGCACTTCTGCTCCTCCAATTGGCTCGATAATATCGATCATATCAAGAGCTTTTTGGCGTTCTCCGTTACTTACATAATTGTTTAACAAAAGTCTGGCGTAGTAGCCGTCGGCTGCTTCTGTAAGACGTCCGGGATGCGACTCAAAAAGTTCTTCATAAATTTCCAGAGCTCTATCCATCCCGCCATCGATATTTCCGGAGTGGCGCTGGTAGAACTGTCCCTTGTTGAATGTCCATTCAAATACATCGATTTCGTCTTCTGAAAATGTAGCCAGTGCATCTTCAAAAACATAGATGGCAGAGTCGAGATAGGCTTCTTTAAGGGCGGGATCTGACTGAAGGTCCGCTTTCTCGGTATAGATCCGTCTCATTCTGTTATACTGAGTGGGGAGGCTGAATCTGCCGAAACCTTCAATTGTGCGTGGTTTTTTCTCGAGCATCCATCGGCCGAACTGCAGTGCCATATCGTAATCGCCCTGCGTATAATTGTCGTAAAAAATGGAGTATGCTGCGATTTCACTCATTCCGTAAGGGGGCTCGCTTTGTGCATGCGCCACAGATGAGAAACCTGCCACAAAAAGTAAAATTGCGATGTATCTTTTCATTGGTCTGTAATCTTGGTTCGTATACGTGTGCAGTTTTTTATTATGATCATTGAAAACGTTGTCTCAGGAACATAAATTCTGCAAGATTTAATGAGAGTTTGAATCCCCATATATTTTCTTTAACCAAACTCTCAGATTCTGTTCCCCGAACACCATAATTAAAACTCAAATCAATGGATGATCGGCTACGTTGTGAGGGTATGGTTAAACCTGCATGAAACATCACTGTTTCAATATCCTGGTCTGATATAGAAAGAAAGCCATTATCATATGTTGCGCCTAAACTATACCTGAAATTAGAGAAGAACCCGCTTGCTTGCTGGTTCAGGAACGGATGATACTGATAGCCAACGCCAACTTTGGTTCTATCCTTGTAGTATCCCTGTTCTGTTAAATTATAACTAAATTCTGCATCCTCCCAATTTTGGTACTGAAACTCAGCAGAAAAGTTATGGTACGGGTTTAAATAATACGTAAGCCCGGTGTTAATTTCCAATGGTAACTTTACCGTTCCCTCTCTGGATGGAAGACCATCGTTCAGGCTAACCCGGCGCGGCTGAGTATTTACTATGCGAAACGTTCGCAGAGACCGGTCGCCGTTTATCGATACAGGCAAGTTGGCTGTTGCTGCGAGTTCTACACGGTCCCTGGAGCCGAATAACCCACTAAATCTTGTGAACACACCAAAGCGGTTTCCTAAACCTGCACCGGTAATTTCATCTGTAATAACACTTGGTTGTCCGCCCCGCTGGAATTGATTATCAGAGAAGGACGTTGTGATTTCTTCTGTAATTGACATTACATGGGCTGAAACGGCATACCCCAGTGTGAGATTCGAGTTGACGCGATAACCCAGGCCAAATTCAAATCGGTTGACGCCACCAGAGCCGATTGAGCTCGAAGCATAATCAACGGGATCAGCAGAGCCAATGATTTGAAAGCTTTCTTGCTCAATACGGGCAAAATCAGATCGCGTTACCGGTGAAAACGAAATGGAAGCTCCCAGCTGGTTTCGTAAAATCGGAAATACAAACTGAAAGTTATCAAATGCAAATTGTGAATTTGTAGCTGAGGAAAACGCGTCAGTTGCGTCGTAGTTTGTCATCCCCATTGTGAGCTGTGCCTGGGTAAGTTCTGAAAGTGCCCAATGTGCAGGGTTTGACAAACTTGGTGCAAAAGAACTGGGTGTTGCTACTCCCGATAACCCCATGCCGTTGGTGTGCGAGGAGTTGAGATTTGCTGGATTGCCAAATCCAATTCCGGAGTATATTGAACCTGATCTCGATTTATTCGGTTCAATCACCTGCGACATCACCAGCGCTGGAATGAGAAAAATCAAAGATAAAAGAAGAAAAACTCTACGATACATATCAGTTTTCAGGATTTATTGTGGTGATAATTAATCGGGGTCGCAAATCTTCCGGCGCGTCCGGGCCATACAGTGACAACGGATATATAAAACCGTTTACCAGCTGATTGGAGATGTAGAGCGGTGTGAAATCAAAATCACCAAACATATTATCGATAAAATAACTTGAAACATTAATTCTGAATTGCTCCGCCTCGCTATCACGGACTGTACCGGCATAGGCTGAGGTAGTAAATATTTCAGATGCAATGTTTAACGGCTCAGAGCTAAAATAGTGTGCACGTAACTGCTGAGTTTGAGGCCGGATGAATCCAGGCGGAGCAGTTTCGCCCGGGGTTGTGTCGATATCAAACACAAGCTGAACGTTAACGATCTCCTTTCCTGCAAATTCCGATTCATCAATATTTAAATTTACTTTCAAAATCTGTTCGAGCGTATTATGAAGAATCAGATTATCTGTTTCTGGTTCATCACTGCGTTCGAAAGATGTACCAAAATCGAGCAGGGGAACCGTTGCAATTACAGAATCCTGCTGGTTTTCAATAAGAAATCGTGTGACTTCGATATCGGTGGTATCATTTGCGGACGTTTGATTGCGCAGAAAATCAATTCTATTGTTTTGATCGGCCGGAACAACGGCAAGGCCGGGAAATTCAAATCGGTAGAGTGAATCTCTTTGTGCATCGTCACTGTTAAAGTAGTTCCGGTACCGATTTACCCATTCACTATCCAGATCGACTTCAATAGAACTCTCATCGGTCACTTGAAATGAACCCAGCAGATTTGTTTCATCATACGAAACCGGGTTATTATATGTGATTGCAGGCCCCCGCCATCGCTGATTAATTTCATACAGGTTGTATTCTGACACACTGTTTTCATCACCGTATTTAACAGTGTTGAACTCCAGGATAAGCCTGAGATTGTGGTCTGATGGAAACTCGTCAAGATCTTCAGGGTTGATACTTGGCTTTATCAATGCAGAAGCGTGGATTGAACCGTAAAATGGGTCATCCACTTTTCCAAGTGCAGACTGACCCAGCTGTCCGGAAAAGCCATTACCCTGCAATATCTCAATATCAGTGAGTGGATAAGTAGACGTCTGAACGCGTTCACCGCTGGGGTTCAGTCCTTCCCCTACGATTCCCTCGTTGTCGCAAGCTGATATAAAAATAAATAAGGCAAGAACCATAAAGGCAGAGATCATGGATCTGCTGCCTTTATTAACTTTGTTAAATAAGGTTCTTTGTTTGGGCGATTGGGAGGAATTAATTCTCGTCTCCGGCGATTGACCGGTAATAGTCTGCGAATTTGTCTGATACATCTTCGGGCGAGCCCTGAATTTTTATTGGGTTGATGTTTAATTCTTTGAACAGATCGTCGAATTGATCTTTTAGGTGATTCCCTGTAACCACGTGGTCACTATGTTTCAGGCCAAGTTTCAATAGATCAACCTTTCCGTTTTCGGTAAGATTATCGATATCAACAGAGTCGGGAAGACCTAACAATTTCAAAATGTTGTTGTTTTCGAAGTGGCCTTTGTTTTCGGCGTGATGCAGATTGTACACCACTTGTGTGTTTTTGAAAATTTTCTCGTCTTTGTACTTCGTTTTTACGAGCAGCGGAATGAGTCCGGCCGGCCAGTCGTGGCAGTGAATAATATCCGGTTCCCATCCGAGGCTTATAACAGTTTCAAGTACTCCTTTATTGTAGAAGGCCAGTCTCTCATCGTTATCATCGTAAAAATCTCCCGATTTTGGATCGTCAAACATCGCTTTTCGCTTGAAATATTTATCGTTATCCAGGAAATATACCTGCAATTTAGCATTCGGGATGGATGCTACTTTAATTTTCATTGTGTCAATCTCTCCGCCTACTTCTACTTCAATTCCAGAGAGCCGGATCACTTCATGTAACCGATTTCTTCTATCGTTAATAGAGCCGAATTTTGGCAGCAGAATTCGAATTTCAAACCCTTTATCCTGCAGTGAAGCCGGTAAAAAACGCAGAAGGTCTGCTGTATAGGTCATTCTTGCGAACGGGGCAATTTCAGTGGCTGCATATAGTATTTTCATGATAATAAAGTGGTTCGGTTGTTAATAGTTCTCCTGTGAACGGTTGGATGTTTCACTCCCGTTTTGGGATTCATGGGTGGTTGAATCAATGGTGAAAAAATCGAGAAGCGTATCCCCCCGGAGTCCCAGCCGCAGAGTTTCAACAGAAATAACCTCTTCGGGTTTGATGTTGCCGAGGTTAACGTTGGGGCCAAATTTTTTTATGAACCAGATCTGCTGATCCTTTTGAGGGGATTCAAAAATAAGTGATTCTTGTGGGATTTGATCTGTAATCTCTTCAATAAGCCCGGATCGGACCTCCCCGTTTGGTCGAAAAACACCAACAGTGCCGCTTTCGCGTGCCTCGCAAATAACTTTCCAGGATCCGGCCTCGAGTTCATTATTAATCATTTTAACCCATTTATAAGGCGGTATAATTTCATTCGGGTTTTTACTGCCAACTTCAGAGAGTACAGTAAATTCATTGCTGAGACGGTGTATAATATTCAGCTTTTTGTGATCGGACAAGCGGATGGTGCCGTTTGAAACCTCAACAAGT
Organism: Rhodohalobacter sp. SW132; assembly: GCF_003390325.1. Classification (NCBI taxonomy): domain Bacteria; kingdom Pseudomonadati; phylum Balneolota; class Balneolia; order Balneolales; family Balneolaceae; genus Rhodohalobacter; species Rhodohalobacter sp. SW132. The sequence goes on along the minus strand of NZ_QUOK01000001.1, from coordinate 454,672 downwards.
GTAATTTCATGGAACTTCAGAAACTCAATATACCGGTCGAGTTCATTCCTCAAAACGTACGCTTCGAACAATGTTCCGCCAAAATAAACAGGAATATTATACGATTTGTAAATATTTATTTTCTCTTCGAGATTTGCAGTAACATAAGATGTGCCCCATCCAAATTTAACAATATCAATATGTTGGGAGGCCGCACTGCAAAAATCTTCTGCCTGCCGGACACTAAACCCCGAGTCGAGAGCAAGGGTAATTCCTTTTGTGCGTGGCTTTCCGGTTCGCTGCGGAAGATTACTAAGGTGAAACGACATTCAGGTTTTTATAGTTAATTGCTAATTTGCTAAGATACAAAACGATGCTTTTGAATAAAAGCACCGATCTGAAGATGGTCGTGATTCTATCCGGGCGCCCGGTTACTCATCTCAATTAATTTCCGAATATAATCAGAATCTACATTTTCAAGCATGTCAGGAGTGTAGCGCCACATCCAGTTGCTGCCTACAGTTCCGGGCGTGTTCATTCGGTGTGATGAGTCGAGATTCATAAAATCCTGCAGGGGGAAAATAGCCTGATCAGCTACCGATAACATGCCCAATCGAACCAGCTCCCAGTGGATATTGTTCCCGTCGCTTCTTGTGTATTCCCGGGCTCTGTGCTGTTCCACTTCCGGAGCAGATTGATACCATCCGATGGATGTATCGTTGTCGTGCGTTCCCGTATAGGTAACACAATTTTGTGAATAGTTGTGAGGTAAAAAGTTGTTTGTTGAATCGGAGTCAAAAGCGAACTGAAGAATTTTCATGCCCGGAAAGTTAAATTTGTCGCGCAGCTCCTCAACAGTGGGCGTCATCACTCCGAGGTCTTCTGCAATGATGGGGAGTTCTCCCAGCTCTTTTTTGATCGTTTCAAAAAGTTCAGTTCCGGGTGCTTTTACCCAGTGTCCTTTGATGGCTGTTTTTTCGCTTGCTGCTACTTCCCAATACTCATCAAACCCGCGAAAATGATCCACCCGGATCAAATCATACAGATCAAACATCTGCCTGAAACGCTCTATCCACCAGGAGAAGTTATCTTTTTTCAGCTTACTCCACTTGTAGAGAGGATTTCCCCAAAGCTGTCCTGTTTCACTGAAATAATCAGGCGGCACACCGGCCACAAGTTTTCGGTTCCCTTGTTTGTCCACTTCAAAATATTCGGGATGGCTCCAGACATCCGCACTGTTGTGATCCACAAAAATGGGAATATCACCTACAACCCGGATATTTTTTGAGTTGGCGTACTCTTTCAGCGCATACCACTGGTTAAAAAACTCGAACTGCAGCCAGGTATGATATTCAATTTCATCGGCAAACTCTTTTCTTAACTTTTTGAGAGCGGAAGTTTTCCGCTGTGCAACATCAGGATCCCATGTATTCCACGAATCCCTGTTATTTGAAATGGAGCATGCCATAAATAGGGTGTAGTCTTCAAGCCAGTACTTATTGCTTTTTTTGAAAGTGCTGAGCTTTTTTTTATCACTGGCAGTTGCGGCGTTTTTGTATCGCCTGAACGCAATTTGGTAGAGCTTTTCCTTATTTTGATATGACTTCTCATATTCTGCGGTTACCGATACGGGAAGCTCGGCGTCTTGGCACTCTTGTCGGGATAACAGCCCTTTTTCGTGCAGCAGATCAAGGCTGATTAAGTATGCATTACCAGCAAAAGCAGAATAACTGGCGTAGGGTGAATTGCCATACCCTGTAGGGCCAAGCGGCAAAACCTGCCAGATTGTTTGCCTGGTTGATTCTAAAAAATCGATAAATGTGTAGGCCTCCCTACCCATATCACCCATACCATATTTCGAAGGAAAAGAGGTTGGATGTACAAGTGTACCACTCGAACGGGGAAATCTCATGTAAATTATTTTTTATAATTCTGGTTTTAAAACAAGTGCGGCAAGCGGAGGTACCTGAATGGTAACATTCGCTGGCTGACTGTGCCAGGCTCCCTCAACCGCCTGAACCAACCCGGGCCCGGTATTGCTGCCGCCGTAGAATTCAGAGTCACTGTTTAAAAGTACTGAATATTTTCCGGGTTTTGGCACACCAAATTTATAAGAATAGTGTACAGTTGGTGTGAAGTTCAGTATAAATACGAGAAAATCGTCGTGACCACGCCCCCGGCGGATGAAAGATAACAGGCTGTTGTCTGCATCACTGATATCAATCCACTGGAAACCTTCCCAGTTGAAATCGATTTCGTGCATGGCCGTCTCTTTTTTGTAGATGGTATTGAGATCTTTTACAAGCCTTTGAACACCCTTGTGATTTTCCCATTGAAGCAGGTGCCAGTCGATGGAGTTGGCTTCTGTCCATTCACTCCATTGAGCGAATTCACTGCCCATAAAAAGAAGCTTTTTCCCGGGATGGCCATACATGTAGGTATAAAGCAACCTGAGGTTTGCAAACTTCTGCCAGTCATCTCCCGGCATTTTGCTGATGAGAGACTGCTTCATATGAACGACTTCGTCATGCGAAAGCGGAAGCAGAAACTGCTCGGTGAATGCATAGATCATAGAAAATGAGAGCTGATCCTGGTGATAGCGCCTGTAGATCGGGTCTTTCTCCATGTAATCGAGCGTGTCGTTCATCCATCCCATGTTCCACTTCAGGTCGAAACCGAGGCCGCCGGATGAGGTTGGTCTTGAGACTCCCTGCCATGATGTGGATTCCTCAGCCATCGTAAGTACACCTGGAAAATATTCGTGAACGAGATCATTAAATCGCCTCAAAAAGTGAATCGCTTCAAGGTTTTCCCGGCCGCCATATTGGTTGGGCAGCCATTCGCCTTCATCGCGAGAGTAGTCCAGGTAGAGCATGGAAGCCACGGCATCAACGCGCAATCCGTCGATATGGAACTCCTCAAGCCAGTAGATTGCGTTGGAGATCAGAAAATTCATCACCTCGGTGCGGCCGAAGTTAAAAATATTGGTTCCCCAGTCTTTATGTTCACCAATTCGGGGATCTTCGTGTTCGTAGAACGCCGTGCCGTCAAATCTGCGCAGGCCGTGATCATCTTTAGTGAAATGTGCGGGAACCCAGTCTACCACAACACCAATTCCTTCACTGTGGCACCGGTCGATAAAAAAGCGCAGATCATCGGGGTTTCCGAAACGGCTGGTGGGCGAAAAATAACCGGTTATCTGGTATCCCCAGGAGGGATCGTACGGATGTTCCGCAATCGGCATCAGCTCTATGTGTGTAAATCCAAGTTCCTTTACATATGGAACAAGAGTATCTGCAAGATCTCTGTAGGAGAAAAAACCGGGGTCGCGGTCGGTGTGCCGTTTCCAGGATCCGGCATGAATTTCGTAGATCGAAACCGGCTGATCATCCGCCTGAACCTTCTTTCGTTTATTCAGCCATTGATCATCCTTCCACTTGTAGCTGCTATCAAAAACGATGGATGCGGTACCGGGCCGCAACTCGGAAAAGAAACCGTAAGGATCAGATTTCTTGAACGGCACATCCGAAGTTGCTGATTTAATTTCATACTTATAGAAGTCGCCCGATATAACATGCGGTATAAAAATTTCCCAGATGCCCTGTGCGGGATGTTTCCTCATACAGTGCGTTCGCCCGTCCCAGCCGTTAAATTCGCCTATCACACTCACGCGATCTGCGTTTGGGGCAACAACAACAAAATGAACGCCGTCAACCTCATCCACTGTTTTTGGGTGAGCGCCCATCCATCGATATGCATGATGGTGATTTCCCTCCCCCCAAAGCTGAAGATCGAACTCTGAAATCAGGGAATCAAAACGATACGCGTCCTCAAGGGTGTAGGTATCACCGGTGTGCCCGGTAATTTTTAACTGGTAGGAGAATCGGTTTTTTCTGCGCGGAAAAACATATTCGAAGAGATCCGTTCCTTCAATCCGTGGTATGGAAACCGGATTATTTCTGGAAGGGATAATCAGCTCAAGCGACTCAGCATCCGGCCTGAATGCCCTGAACACCAATTTTTCCTTTCCGTTAATATCTGCAGAATGCAACCCAAGCACTGAAAATATGTTGCCGTGTGAGCCGTTGGATATGGCTTGAATTTCTTCGATTTTAAGAGTCGACTGTTTCAAATCTGTGGGATTATGTTATGTGACGTATTTTTTTAAGACCATCAATCGGGTACTGCTGATATAGAAGCTCCTCCACAAAAAGGAACCTAAAGCTATGGATAAATACAAGTATTAAAGAAGATGAATGTTGTTCGTTTTATTTCCGGGCGTTACCTCTTTTCCCGAAAACATGTTTCGCTGATATCGATTCTTACCGGAATCAGTATTGCCGGGATTACTATTGGGACTGCCCTGCTGATTGTGATTCTCTCAGTATTTAACGGTTTTTTTGATGTAATTCGAGGATTTTTACTCTCTTTTGATCCCGATATCCGGATCGAAATGGCCGACTCCCGGGTGATGGCACAAAACCCTGATTTTCTGGAAACAGTCGCTTCAAATCCCGATGTAGTAGAATTAACACCCTACATTGATGGAAAAGTGATGCTCGCTTTCAGGGACGGCCGGAACGAGGTCGTCACCGTCAGGGGAGTGGAGCAGGATGGATATATTCGTCTTAACGAGCTTGAAAATAGTGTGAAAACCGGGGTGTTTGATCTTTCGGTTCAAAATAATCGTCCGGGTGTGGTGATAAGCGAGGCGCTTAGTAACCGCTTTGGAATCGACCCGGGGGATGAAGCTGCGTTGCTTAGCACCACCGGTATGCGCCGCGCACTCACCCAGTTTTCTGCGCCGAGGGCCAGCCGGTTTAACGTTAGCGGTACGTATTCCATACAGCAGATTATTGAAGGAGATGTTGTCTATATCGACCTGCTTGCGGCTCAGCGGCTATTCAACATGCAGAACCAGGTAACCGGTTTCGATTTAAAGCTGACCGATACTGATGATGCTTCTCGTGTGAAACGTGAACTCGAAGCAGAGCTCGGGCCGGATTACAGGATTTCGAGCTGGTATGATTTGCAAAAACCACTTTACGATGTGATGATGGTGGAAAAATGGGGATCGTATGTAATTTTGATGATCATAATTCTGGTAGCTGCTCTCAATATTGTGGGATCACTGACGATGATTGTGCTGCAGAAAAGAAAAGATATCGGAATTCTGATGTCGATGGGAATGTCGAAAAAGAAAATTCGGCAGATTTTTCGGATGCAGGGTCTGCAGATTGGCCTGATAGGCTGCGGAATTGGCGGAGTTGCCGGAATTTTACTCGCCATCGCGCAGCAGGAACTTGAGCTTGTGAAACTCTCCTCTGCATTTATCATTAGTGCGTATCCGATATCTATTAACCCGTGGGATATTGTACTGATACTCGGCGTTACGATGATCCTGTGCGTAGCCGCAAGCTGGTATCCGTCCCTCCGCGCCGCCGATGTGGATCCCGCCGACGCAGTAAGAAATGAGTGAACAAGCAGGGCGGCGTCGCTGACCCGCGTTTCAAGGTTCAAGGTGCAGGGTACAGGGTGCAGGAGGTGTCTGTCTCTAACATAGCTTAACCAAAAAATGCACAAGTTATGAATTATCGAAAACTCCGAAAACGACGAGAATTCAGCGAACAGATACGCCATAATGCAGTTAAAGAATTTCGCCCAGGAACCATGCTCGTCCAGGTGCTCTGCACCGAGACGCAAGAACACATCAGCTCCGCTGATGAACTATCCATCGTCATCGCGGACTCCGATCCGCGATCTCCCATCTATGCAGCGAGGAAAGGTTTGCCAATGTCTGGATCTGCAGATCGAACAGGAATGGGAGATCCCGGCTCGGGGGCCGGGATGACTATATCGAAGCGGAATTATGTCCTGCTAATCCACTTCCCGCTTGTGCTTCTCGTCTTTCCCACGCGGCGGACGATACTCTTGAAACGGAATCTTTAGAAGGTTTCCCACACGGTCGTTCTCCTCGGGATCCATATGAGTATCAATTCCATACCTGATCTCCTTCGGATCATTAACCTCGGCATAGGTGCCAAATATACGATCCCATATCGCAAAGATGTTGCCGTAGTTGGTATCGGTGAGCGGCTGCATGTAGTGGTGGTGAACTTTGTGCATGTTGGGTGTCACAAACAGGTACGAGATGGCGCGATCCACCTTTCGCGGCATGTTGATGTTGGCGTGGGTCAGGTGTGCAAAAAGCACCGAGATACTTTGATAGAGCATCACAATCCCGATCGGTACACCGACCAGAAAAACGCCCATAATGGTGAACCCGATGCGAAACACCGTTTCCCCTGGATGGTGGCGGAGACCGGTAGTTACATCCACGGTGGTATCGGTGTGATGGATCAGATGGAATTTCCACATCCATTTTACCTTGTGCTCCACCCAGTGAACGAAGTATGCGCCGATAAAATCGAGCAGCATCACCCCGATAATAATTTTAGCCCAGAGCGGGAAATCCGCGAGGTGGAGCAGGCCAAATTCGTTTACCGTAACCCAGTGGGAGGTGTAGTAGAGCACCCCCGCAAAACCAAAGCCGATGATTGCAGTAAAGAGGGTAAAGAGCAGATTGATGCCGGCGTGGTGGTATTTGTTGTATTGAAACCGGAACAGCGGAATCACGCCTTCCATCACCCAGAACAGAAAAATACCGCCGATCAGAATAACTGATCGATAAGCGGTGGGGATATCTTCGAAAAAATGGATGAGGGATTCGATCACGGTTACCAGAATTTTTTACAAGCTACCGAAACATACTAAATTTAAAATTATCTCTCTTTTCAATATTATCTTAAATGTGAACGTTTTAAAAATATGTGGATATTTAAGATTAAAAATCATTCTGAGCAGACCCGAAAAGAGGAGATCGCCAACGCCATCAGCCATGGTGTAGGTGCGGTTGCCGCCATAGTAGCGGCTCCATTTCTGATCTACTATGCCGTTCATCACGGGGATGCGCTTGTTGTTGCCGGAGTCAGCGTTTTTATTACCTCGGCAATTCTGCTTTATCTCTCTTCCACACTATTTCACGGCCTGAGAATTGGGAAAGCCAAGGACGTTTTTCAGCTCTTTGATCATGTAGCCATTTTTATCCTGATTGCCGGTACTTACACACCGTTTACCGTTGGCATTTTGCAGGGAACCTTTGGCTGGTTTATGTTTGCGCTGATATGGTTTGTGGCGATTGTCGGCATCACGCTCAGGCTGTTTCTGGGTAAAACCAGGATGAAAGTATACGTGGCATTTTACCTCTTGATGGGATGGATGATTTTCATCGGAATTAAGCCGATGATTGAAACCATGGAGCTTGCCGGGCTTCTGTGGTTAGCGGTCGGTGGCGCCGCGTATACCCTGGGCGTCATCTTCTACCTGCTTCCCCGCCGCACCTACACCCATTTCGTATGGCACCTGTTTGTGCTGGCCGGAACATCCACCCATTTTATGGCGGTGATGTTTTACTCTTTTTGAGGGTGATTAGTTTTTGAGCGGATATCATGAATCCAATTTTTTATTGCGGATTTGCTTACTTTTGAAAGAACATTACCACATCAAAAAAGCTGGCTTGATATGGATCAAAAGACGCCGAAACCAGATTATTCAGAACTGATCCGTTTCTTGAAAAAACCCGAATCTTACCCTTATCAGCTTGAAGATGTACAGCATATTCAGACCCACATCTCTCATGTGTTTCTCGCGGGTTCGTTTGTCTATAAAATCAAGAAACCGCTGGATCTGGGGTTTCTGGATTACAGTACGCTGGAGAAACGCAAAACTTTATGCGAGAAGGAGGTTGAGCTGAATCGCCGTCTGAGTGATGATATCTACATTGGGGTTGTCGGCTTTATCAAACAGGACGGCCGGTATACCTTTGAAGAGGAGGTCCTGGAATCCGGGGATATTGCAGAGTACGCTGTAAAAATGCGGCGCCTTCCGGAAGAATATTTCCTGCATCAATTCATAGAGGAAGACAGCTTGTCCCGCAGCCATCTTGACCGGGTGGCCGATACCCTGGCTTCATTTTATACAGATCAAAACCGGAATTCTGATCTGTCGAAATGGGGAAAAATTGAAACAATAAAAGTAAATACCGACGAAAATTTTGATCAGACAAAGCAGTTCATAAATCAAACGATCGGGCAGAACAGTTTTGAGGCGATCCGGTATTTTACCTGCCAATTTTTCCGGGAGCGGGCGGAGCTTTTTCAGCAGAGAATAGAGTACGGGAGGATTGTGGACGGCCATGGCGATCTGCACCTGGAGCATATCCATATCACGCCGGAAAAGGTGCAGATTTACGACTGTATTGAGTTTAATGAGAGATTCCGGTACGGAGATCTGGCGGCGGACCTCGCGTTCCTGGCCATGGACCTTGATTTCAATCATTTGTGGGAGATGGAGCGTTATTTTGTGGATCAGATGGCGGAGAGGCTGGGGGATGATAGCCTGCTGGAGATCATCGATTTTTATAAATGTTATCGCGCTTATGTGAAAGGAAAAGTGAAGAGTTTTCAAAGCACCGAAGAAGAGGTTCCGGAAAGTGAACGCGAAAAGGCGAAAGAGAAAGCCCGTCAATATTTCAACCTGTCGCTGCGCTACGCATTGCTGGGTTCGGAGCCGGCCGTGATCATTTTTATGGGACGGGTGGGTACGGGAAAAAGCACGCTGGCAAACCATTTGGCAAATCGGTTGGGAATCAAAAGCTTTTCGTCGGATACCGTTCGGAAATCACTTGCCGGCTTGCCACTGGATAAACGAACACCTGCATCTGATCGCCCTTCACTGTATACACCAGATATGACGTCTAAAACCTACGGCAGGCTGACCAACTCTGCGATTCGCGAAATTCCCAAAGGTCGGCATGCAATCCTGGATGCTACATTCAGCAATGCAGAGCGGAGGCAGGAACTGAAGGATGAGTTAGGAAAACAATCTATTTCCTACCTTTTTATTGAAGCCCGCGCATCTGAAAAAACGATCATCGGGCGGCTGGAGGCAAGAGAGGAAAAGCAGGACGTGATTTCAGACGCGCGGCGCGAGGATTTTGAAATGCTGAACTCGGGATACAGTTCGCCTGATGAACTTGACGAAAAGCAGATCATTCACGTAAGCACTGACATGTCTTTGGATGAGACGATTCAGGAATTGTATAAAAAGATGATAGATCATCACATTGAGAAAGGGAGCTCGAATAGATAGCAGGTGTCTGAGTTTCTAAATTGGGATAAACCTCAGCTGCATCACCAGCACAATAATATGCGAATCCAGTCCGCCGGGTGATGAGTTGCTTGCGGCGTAATTCAGATGCGCCCGGGCAATTTCGCGATCGTTTTGAAAGAGGTATCGGGTGAGGCCGAGCGTGAACTGATCCCGCTGGAAAGATTCATCAGCAGAAAAACCGGCGCCCTGCCCCGGACTCTGATTCATTCTGTCAAACCGGCCGAGAATGTGCCACTTCCTGGTGATTCCGTAGACGATCTCGCCATAAAACCCATCCAGATTATATACACCATCGGGGACGGTTCGCACTCCGCGACTGTCATCATTTACCCGCATCGCCATGTATTCAAACTGAGTATCCAGGCGGTCGATTCCCAGGTCGGATGTGGCAACCCGTACAGAGGCCGATGTCCGGTCGATATCAAACGGCCCGGTGCCGCGCTCCACAACCTCCCGCTGTTGGTTTGTGGAGAGGTGTCCGCCCAGAGAAAGCCCCGGCATAATTTCCAGATCCATTCTGGTGCCATACAATCCGCCGCCCGCTTTTCGCTGCGTGATGTGTGTTCCGGCCTGTGTGAACCGGCCCGCCCCGTTTCCGGCGTGAACTCCGTACCAGAGATTTTTGTGCCGTCCGTAGACCATCACGCCAATATCCCGGAACGCATCAAACCCCATTCCAGATGCAAGTGCTGTAGAGACCCACGGACGCTCCCAAAAAATCAGCCTTGATGAAACCAGCCGTGCCGTGTCGTGCGACTGACCAGGCATGATAAACTGTCCCGCCCGGATATTAAATGCAGGATGAAAACGGGCATCGGCGTGGAAATCGAGCAGTACGTTGTTTGGACTTGCAAAATCGGTCCAGATCGTTGTGCTGAACCGATCGCTGATATCTCCCCGTGCGGTAATTCGAGCACGGCGGAGCCGGAATCCGTTTGTGTTTATCGTCTCACCGGTTGTCAGTTCCGTCTGCTGATCGGCGATATACCACGCTTGCATGTAGCCGCCCACATCGAGGCTGGTTTGTGCGGCTGCGGTTGATGTTACAAGTAAAAGGATCGAAAAAAGGATGCTCTTGATGATCTGTTTCATCCTGTTGTAGGTATTATATTTAGATGATTTATTAAATGTACGCCTGTAATATAAACTAAAGGTGAAAAGTGAAGAGGTCCTGTTTTACTTCGTGCTCCTGTCATATCGACTAAGCGAACAACGGGAGCGCATGGAGACATCTCCTTGAGATGGGTATAAACTCTAAAAAAAAACTGTCAAAATTACTCCCAAGAGCATGTAGACTACGAAAACGGGTGTGTTCATAAAAGCAGTTTACATCTATTCTGATCTCAACGTCATATCTCCAAATTGGATCAGGTTTTTCTTTCTCAGATATTCTGAAAGGGCCAGGCATAATATTGCAGGCCCAATGAAATGGAGAAGAGTGACATACCCAAGTATTTCCCATCTAAAGCCCATGGTGGTGAAGGTGAAGATCTGTCCCACAAAACCGGCCGTTCCCATTCCGGCACCTTCCGGATTATTTTGGAGTTGAAATACCATAGTGGCAAATGGAGCGAGCAGAGCACCTGCCAGGGTAGGGGGAAGTAATATCAGCGGGTTTTTGATAACATTCGCGATCTGAAGCATGGATGTTCCGATTCCCTGCGCAATCAAGCCGCCGACTCCGTTCTCGCGATAGCTGCTAACTGCAAAACCGACCATCTGTGCTGAACATCCAACCGTGGCAGCTCCCGCTGCAAGACCTTCCAGGCCTATCATGATGGCAATAGCCGCGCTGGAGATCGGAGCGGTGAGCGCTACCCCCATCAAAGCGGCAACCAGGATCCCCATCCAGAACGGATGCTGATCCACTGACCAGTTAACAAGCTCCCCAAAAGCTACCAGTCCCCGGTCGATAAAAACTCCGAGATATTCTGCTGCAAAAAAGCCGACAAGAATTGTAACCAGCGGTGTTAGAATGATATCCACCCGGGTGGAGCCTGCAACGAGTTTCCCAATTTCTGTTGCCAGCAGCGCGGCTACGTAAGCCCCGGCCGGGCCGCCACTTGCCGCCCCGAGTGCCCCGGCAGCAGCGGATGCGAACAGAACAAGCGGCGGAGCCTTCAATCCGTATGCAATAGCGACTCCAATGGCTGGCCCCATCATATCCATCGCCACCTGGCCCGCCGAAACCATAAATTCGATTTCGAATTGCTGGCCGGCAGTTCGAATAATCAAACCTATGATGAGGGAGGCGAATAATCCCAGCGCCATATAGGAGAGTGCCGTAACGAAGTAGGTTTTAAAAGAGAGGTCAACTCCTTTCTTTTTTAAATAGGAGAGCACGATTATGATGCGGAAGTTTTATGGGTATTTGACTGAACGTTCTTAATGTAGCAATATCATAACGGGATTCCTTGCGTTGGTTTAGGCATAAAATCTTATAAAAACCACATCAAACCTGTTTTTTAGAATAATTACATCAAAGAGATTATTTTTGCTTTTCGATGCCGTAGTGCTATCATCACAGTGATATGAATCCAATTTTTAAAAGTTATAAAAGCAAACATGTCCTACGAACCCGATCCGATAGAACTCCCGATTGATGGCGTGCTCGACCTGCATACGTTTCGACCGAACGAGCTGGGAGAGCTGCTGCCGGAATATATTGAGGCGTGCCTGGAGAAGAATATCACCTCGCTTCGGATTATCCACGGCAAAGGGACCGGAGCACTGCGCCGCGGGGTTCACGCTCTGCTCGACCGAAATCCTCACGTTGTGTCATACGGACTGGCAACCGATAAAAGCAGCTGGGGCGCCACGCTTGTGGAGATTAAACGGGATGCGAACAAATGATCGTTTTTAAAACCTCAAATGAAACCTCCAAGGTTTCAAAAACCTTGGAGGTTTTTTAAAAGATCTCCCCTGCCAGTGATTTTCTGGTCCCGGGTGTATTTTCCCGGGGAGGGGAGATCACCAAAACGGTACCATCCGGTTTGGTGTGAGGGGTGTTCTCTGATCTGTGCAAAAGTTGTTAATAAATTCATTGGCTGTTTCCGAGCTCTAAGGACACCCCTCAAATGTTTCGCTGGACGCTCACATTATCTCCCCTCAAGGGGAGATTATTTCCAAAAACACTTTTAGAACATAAAACTGACTACCATGAAATTTAAACTCCCCCACACGCTGGTCCTGATGTTCGGGTTGATGGCGTTTGCCCTTGTTCTTACCTGGCTGGTGCCCTCCGGCGAATTTGACAGCACAGTAAATGAGCACGGGCAGACCGTGGTGGAGCCCGGTACATTTACGGAATTTGACGAGAAAGAATATCTGAGTCCGCTGGCGCTGCTGACCGTGGTGCCGCGCGCACTGGCTGATGCGCAGGGCATCATCTTCTTTGTGCTGATTATCGGCGGCTCGATAAAAGTGATCCGTGATACCGGTTCGATCGATGCGCTGCTTGGAAGAATAATCCAGAACTTTGGCACGCAGCCGGCCTGGCTCATTTTTATGATGATGTTCGCCTTTGCAGCCGCCTCCGCCACGCTTGGAATTGCCGAGGAGTATATCCCTTTCGCAATCATCCTGGTGAGCCTCTGTGCGGCGATGAAACTGGACGCTATCACCGCGATAGGGACGCTGGTGGTGGGCTATGGAATTGGCTACGGCGTTGCGTTTATGAACCCGTTTACGCTGGTGATTGCGCAGGAGGTGGCGGGCCTTCAGCCACTTTCCGGGTATGGATATCGCCTGGCGCTGGGGCTTCCGTTTTTAATGGTCGGTTTTCATCATGTATGGCAGTACGCACGCAGGGTGCAGATTGATCCCGCAAACAGCTACCTGGATGAAGGGGAGGGCGTTGTTGAAGATAGCTCATCGTCCTACCCCGAGATGTCCGGCCGGCGCAAGGGTGTACTGGTTGCCACAGGCCTGGCGCTGATCGGACTGGTTGTTGGGATCTCCGCGGCCGGCTGGTACCTGGTGGAGCTGGGCGCGATGTTTATCGGTCTGGCCATTGTGGTTGGACTGATTTCGGGGATGGGCGTGAACAAAACGGCCTCATCATTCAGTAAAGGTGCGGCAGAACTCGCCGGAACCGCGCTATTAATTGGCTTTGCCCGGGCGATTGCACTTCTGATGGAGGATGGGTTGATCCTGCACACTGTTGTGAATGCACTCGCTGCTCCGCTTGCCAGTGTGGGTGCGGAATTTGCAGCCATAGGGATGCTGTTTATCCAGAGTGTTCTGAACTTTTTCATTCCCTCCGGCAGCGGTCAGGCGTTCGTGACGATGCCGCTGATGGCCCCAATCGGGGATCTTGTTGGAGTTTCCCGCCAGATTGCAGTACTCGCCTTTCAGTTTGGCGACGGCTTGATGAACATGATCGTACCGACCAACCCCGTGCTGATGGGAATCCTCGGCCTGGCCGGAATTCCTTACGCCAAATGGTTTAAGTTTGTGGCTCCATTGATCCTGAAACTTCTGGTTTTGGCCTCCCTTGCCCTGGCGATTGCGGTTTGGATTGGGTATCAGTAAGATAAAATCCCCTCTCAAGAGGGGACAGATTCCAAGCGCCAGCGAAGGAATCAGGGGTGTGTTCATCGGAGCCTTGATCACAACTGTAGTCGCATTCTGACTCCTTTCCCTCTCAACGCACCCCTCGGTTTGAAAATCTGCGTTCCGCAGTTTTCAAATCCTTTTCCCAGTGATATTGGGAAGGCTTGCCACTGGCAGGATATACAGATCAAGCAGGAATAGGAGATGCCGTGTCAGGGCACGGCATGACTTCAACTGGCTCATAATCATACTAACGTCATCGCGGGCCCTGACCCGCGATCTCCCATCCATGCCGTGGAAAAATGTTAGCCACTAGCTGGATCTGTAGTTCGAGCGAGAATAGGAGATCCCGGCTCTGGGGCCGGGATGACTTCAAATGGTTCGGGGTCCGGCATGTCCTCAATTAGATCAACCGTTTTTCCCGGAGTTTCCGTCAATTGGCAACCTCACCGTAAACCTCGCGCCGCCTTCATCGGCATTTTCAGCTTTAATGGTTCCGCCGTGCTGATTCACAATCTCTTTTGATATGGACAGGCCGAGTCCGAGCCCGAATTTTTTCCCGGTTTTCTTGGTGGTAAAGTTGGGTTCAAAAATTTTATCCAGAATTTCTTCTTCAATTCCGGGGCCATCATCACGAATCGAAACCCAAACTACATCATCACTGCTGCCGCATCGGATATCGAGCGAACCTGTTTTTCCCATCACATCGGAGGCATTCAGGATGATGTTGGTCCAGACCTGGTTTAGGCCGGCGGCATCCGCCCGAATTTTGGGAACATCGGGCAGATCGGTATAAATCTCATAAAATTTGATGCGGTTACTGGTGAGCTGAAGCGTATCGTGGATGCCTTCGCGGATATCAATCCATTCATACTGATCTTCCGTATCGGCACGGCTATAACTTTTCAGTGATTTAACCAATCCCGATATACGCTCACCTGCCGACTCAATATTCTGGAACATTTTGCCAAACTCAAACTGATCAAGATAGTACTGAATTCGATCCGAATTTTCAGCATACACGCTCCTCAATGAATCGATCAGATCTGGCTGCATCTGGGCCATCAGGCGGATTTGTGAATTTTGCAGACTGGGAAATTCTTCCTTCAATGTCCTGGCCCGCTCCCGGGTGGTGCTGGTATCCGGGAAACCCGCTTTTTTTCCTTTCTCAAAAAAGCTCAATTCACTGCCATCTCCGGGGCTTGAATTGTTGTAAAAACGTGTCATAAATTTTCTGAGGTGATGTTCAAGCGTATCGGTGGATCTCAGAAGCGCGGCTGTTGGGTTATTGACTTCATGAGCAAATCCTGCCACGAGCTGACCCAGCGTCGCCAGTTTTTCCTGATGTACCAGCTTATTTTGCGCTTCCTGGAGTTCCCGGTATGCTTGTTTGACCTCATTTCGCTCATCTTTAAGCTGCTTATTTGCAGAATCGAGCTTCATTTGCAGGATGATATTCTGACGAAATCGCTCCAGGAGATTTGCCAGGATCAGTTCGTCGAGGTAACCCCCCATTTGCGGGTGTTTTGCAACCAGGTCGTCAACGTCTGATTTTGGAATCCGCAAAAACCGGCATTTTTGCATTGTTTTTGCGGTTGTGAGAGATGGAAGTCCTGTTGTAAATGCTGCAATTCCGATCAGTGATCCGGATTTTAGCTCCAATACAGGGAAATTGTTTTCTGTATGCGGCTTTTTTTTATAAAGCTGAACAACTCCATCAAGCAGAATATAAATGTTATTCAGCGTATCACCCTCGTGGAAAAGGGTGATATCTTTATCCAGGTCGAATAGATAATCATCAGACGGTCCCTCTTCATCCAGCACCCGCTGAAGCAGGCGGGTTACCGAAGAACGGTCATCAAGCCACTGAGATCCCAATCTGAATTTCATGATATAATTTTTTCACTTTTCACTTTTTGAACCTACTGATCCGTCATTCCACCACTCGTTCGTAAATGGTCCGCGATCTTTTCCATATCCAAAATCTGCATGTAGGGCAGAGGATCTTTAACCTGATTGATCACAAAATCCGTAAGCAGATTTCGAGTAATTTTTACCAGCTCACTTTTTTTCCACGGTTTGGCGATGTAGTGTTTCAGATCGGCTTCGTTTACCGCTTTAACGGTCTCTTCCAGGCCAGCCTGACCGGTTATCAGCACTTTTTTGGTCGGTTTCGTTTTTTCGTTCTGCTGCATCTCAATCAGCAGTTCTACGCCGTTTTTGCCCGGCAGAACGTGATCACACAAAATCAATCCGATCAGGTTTTCTCCTTCTGTAATTTCATTGATAATTTCTTCAGCCTCTTCGGCTGTATCGGCCATCTCCACCTCAAAATGCTCTTCAAACTCGGTGATATCCCTCACGATGGAGTCCAGAACTTCGGGTTCATCTTCAACAATCAGTATATAAATTTTTGGTTTCATATTGGTTCAGTTTAAAGGATATAGTGCCAGTAAAAGCGTGTCATGAGTATGATGATGCCCATCGCCACAACGCCGATGATGGTTCCGGCCACGATCATATCTTTGGTTTTTACTACGCCGGTGCTCACCGCGATAGCATTTGGCGGGGTTGATATCGGCAGTACCATGGCGAAGCTTGTGCTGAGCGCAATCACCAGCCCGATGATCATCATACCGGCCGGGCCGCCAACAATACCGGACGTAGCCAGTGAGATGCCGAGCGGAATCATCAGCGATGCGGTTACCGTGTTTGATAAAAAGTTGGAGAGCATCAGTGCAACGATGCCAAAAACGGCAAGCAGCATCAGGTACGACATCTGATCCCAGGCGATGCTGCCCACCAGCCAGTCGGCCAGGCCTGTCTCTTTCATCGCAATTCCGAGTGAAATTCCGCCGGCAATCAGCCAGAGTACTTCCCACGGCAGTTTTCGAATATCCTCTTTTTCAAAAGTGTTTGTGAGCGTGAGAACGGCCACCGGAAGCAGTGCCACAATACTGCTTCGGATTCCGTGCAGACTTTCAGTGATCCACAATATAACGGTGAGGCCAAAGACAACGTAAAGCGTGTAGGCTTTTGGCGATTGCGTCCATTTTCCTTTCAGGTCCAGCGGAATTACTTTGGTGGCAGGGGGATGAAGTTTGAGAAGCAGAAACCAGGCGAAGAAGAGCATGCCAACAGCCAGCGGAGCCGCATAAAGCATCCAGCTGCCAAATTCGATATTCATTCCCTGCTGATTCAGTGCCGCAATAACAACTGCGTTTGGCGGTGTTCCGATCGGTGTTGCCACTCCCCCGATATTGGCAGCAAACGGTATCGATAGTGCAATAGAGACCCGGGCCGGATCGGTCATTTCCGTTTTTGCAAGAATCGGTATTACGACCGTAATCATCATCGCGGTGGTGGCGGTGTTGCTCATAAAAGCAGACAGCACGGCGGTGACCGCCATCAAACCGAGAATAATATATTTCGGATCCTGCCCGAAAGGTTTTAGCAGGATGCGGGTCATGTTCTTGTCGAAATTATATTTCACGGCGGCATCAGCAAGAACAAATCCCCCCAGGAAAAGGATGATGATGGGATCGGCCAGTGTGGCAATGAAGGTTTGATAGGGGACCGGGGAATACTCCATCCCGGAGAAGTTGATGAACCCCTCGGCGCTGAGTAAAACCACCTCCAGGAAAATGACAAGGATGGATGTGGAGTAGATCGGGATGGTTTCGAACATCCAGAAAACGGCGGCGAGAATGAAAATACTCATGGCGAGATGTCCCGGCAGAGAAAGCCCCGGAAACTGTATGATCAGCGGAATACAAAACCCGACGATGCCAAGAATGAGGCCGGTTAATTTTGTTTTACTCATGGTCTCCCGTTTGACTGGATTGTCTGATGTAATCTTACACAACATTCATAAACAGATGATGAATATGAGAATTGATACGCGAAAATGTTAGTGAAAATTTCAGAGTGTTTGTTGTAAGCTCCAAACCCCATCAACGTCATCGCAGACTACTCCCGTTAACATTTTTTATCAATCCGGTAACCTTTTGAAACGGCAAGCGTAATGGTAGATATATTTCTTTAACAAAGACAACCACACCATGGCACCACGCTCAAAAAAACGACTTTTCTTTTGGATTCTTCTTCCCCTTGTAATTGCCGGCGGAGGATATTTTTACTTCTCACACTCCCAGGGCAACAGTGATGCAGAAAACACGCAGCCAACCGTGATGGTCGAAACAGGCACCATTGTTGAGAAAGCCCTGGCGATCGGCACGATTGAGCCGGAAACCGAAATTGAGGTAAAATCGATCATACCCGGCGTGGTTGATGTGATCTATGCGGATGAGGGCCAGTTTGTACGGCAGGGCGATCCGCTGATTGAAGTGCGTCCGGATCCCACACCTATTGAACTGGCTGAGGCAAAACGGAGCCTGGAACGAATATTTATTGAAAAGCAGAACCTGGAACGTGAACTCGGCCGGATGGATCAGATGAAGCAGCGAAACCTGATTTCTGACAGGGAATTTGAGCAAATCCAGGAACGGGTTGAAGATGTGAGCGTTCGGGAGCAGATCGCAAAAGAGCGGCTTGAGCTTCTCGAATCCGGACGCATTACCATAGGCGATACCAAAATTGAATCGATCATCCGTGCCCCGATTGACGGCTATATTCTTGAGCGAATGGTGGAGAAGGGTGATCCGATCGTGCCGCTGACCTCCTACCAGGCCGGAACTCCAATGATGAGCATCGCAGGGATGGATAACCTTCTGTTTAAAGGTACGGTTGATGAGATCGATGTCGGAAAAATTGAAGAAGGGATGCCGGTGGAGATCAAAATCGGCGCGCTGCCCGGTTCGATTGTTCACGGCGAAGTTTCAAAGATTTCGCTGAAGGCGCGCCAGCAGGATAACGCCACCGTATTCCCGATCGAAATTACAATCATAGATGCCGGTGATGTGAGACTGCGCGCAGGGTATTCCGCCAATGCCGATATCATCATCAACCGCAGATTGGATGTGCCAACCATCCCCGAGCGGCTTGTGGAATTTAATGATGGCCTGGCAACGGTTGAAATACCGGGCACCGAACCCGGCCAGCGCGAAAAGCGGGAAGTAGAGCTTGGGTTAAGTGACGCAATTAATATAGAGGTGGTTTCCGGTCTCGCGGTGGGTGACAGCGTCCTGGAGCCGGAACCGAGAAGATTGACGATCCGGTAAGTTGTTAGTGGTTACTCAGACTGAAAATATTAATTAAAAATTGTCCCCCTTCAAAAGGGGGACACTCCTTAAAGAACTAATTCTATACCAAAAAGTTATTGGATTTAAGTTAAAAACCTCATTCCGAAGCTCCCCTCCATATCGAGTCCCCTCAGGGCGCGATAGGGAGGGGACGGGGGTGGGTCAAAACACGGTTTAATCTAATTTTATGCGCCTTATCACCATCATATCCGAACTGTTCCGCAACCTGAACCAGCAGCGTTTGCGCAGTTTTCTCACGATCTTCGGTATCATGTGGGGAACCGCCACGCTGATCCTGCTGCTTGCGTTCGGATTCGGATTCCGCGATCAAACCGTGCTCAATATGCGCGGAATGGGCGATCAGATCGCCATCATGTTTCCCGGTCAGACTACCAAAGCATACGAAGGTTATGGTATTGGCCGGCCGATCCGCTTCAAGGAGGATGATGTGGAGGCGATGCGCGCAGAGATTCCGCAAATTGAAGTCGTTACGCCGGAATATATGCAGAATCTTCCGGTCGTGAACGGAACCAATCGCAGAAATTCACAGATTGGCGGTGTTTATCCGGTGTATAACGAGCTGCGAAATGTTTTTCCACAGGAGGGCGGACGCTGGCTTAATGAACTTGATGTAGAGCAGCAGCGAAGGGTGATATTTCTCGGAAATCAACTCGCTGAGAATTTATTTGGCGATGAAGACCCGGTTGGGAAGCAGGTATTTGTGCGAAGTACACCGTTCACGGTGATCGGTGTGATGGAGGAAAAAACGCAGAACTCCTCCTATTCACAGCGCGATTACGACAGGGCCTTTATTCCCGCCACAACGTTTTCAGCCATGATGGGCACTCAGTTCCTGAACAATATCATCTATCGTCCGGAGAGCCCGGCCGTAGCAAAATCGGTCCAGGACCAGGTGTACAGCACGCTAGCCAAAAAACACCGGTTCGATGCCACCGACCGCAACGCAATCGGTCTTTGGGATACCAATGATTTCTGGGAGTTCATCGATATTATGTTTTATGCAATCAACGGATTTCTTGGTCTGATCGGCTTTTTTACGCTGGCGGTGGGCGGTATCGGTGTGGCGAATATCATGTTTGTAGTGGTTCAGGAACGGATGAAGGAGATCGGGGTCCGCCGCTCTGTGGGCGCTACAAAATTCAGCATCATGAGCCAGTTTTTCCTGGAGACGTTCGTGATAGTTGGGATGGGTGCCGCAGCCGGCTATATGCTGGGCTGGGGATTGGTGGAGCTTACGCAGAATATTCCGATTAAAGATTTTGTAGGCGCGCCCTACTTTGCACCCGAAGTTGGATTGATCGCTTTTGCGGTACTCGGCTTTACCGGGTTTGCTGCAGGCTTACTTCCTGCCTGGCGGGCTGCCAACCTAACCATCATAGATTGTCTGAGGTAACTTGATATGTTTCGAAACCTGATATCTGAATTTTTTGCAGATCTGAATCGCCAGAAACTGCGCTCCTCACTTACGCTTATCGCAATCGGCTGGGGTACACTTTCTGTGATTATTCTATTGGCATTCGGACGCGGACTGGGTACCGGCATGTTGAATGGAATGCTGGGAGCCGGAAACCAGGTGATCATCGTATATGGCGGTCAGACCGGTATGGCGTACGACGGCCTGCCGATGGGCCGGCCGATCCGTTTTACCGAGGCAGATGTGGAACAGATCAGACGCGCGGTTCCGGGTATTGAGTACTCAAGCCCGCAGTATGGGCGCTGGGGCATGCGCCTCGAACATGACGGAAATATCACCACAACCTATATGGAGGGGGTTGGGCCCGATTTTGAAATTATGCGTACGATGTATCCCGCTTCGGGCGGACGTTTCATCAACGAGATGGATATCGAACAGAACCGGAAGGTGTTATTTCTCGGGGATGAAATTGCCGTCACGCTTTTCGGCGATAAAGACCCGATAGGCGGTGAAGTAAAACTGAACGGTGTGCCGTTTACGGTGATTGGCGTGATGGAACCCAAAATGCAAACGTCCATGAATAACGGACCGGATGCTAACCGGGCCATTATTCCGTACAGTTCATTCAGGAACCTTTACGGCAACCAAACCGTGGGCTCCATTCTGATCCGGCCGGGGGATCCATCCCTTCAGCCCCAGGTCAAAGAAGGGGTGATCAACTATCTGTCGGCCAAATACAATTTTCACCCGGAAGATAACGAGGCGATCCCGATGTGGGATTTTATCGAGGATGAAAAGATGACGCGTGCAGTTGCGGTCGGCCTGGAGTATTTTCTCTTTACCGTTGGATTTTTCACGCTGATGATCGCAGGGGTGGGTGTGGCGAATATCATGTTTGTGGTGGTGAAAGAACGCACCCGTGAGATCGGTCTTAAAAAGGCGATCGGGGCGAGGAAAGTACATATCATCAGCCAGTTTCTGTTTGAGTCGATCTTTATCTCCCTGCTGGGTGGCGCCGCCGGACTGGCAATTTCTATCGGAATCGTGGAATTCGTTCTTTCATTAAACCTGAATGAGGGTGCTGGCGAATTTCTGGGTCAGCCGGAGATCTCAGCAGTTTCGGTGATTGTTACAACGGGCGTTTTGGTTTTGATTGGCGTTCTTGCAGGGATTTTTCCGGCCATTAAAGCCGCCCGCCTTGACCCTGTGGAGTCGCTGCGTTATGAGTAAAAGACCACAAAAAGCCCAATCAACGTCATTCCGCACCTGATGCGGGATCTCCTATCTGTGCCATGCGTAAAGGGTAGCCACGGGTAGAATCTACAGATCGAGCATGAATGGGAGATGCCGTGTCGGAGCACGGCATGATAGTGGTGAACTCATAATCCTGTCAACGTCATCGCGGGCTCTGACCCGCGATCTCCCATCTGTGCAACGGGAAAAGATATGCCATTGTCGGAAATAACTTCTGAGACATGGTATTTTTCGTGCTTGAAACCAAGCTCACTTCATTTATTCATTTACTGATCCAAACCTGATTAAGTTGACCAGTGTTCAAAAATACCATGTCTGGTACGGCCAAGTTATAATATTTCAGCCCCCGATCGGTGATCTTCCATCTGTGCGGTGGGAAAAGATATGCCATTGTTGAAAATAACTTCTGAGACATGGTATTTTTTATGGCTACCAGTCCGAACAGAATCTGTTCTCCGTTGTTATTTGATATCCAGCGCGGGTTTACGTAAACAAAAATACCATGTCTGGTACGATCCGATTCCTTCATGACTTCAACTGGCTCATAAACCTGCCAACATCATCGCGGGACGAGTAGAGGAACGTAATTTGTATATAACAGCTTGTTGGATTATTATTTCTTGGGTCCGAATCTCATTCAAAATAAAAGTATGGTAATTTGTCTCTTGAATTAATTTTCCTATCCCTCTTTGTGGTCACTTTTATCGTGGCTTTAGTCGCGTTTGCAGCATACGGCTATCTTTTGGTGTTGCTGATGCGCAATCATTCAGAAAAGTTTAATCCCAAAACCACGCTTGAATTTTTACTCTTCCTTTGGAAGCTTTTCTTTTATTATGTGCACCGGGCTTTCACCGGTTTTTTTGGAATTGAGAAGGGAAAAGGGATTCGTTTTATCTCAGAGCACAA
Source organism: Rhodohalobacter sp. SW132 (assembly GCF_003390325.1). NCBI lineage: Bacteria > Pseudomonadati > Balneolota > Balneolia > Balneolales > Balneolaceae > Rhodohalobacter > Rhodohalobacter sp. SW132. Next base: position 432,112 of record NZ_QUOK01000001.1, on the reverse strand, counting down.
TAAAGCCGTAAAGGATGCGGAGTCTCAACAATCGAAATTGATAAAGGTATACAGTATTTTTTCAGCTGCGTATATCCTGTTTTTCATTCTATTTATCTGGCTGGTTATTACATTTCTCTACATGGTTCTGGGGCCATTTTTTTAATTCCCACGGGGATTATTCAGGTCTTAAGACTTCAATCTCTGCAGGGTGTACTTGATCCGTTTGGGACTGCCAGCCTGTAATCGACAGTAAAAAACGCTCTGGAAGTGAAAGGGAGCTGAATTCTTCGGAAACCCGAACAGCCATTTCAGGAAAATCTGTAATGATACCGTCAACTCCCATGTTGATCATTCCAGCCACTTGTTCCGGTTGATTTACTGTCCAGGCATACACTTCAATCTCATTTTGATGTGCAGCTCTGATTAAACTTCCTGTTATTTGCTGATGCTGAACGGCGATGTAGTCAACCGGAAGCCTTGCAAGATTGCCGATAGAAATGGCCGAAATATATCCCACAGAAAGATCACTGTTTGATAGTGCCAGCTCCCTCACAGGATCGATCTGCAGGGAAGCGATGGAAGCCTGATCTTCCATACCGGTTTCCCGAATGATCTGCACTACATCGTTGGCGAGATCGGGATCAAATCCGTAATATTTAAGTTCTACCATAAATTCAATACGATTTTTACCGTGCAGAAGCATCTCTTCAAGTGTGGTAATCGTTCTCGATTCCGGGCTAAAATCACCTGCAGGCAGTTGTTCAATTCCTGAAATTTTATCGTAGGTAACGTCGGATATTCTGCGCGGATCCTGAGCCATTCGCATCATATCGCGGTCATGAAAAACCACCACAGTTCCGTCAGCGGTACGCATTACGTCAATTTCAGCAATATCTGCACCCTGGCTGATGGCAAGGTCAAGTGCGGCAATAGTGTTTTCGGGTGCAGGAGGTGGCCCGGCGCGATGCGAGAGAATCTTAACCGAATCGGTCTCAGGAATTTGTGACGCCAGGAGCGCACTCATACCCAATCCCCCAATCAACAGCAGCAGTATAAGAACGGCTGCCCTTACCGGCGTGAAGATAGTATTAATGCGCGAAGTGAGTTTCGCCCTCAACTCCGTAAAACGGGGAGCTTCCGGGGCAATTTTTTTCAATCCGCTCTCCTCGTGATAGAACTTCGTGAGGAGAACAGAAATAAAAGAGAACCCAAAAAAGCCGATGATTGCAGATATGCTTTGAGACAGAATAAGGTAAGCCCCGGCAATAGAACTGACCGCCCTGGGATGTGATATCCACCCGGAGATATATTCAATCGCTAAAATGGTTGTGGAAAGAAGCAGGGCTTCACTCAGTATCAGCAGAAGAAACCAGATCGTAAACGTGATTCCTATCATCTTTAAGAGTTTTACGGATTGATTTCCCATCTGATGCCAGGAACTTTGAACCGCCATGCGAATGGTGATCCTGCGGTCAAGAAATGCAGGAAGCGCCAGTGATAGCCGGCTGATGACATAAAGAATTGCAGCTCCGCAAATTAGAAGCCAAATAGCTCCGGCAATGAGTGAGTAGGTCCATTCCGGCGGCTTTTCGTAGAGATAATAGTTAATATCCTGTCCGGAGAGAAAAACCGTATAAATGAGCAAAAAACCGATTATAAGAACAATTCCTGCGGCAAGCGCAACCCCAATTGCAATCAAAGATAATCTGAAGAGCCGGGGCAATAGAGGAATAGTTTCACCGGTCAGTTCCCGTACGGTTAACGGGTACTGCTTCATCTTGCAGGTAACAATTTGAAAAATCCCGGAGTAGCGGATGATGGATGCAATCACACTGATCCCGCCAATCAAAAACAGAAAGATTAGGCCGGATGGTGTAATGAGGAAGTAGAGGATTTCTTCATTGCTGATGACCAGCCGATCACCCCGGATAAAGCCGGTATAAATGAGGGTTGTAATTGCCGGAGCAAGCAGGACGGTAACCATCAGCCAAACCACGATGGTCCAGATGGCAAGGGGTTTCCAGAGCTGAAGAGTCCTCCTCCATGCAGAACGATATTTTGTATCAAGCAAAATGTGGCGTAAAGGCATAAGCTGATAAATAAACAAAAATGAGCTAACTAATTCACCGCGTTTCGAAAATAAATATGTACGGAGCTGAAGATGCGGATCACCACACAAAAAAAGCCCGGTCGTTGAGTATACGACCGGGCTTTAAAGTATTTAAGGTAAGTATAAGTTTTGAAAAACAGCGCTGCAGCGAAACCGGGCTGTTTTGGGATCAGAAAAGTTAGATTATTTGATCAGCATCATTTTTCGCGTGATGGTATTGGAGCCGGTATTCAACCGGTACAGATACATTCCGCTTGAAAGTTGTGATGCATCGAAGTTGACGGTATATGCTCCTGCCGGTTGCTGCTGGTCAATGAGCGTGGCAACTTCGCGTCCAACCATATCATATACTTTTAACTGTACATCCGTTTGCTGAGGGAGTGAGTAGCTGATATTTGTTGTCGGGTTGAATGGATTTGGATAGTTCTGTTCGAGCTGAACTCTGTCAGCGATTTCCGATATGTTTTCGCTGGATGTTACAATTCCCCGTTCAAGTGTAACGGATGAACCAGAACCGATATTAAGTCCGTTTCCGTCCGTTGCTGTGGCACGGTGCCAGACGGTGGCACTGGACCCTTCTTCAATGCCGAGCTCTGCAAGCAGACCATCAACGATTCCTATCGTCAGCGGGAGGGAGGTATCCATTCCTGCATTTGCGGAAAAGACAACCTGTTCAAAATCCGAATCGAGTGCTATTTGCCAGATATACAGTACCTGGTCACCATCAGCATCATCAGAGGATGTCCACATGGGCTCAAATGCAGCGCTGCTTTCGCCCTCAACAGTGATTTCAGCACCATCCTCAGGCGATGTGATTTCCGGTGCAGTTTCCGGTGCTACATTTGGTGCTAACAGAATCTGCCCCCTGATCTCGCCGTTTGGATTTTCTTCGGAGTGCACATTCACGTACAGTTCGGCTGTTACAAGCTGAATGATCTCATCTTCGGAAAGTTCGAAGGTGTTATCAGCAGCACTGTAGGTTCCAGCCCGGGCGTCTGTTTCATCATCCAGAACCGGAGTTAATGCGTATACTACACCGCCATTTTCACCTGCAGCTGCTGCGTGAATGTGTGATCCCGGAGATTCGATATTATTACTTTCAAGTCCGCTGAAGCTGCCGGTCGCTGTAAGGATCCCGTTTCTGAACTCAAACACAAGACCACCCGTGGCACCTGATATTACAGGCTCAACTTCGGACAAGCCTGTTAGTGAAGTCGTGAAGTAATGCTGCGACAGCGGTACAACCTGACCACGTATTTCCCCGGCACCAAATTCCTCGGTATGGATGTTTGCGTAGAGTGAGCGAGCCACTAAAAGATCAACTTGCTCTCCAGTGAGCGTAAACTCATTCTCAGCGGGACTGTACGTTCCGCTTCGGAGATCTCCGTCTAAATCCGGTGTCAGTGCATGTTCAACACCCCCGTTTTGGCCGGCAAGCCCTGCATGGAGGTGTGACCCGACCTCAGTATTATAATCGGAACCAAGGCCGCTGAATGAGCCGGATACCGATATACTGCTGTCACCGGCATACCACTCCACAAGCAGAGCTCCGGTTCCCTGGCTGGCGTTTTGTGGAATCTCATTTGTACCGGAAATGGGAGCGTAGAAGTAAATATTTGCTTCCGGTACAATTTGCCCGCGGATTTCCCCAGCAGGGTAATCTTCTGTGTGGATGTTCAAATAGTGGCCGCGATCAGTCAGTGTCTGAACAACTTCTGCATCAACATTGGTAAATGTATTGTCCTCAGCAAGGAATGTGCCGCTTCTGTTATCATCGCCAAGGGTTGGGGTCAGCGATATCGCAACACCACCATTCTGACCTGCGTACCCTGTGTGCAGATGAGCTCCGCTTCCTGTTTCACCTACAACCATGTAATCACTTGAAAGGCCGCTGAACGATCCGGAGACTACAAGATCAGACCCATCCCACTCAAGTGAGAGTCCGCCCTGGGCAGTGCTTACAGTAGCAGGAACTTCATGCCCGCCGGAAGCATATGTTTGTAAATATGTTTTATCAGCTGGCAGAATCTGTCCCCTTAATTCACCTGCCGGATACCGCTCAGAATGAATATTAATATAGAACTGTCGCTGGCGTAGATAATCTAATTGTTCAGTACTTAATGTAACTGTTTCGTTAAATGATCCAGCGTGTCCATTGTCACTCAACTCCGGGTCCAGGTGAATTTCCACCGGTCCGTTTTGACCTGTAAATCCGAGGTGAATATGAGCACCTGTTCCGCCTACCGGTTCCAGCGGAGAGATAAGCCCTTCAAAATCTCCGGTGATCGTCAGTTGATCACCAATGAGTTCAAGTTCAAGTTCACCGCTTCCTGTAGTAAAGACGGGTGAAATTTCATTAGCACCGCTTAAAAATGCACGATATCGTTCGCTTTCTCCATTCTGTGCTGACAGAGAGCTGCTCGTGGTTAGAAATAATAACAACAATACAGATAGTATCGCTGATACATGTGAAATAGTAGTTGTTTTCATAGAGGTGAGGATTGGGTTGTGATTTGCGATAGGCATAAACATACATGCGTATACTTGATCAATATTTAACCCAATCTAAACGTTCCTCAAAATTAAACGGATTTTAAAAAAAACATCCCGATATGATATGGAAAAGCGTTTTTATGTTTGGCCAAGCCAGTCCGTTCCTGAGATAGTATTTATCTGACAATTCACCGGATGCCTTTCTATCATAGGAATGAACGACCGGAATTTTCATCTGAAATCCGGCCCAACTCATCAGGAGAATTTTCTGTCAGCGATTACGATTTTTAAGACTATTGAAATTTGATCGATTTCAGTTTATCATTGAGCGCATTCATGGTGCCGATTGGAATGCACTTAACGATAACAAACTGCAACAGAAAATGGACGAACCCGGTAGTTATTGCTCTATAAAACAATCCGCCGGTTTTACATCAAATCTGGCAGTTGTAGTTTGTAAAACGCTTCTCTCTTAAGTTTAAAGCTTTTTACTGAACTCCATCTGCCGCTTATAGATAAGGAGTTCTCAGTATGGAAAAGGAAAAACTGTTAGAGTTGCTGGAGCCACAGGCTCCTGATGAAATCCTGGATGTCATTCGCGATGAGGTAAGTGAGCTTCATCCGGCAACGCTTGCCGACCTGATGGATCAGTTCGAGGATGAAGACATCCTGCCGATTTTTAATACGCTGGACCTTGAGCAAAAAGTAGCTGTTTTTCATCATCTGAGTGAATCAACCCAGCAGCACCTGGCCACAACCATGCGTTTTCAGCGGCTGGTAAAGCTGGTTTCCCTGATGTCGCACGATGACAGGGTGGATCTTCTGCAAAGCCTGGATGACGATTTGAAGGAGACGGTTATCCGCTCACTGGCAAAGGCAGAACGGGAAGATATTTTGCGCCTGAGCAATTACAAGGAAGGTACAGCTGGCGCCGTAATGACATCCGATTACGTGTGGATTTATAAGGAGAATTCTGTTCGGGAGGCGATTAAAAAAATTAAGAGAGAAGCCCCTGATAAGGAAACGATTTACACGATCTATGTGCTGGGCGAGAATCGTGAGCTGGTTGGGTTTGTATCTCTTAGAGAGTTGATGCTGGCTACGTTGAATGATAAGGTGGAAGATCTGATGACTACCGACCTGGTAAGCGTGGATGCCACTGATTCCCAGGAGGAGTCTGCTGATTTGCTTTCGAAATATGACCTGATTGCAATTCCCGTTCAGGATGAAGCGGGAAGGCTGCTGGGGATCATTACGTTTGATGATGTGATGGATGTTCTGGAAGAGGAAGCGACAGATGACTTCCATAAAATGGGATCGGTGAGCCTCGGTAAAATGACGCTCGCAGATGCAAGTATTAGTGCGATGATTATAAAACGCCTTCCCTGGCTGCTGATCCTGGTTTTTATGAATATTTTTTCCGGAGCCGGCATCGCTTATTTCGAGGATACGATCGAGGCGGTTGTGGCTCTCGTATTCTTCCTGCCGCTGCTGATCGATAGCGGCGGAAATGCAGGTTCGCAGGCGGCTACGCTGATGGTTCGTGCCCTGGCTACTGGCACTGTAAAAATGAAAGATTGGTTTCGGCTGCTCGGTAAGGAAGTACTCATCGCGCTCGGAATCGGTATTCTGATGGCCGTAGCGGTCTCTTTTATCGGCTTTTACAGGGGCGGTATTGAAGTGGCTGTAGTAGTTTCGCTAACGATGATGATTGTGGTGCTGTTCGGCAGCCTTGTGGGAATGTCGCTGCCGTTCGGGCTGCAGCGCTTTAACCTTGATCCGGCAACTGCATCGGCACCGCTGGTTACCTCCATCGCTGATATCGGCGGGGTGCTGATCTACTTCGGAATCGCCACGTGGTACCTGGGTGTGGGGGTTTAATAAAATGTCGCATAGTCATCGGATGAGTTTTTCAAAAAATCGAGTTACACTGGATCAATATATGATTCATGGATGGCTCATCCGATGACTCAATCTTTCTGCACCGATAGTTTTCTTTTCGCATCCACCACTGATCAATTAATTCCCGGAAATCCCAAGCTGGCGCCCCAGCCGCCTGAATATATTTCGGTCTTTATCCTCTTCATCGCCAATCACTCTCGGTTCATCGCTGCTGCGGCCTCTGAAAAAATCACTCACACGATCCCGGAGCCGGTCATTTTTGTAATCTTCGCAAACCATGGAGTAGGGCAGGTCAACGGCTGAAAACTGTACCGGCTGAAAATCACCAGCAAGCTCAACCCTGTCCGGCAGATTCTGGAGAAAACGTCCTGCAAGAGGCAGTGCGGTTTGAGAGGCATACGCGGGAAATTCCCTGAACCGAACCCTGTTATTGTATCCGCCGATTCGGGTGCCGAACACAAACTCAGGTGTAAAACCCACAAACCAACCATCGGCAAAATTTTGAGTTGTGCCTGTTTTCCCGCCGATAACCTGCTGAATGCCGAATTGATTTTTGAGCGCGGTTCCGGTGCCTTCATCCACAGCACGCTGCAGCATCATCGCTATTGCAGCCGCAGTTTCGGGTGTGATTCCGCCGATGCCATCCTTAACGGTTGTCAGATGTGAGTGGTTTGATACAGAAACCAGATCAGCCTCGTCCTTTTGACGAAAATCGTAAATCAAATCTCCCTGGTTATTTGTGATGTGGGTTACCATCACCGGAGATGCAGGTTTCCCCGAATTGAGAAACGATGTGTAGGCAGATGTTAATTCCAGGAGCGAAACTTCTGCTGTACCAAGCGCGAGCGAGGGGGCATCTGGCATGGCGGACCGAATGCCGAGATCAGCAGCGGTTTTTTGGATGGCAGGAACCCCGGTTTCTACCGCAAGCTGCACAGCCACCGTATTGATCGAATGGGAAAGCGCGGCCTGGAGAGAGTATCGGCCGCCATATTCATCCCGGACATTTTTCGGCGTCCAGTCATCGTGTGTGGCATATGTTGCCAGGAAATTGCGCTGATAGTCGCAAGGTGTGCGGCCATTTTCGATGGCGGCGGCATAAAGTATCGGCTTAAAAGCAGAACCCGCCTGACGGCTTGCAGTGACTTGGTCAAACTGAAAGTGTTTGTGTTCAATACCCCCAACCCAGGCCAAAACATGTCCCGTACCGGGCTGCATTGCAACAAAACCGGCGTTCATAAACGACAGGTAGTAGCGCAGTTCATTGTAAGGCGTGATCTCGGTCTCTTCGTAGCCGTCCCACGTGAACAGAACCCGGGTTGCCGGTGTATGCAAATACACCCGGAGTTCGTCATCGCTGTATCCGCGGTTTTTCAGGTGAACGTACCGGTCGCTCTGTCTCCAGGCGCGGAGAACGTCCGGATCCTCTTCACCGAAAATCGGACGCGCTTGGATTTCTTTGTCAAGTATTTGTTGCAGATGTTTCATCTGGGCGGAAACAGCTTTTTCGGCAGCAAACTGGATCTCGGACTGGAGTGTGGTGTGAATTGTCAGCCCATCGGTGTAAAGGTTATACTGTTTGCCATCCAGTGCAGGTTCGGTATGGATCAGGCTGCTGAGCATCGGCCGAAGGTGCTCCCTGAAATAGGGTGCCGGGCCATCACTCAGCTCTCTGCGGTCATATTTCAGATCGAGGGAATCAGCTATCGCAATTTCTGCCTCTTCGGATGGAATGAAACCGTATCTCTCCATCTGGCGAATCACAATATTCCTGCGAAGTGTGGCGCGCTCGGGATGCCGGTGCGGATTATAAAATGTGGTGGCCCGGAGCAGACCAGCAAGCGTGGCCGATTCCGGCAGGGTCAGGTCGGATGGAGGTTTACTGAAAAAACGATAGGATGCCATCTCAATTCCAAAAGTATCCTCACCGAATGATACCGTGTTCAGGTAGAGCTCCAGGATTTCATCTTTAGAGTAGATCGATTCTATGTTTCGGGCGATCATCATCTCCCGAAATTTTTCTGCGATTATGGAAAGTCCGCCATTTGTCTGACGGGGATAGAGATTTTTGACAAGCTGCTGCGTAAGTGTGCTTCCTCCGCCGGAATTCTGGCGGAGCAAAATTGTGCGCACCAACACGCGTCCCAGTGCCCTGTAGTCAATCCCGTTGTGCCGGTGGAAACGGACATCCTCAATCGCGAGAAGTGCATCCACCATGGTGGAATCGATCTCATCCAGTGAGACAGTTGTTCGGTTCTGCAGATGATAGGTTCCGATCTGTTCGCCATCCGCTGAAAGAATGCGTGTAGCTTGCTGGTGCTGAATGGAGCTCAGTTCTTCCGTATTTGGTATGGGGCCAAAGAATCCAGACCAGATTAACGATATAAAAAGCAGAAAACCGGCAATCAGAATGGCAGCCAGTGAAACAGTGATTTTGAGCCAGCGGTTCGGCCGGCGATTTTTTCGATTCAAAAAAGGCGTTTTTTTATTTGTTGATTGGGCAGTAGTCAGACTCAATCAAACCGAAAATGTTCCGTCATAAAGAGGCATAATTAATCCTGAACTTTTTCCAGCTCTGCCCTGAACCGGGGTTCACCGTGTCTTTCGAGATTGTAGATCAGCATCCCTTCTTCCATTTGAAGTTCAATCATCCAGACATTGGTTTCGGCCTCGGGGATCATCTCCACGGTTTGATCGTCGGCTTCAAAATATTGGCGGGTTGATGTTCCTTGGTCATTGGCCCATCCGCCATAATCGGTTATATCGTGCTGGCTGCCATCAGGATAGCGGTGATCGTGCCTTAAATGCAGGCCTTCGTCGGATCGGGAAAATACAAACGTGCGGGACTCATCTTCGCCTGCATGAAAGGGGATACGAACTTCCACTTCGGTGCAGGTGGCAATTGTTGCCCGCAGCTCCACATCTCCCAGTTCTTCGTGTGGCGGATCCACGGGATAGGTGGATTCCCCAACAAATGTGTTATCGCAAAGTTCAAGTAGGTTGGCGAAAAACTCATCCTGAGGTGTTTCAGCATCAATTTCGATTGTTAATTCTGTTCCATCATTACCCGCGCATGCTGCAAAAAAGAGGATTAGGAATAAAAAACTAAAGAGTTTTTTCATAATGACCGGATTTAGGTTGAAGGATATTGTGGTAAAATCAGATCCATCTCATTTACATTAATGTGAGTATATAGAAAGCAAAAATCCAATGAATATGGATAAAATTTCTTCTTGAAAACCGAACGGTTCATCCGTATCTACCTGAACAGAAGTTTTTGATAATTGAAACAGAAAGGTAAAGCAGTATGGATTTAAAAATAGCCGGCAAAGTTGTAGATATACTGGATGTTCAGTCTGGTGAAAGTAAAAATGGACCCTGGAAAAAAAGAGATTTTATACTTGAAACTCCCGGAAAATACCCGAGAAAAGTGTGCGTCACACAATGGGGAGAACAAATAGACCAGACCAGCCTGGAGGCTGGGGAAGAAATCACAGCGTTTATTGATATCCAGAGTCGCGAGTATAACGGGCGATGGTATACGGATGTGAAAGCGTGGAAGATTGAGAAAGGAGCACAAAGTGAAGACGCGAGACCATCCCCCGATGAAAATGTTATTGATCTGGGTCCGGGCGGGGATGATGACGGTTTACCGTTTTAACAAAAGATTTCAGAAATGAGTGACTTTTAGATAAGAAGTCACTCGATTTTTGAAAAACTCATCCGTGGACTGATGGATATCGCATCATTCAGAAAACAATCCACATTCTTTAGCACCGGCATTTTTACGGTTTGAATTGCGGAATCAAACGATGATCTGTGTTTTGTTCAAATGAGTATGCGATTTCAAGAAGAGTTGGCTCACTCCAGGCGCGGCCGAAAAACGAGACCCCAACCGGCAGGTCGTCAATACTGCCCATGGGCAGCGTAATAATCGGGTACCCGGACCGTGCCGAAGGTGAACTTGATGAGAGTTTGAAATTATCTCCCAGGGTAAGGTCGGTTTTCCATGCGGGTGAACCTGTTGGAGATACAATTGCATCGAGATCATGCTCGTCCATTACACGGTCAATCCCCTCTTCTCGGCTGGAGAGCAGCATATTTTCCAGCGCCGCTTGATACTCTTCGGATTCAAGTCCCTCTTTTTCAGCGGCCATTAATATAAGATTTCTGTCAAAACGTTCCCGCTCTGTCGAGGAGTTACGTATTTCGGTGGCAATACCTTCGGTGGAAGAAACTACCGCTTCGTTTTGCAGGGATTCAAGATATTTGTCGAGCCCGTCCTTAAATTCATAAAGAAGTACCTGGAACGCATCACCGCTGATATTTTGCGTGGATATCTGGTCGATTTCAACAATCGTTGCTCCAAGCTCTTCGAGAGTTCGGATCGTTTCGTTCATGAGTGTATCTACCCTGAAATGATTTTCCATCGGTGCAGTGAAAAAACCAATTCGTTTTCCTTCCAGACCGTCCCGGTTCAGGAACTGAGTGTAATCATCATGAATGTTGCCTTCGGCTGATTGAGTCATCTCATCTCTTTCATCCATTCCGGCAAGTTCGCCGATCAGAATAGCGGCGTCGCGTACGGTACGGGTCATCGGTCCGGCGCTGTCGGTTGTGTAAGAAATTGGGATGATACCAGCCCGGCTCCAGAGCCCTACGGTAGGTTTAAAACCAACAACGCCATTTGCATTGGCAGGGCACACAATAGAGCCGTTTGTTTCGGTTCCGATAGTAAGCGTGGCCAGGTTTGCGGATGCAGCCACACCTGACCCCGAACTCGATCCGCACGGGTTTCTTGATATTTCATAGGGATTTCGAACCTGCCCGCCCAATGCACTCCATCCGCTGGATGAAAAACTGCTGTGAAAGTTGGCCCACTCACTCAGGTTTGTTTTACCTAAAATGACGGCACCCTTTTCCCGGAGCATAGATACGATGGTTGCATTTTGTCGCGGCATGGACCCTTCCAGGAAAAGAGATCCGGCTGTTGTGGGCATATCTGCAGTATCGATATTGTCTTTAAGTAAGATGGGTATTCCATGAAGCGGGCCTCTGCTGTTTCCGTCACGGAGTTCATTATCAAGCTGGTCAGCAACAGAAAGTGCATTGCCGTTTCGTGTGAGAATGGAATTCAAAGACGGGCCAGATCGGTCAATTTGATCAATTCTGTCAAGATAAGCCTGTACTACCTCTCGGACTGTGAGCGATCCGTCGGCATACCGGGCCTGGAGTTCGTCAACGGTAATTTCTTCAAGACCGAGGGTGTCATAAGCGGATTCCTGCGGTTCATCGGCACAGGAAAACTGGAATAAAAGAAGGAAAATGGAAATAAAAACAAAGAGGGATTTTTTCATTGAAGAGCCATCAGAATTTATTGTTTTAAAGAAGTAAGCAATAAATTCGATAGAGTTCAACCTCGGGAAAGTCTTGTGTCATGCCATCAATACGTTGTTGCGTAGTGATGGGATGAGTTTTTCAAAAACCGTGCAGTGTCTAATAGAACTCAGGTTTTAAGGATGCCTCATCCGATGACATTTTGTAACTCACTAATGTTACTGAATTCCTTACACCTCAAATCATTTATAAAACGCCGGGCTGAAGAGCGGTAAATTCGATGGGTCAGTTTTTTTTCTGGCAGATATTTTCAGCCTTAATAAACGATTTTTGCAGGCTTTCTTTACTCACCGGTTTTGGAATAAAGTCGATGAAGTTGGTTTTTTCGGCCCGTTCGAAATTGTATTTGTCACTGTTTCCGGAAATATAGATTACCGGGATCATGCTCTTATCCTGGATGGTTTTTGTAGCCATAATTCCATCAATATCATCCTGCAGCGAGATGTCCATAGTGATAAGGTCGGGTTTAAGCTGCATCGCTTTTTCGATGGCATCGGCACCGGTTGTGGCTTTTCCGATCACTGTGTAGCCCATACTTTTAATCAGCTTTTCAAGAAGAATGGATTGTATCAGCTCATCCTCTACAATCAGAATATTTTTAACTGATTCGCTTTTCTCTTTTCCATTCCCGGAATGAGAACCGGTTTCGCCATTTACCAAACTTTTACTCTGCTTATCCATGTCATCTGAAACCGATTTGGCAGCAAAAAGACTTATTTTTCCGTTTTCAATCAGGCCGTTTTTGCCGGTCTTCTGTTTTTTTTCACGTTGATGGGTGGAGTTGTCTTTTTTTGCACGGCTCTTTTTAAGTTCACGAACTACTGCCGGCACAAGGGCATTTAAGTTACTTTTGGAGAGTGTGGCGCTCGCTCCATTGCTTAGCAGTTCTTCTGCGATACCGTTAGTTATTGAGTCAGATATAATCATAAATGGAATATCTGATCTTTTTTCATTGATGATCTTCAAAGCTGAAATGCTGTCAAATCCTGGCATGTTGTGATCACACAACACAATATCCCACATCTCCTGATCGAGCATTGAGCGAAGACCAGAGGCCGTCTGTACTCGTTTGAACCTTGGATAAAAACCACCTTTTCGAAGGGACCGAATCATCAGTTCTGTATCGTCTTCAGAATCTTCCACGATGAGAACCCGGATGGGATGGCCAATTTTTTTGATCGTTCGTTCTTTTCCTGACAACATATAAAAACCTTTGTGTCACTTTGTTTTCGTCAACTCTCAAGCTGCATGAAATTACAGCTCTTGATTCGGCAGATTAATCGCCGTCTGTGTGAAATGTTATCGGTACAAAAAATGGGCAGTTAAATTAAAATCCGAAAAGAAAAGCTTTCTAATATTCTCAGGTCCGGCTGACCGTGCCGGGGATGGGTAGTTCTTTTACCGGGAATGCACTAAGATTGTAATTTATTGCCTTACATACGGCTGTAGTGCACAATTATCGGGCTTGGGTTGCTACTATTCAGCAATCCAGATAGAAAGCAAAGTAAGAATGATGTCAGGATCTACAGGCTTGCTTATGTAATCGGTTGCACCTAATTCCAGGCAGGTTTCCCTGTCACCCCGCATGGCCCGGGCTGTTACTGAAAAGATGGGGAGATCTTTCCATCGGGAGTTTCTTCGAATCTCTTTTAAAAGCTCATGACCATCCATATCCGGCATCATTACATCCAACAGTACAGCATGATAAGAGGTGTTGTTCAGTTTTTGAAGCGCAGCTTTGCCTGATTCTGCATGCTCTGTGATGATGTTGTATTCTTTCAAATGTGATGAGAGGGAGAAATAACTGCGCTGATCATCATCAACAATCAGAACGGATCGGCCGGCGAGTCTGGAAAAATCAAATGGGTCAGACAGGTTATGATCCGGCAGGCTGTTCCCGGTGAGTTCACCAATCTTCTTCATAAGCCTGGAATGACTACCTACATTTTTCAGGATGATATCAGATGCGTGTTCCATAAGGAAAGATTTTTCAGATGCGGACAGACTTTTTCCGGAGTAGATGATTACGGGTATTCTGGAGAGATGGTCATCATCAGATAGTTTTTTAAGAACATCAGCCCCGCTGGCATCAGGCAGTGATAAATCGAGTACAACACAATCTATTGATTGATTTTCAAGCACATCGTAAGCTTCCCTGGCAGATGTTGCGGTAATACATCGATCTACAAACTCCAGGGCGAATTCGCGAAGCGCTGTGTTATGCATTTCGTTGTCATCTACCAGCAAGAGTGTCTGACAGGCTGGATCAGCTGTCTTGCGATCCGTATCCAGCATGGATTGAAGATCCTGCCCCGCGGATGCATCATAAATAACACCCTGAACCGTATTGTGAATCATGGGTGGCAAAACTTTTCCGGGATTTTCCGCCAGCCACACCGGGATATTAGATCGTCTTGATATCATCTTTGAAAAGCTCCATCCACTCATGTGTGTGATGTAAGGATCAAGGATGAGGAAATCTGGCTGAAAGCGATCTGCCTCAGGTGCAATGTTCTCGCCGCTGGTTACGATACTGAGTTCAATGTTTTTCGTCCCGGCAATGGACTTAATTTTAGATTGAAGACGGCTGCTGTCCGTTGCCAGAAGAATTTTGGCGGAGTATTTCTGTTTTGGTGTGATCGGTTCCGAATCTTTAACGGGAGCCGGAGATAACTTTAACTCCCTCTGAAGTTCTCCGTCTGAAGTTGTCTTCAGGCTGCTTCTTGATTTTTCAACAAATTCAGTACTGTCAACCGGTAATAAAAGTGTAAATGTACTGCCGGCACCTTCCTGACTTTCGAGCGTAATGGAGCCGCCGAGAAGCTCTGAAATTTGGCGGCAGATTGTGAGACCGAGTCCGGTTCCGCCGTAACGGCGCTGCGTGGAACCGTCCGCTTGCTGAAAACTTTCGAAAACCAGCGACTGTTTTTCTTTTGGTATGCCGATACCGGTATCAGAAACGCTGAATCCAATCATCTCCTGTTTGAGCACTGCTCGATTACCTGGTTCCGGAGAAAAAACCCGCAGGGCTACGGATCCTTCATCCGTGAACTTGAAAGCGTTAGAGAGAAGATTTTTTAAAACCTGTTCCAGGCGCATCCGGTCAGTTGTAATTTGGTCGGGCAGTGTGTTGTCTACTGAAATATCAAAAACAAGCTTTTTTTCATCAGCCAGGGGTGCAAAGAGATTACGGATGTCGCTCACCAGGTTCTGGCGGTTGATACGGCTCAGTGAAAGTTCCATTTCGCCGGACTCAATCTTTGAGAGATCCAGCACCTCGTTTATCAGTTCCAGCAGGTTGTTACCGGATTGGTGAATTACATCAACAAAATTCGATTGATCAGCGGTTAGATTTTTATCTTTTGCCTTCATCAGCAGTTTGCTCAGCAATGTGATAGAGTTGAGCGGAGTGCGAAGTTCATGGCTCATATTTGCCAGAAACTCAGATTTATATTTACTGTGAAGCGCCATTTCCCTGGCGATATCTTTATGTTCTTTTATCCTCCGGGCATCTTTTTCCCGGTCGGACATATCAAAGCCGATTGCGGTAAAAAAAGGATCATTCCCCTGTTTAATAAGCTGGATGTGGATTTCAATTGGATATGTGGATCCATCTTTACGGGTATGTTTGGTTACAAAAAATTCTTTTTCCATTCTGCCGTCCCGCAGCGGCTGAATGATTCTTTCGAAATCGGCACGGTTGTCAATCTGAGGACTAATGTCGATGGGGGTAAGTTTCGAGAATTCATCTTCGGAATACCCGAGGTTGTTGGCCGCAGTTTCGTTGAGGTAACGAAATCGGAGTGTTTTGGAATCAAAAATAAAAATTTCATTCAGGCTGTGTTGGATCACTGTCAGCAGGCGGTCGCGTTCCTGTTCCGCCTCTTTCTGTTTTTTACGGTTGCGGGCTTCATTGATTTCGCGTTCAACTGCAGGGATCAGCCGTTGTAAATTGTCCTTCATCAGGTAGTCGTGAGCTCCGGCTTTCATCGCTTTAACGGCCAGTTCTTCTCCAATCGCACCCGAAACAAGGATAAATGGAATGTCCCGGTTTCGATTTTTCAGGATCTTGAGCGCGGTAAGTCCGTCAAATCCCGGCATGGAGTAGTCACAAATGATGAGATCCCAGGTATGAGCATCCAAGGCATCAACAAATGCCTCTTTTGTGTCTACTTCAGTGGGTATGGGTTGGTACCCGCCACGTCGCAGATTCATCAGAATAAGCTCTCTGTCGTCAGGAGAATCATCAACAAGCAGCACTCGTATCCTGCTTACTTCACTCATATGCAGAAAGGTGTTGGTTGATGCATACTGTAGATATTTTTAACAGAGTCAGCCATAAATATTTTTAGCGATAAACGTGGTTTGTAAAGTAATCTAAAGACGAACGGCACGAAGTACAGGGAATAACTGAAGAATATTTCTTCATAAAAACCCAAGATAATATTCCGGGTTCTGAGCTTTTTGCGTAAGTGTGCATGGTATCATACGATGTACAACGTGTTCTAAATACTGAGGGGAATGGAACTGGTGTCCGATTTTCACCCATAATAAATTAAACATTTACAATTTATAACCGATAACTGATTGCAGATACGCGTGTGTGCTGTTCAAGCGAATATTTTGTTCTGCCTTATGGAGGAATATAACAAGTGAAAGCAAATAGTTGAAGAAATGAAAAAAATCCCCTCTGATCTTGAAATTCTTAAAGTAATCTACAACGAATATTTGGATACATTTCGGTCGTATGCAACGGAGGAGCCGGACAGAATCGCCAGAATTCGTGTACCGATTGATATTCATGAGGTCGCTGAAGAAGTAGGTGTTGATGAAGATATGATTTTCGGGCGGCTTTATTATCACTTCAACAAAAAATACAGTTATCGCGATGAAAATGGTGAACGGATTACCTTTTTCACATCACTGAAATTTGAAGGAATGAGTGTGAATTTCCCATTGGTAGCGTCTGTTTTGGCGGATCTTGAAAAAGAAGACCAAAAGTATAAACTTACTCTTTCACTGTCGGTTGCTGCGCTTTCGATTTCCATTATTGCGATAGCACTCGCCTTTTTTGGATAAAAATTATCAGGTTTGATATCAGTTTTCGTTGCCGGATGGTACATTCAGTGTGAGCCAATATTCACTGATCAACAGGGCAGCTTTTTCAAATTCCAAAAAATCCACCGGTTTGCGAATATAGCTGTTTGCGCCAAGTTCGTAGCTTTTTTCAATGTCTGAATCTTCTCCGGATGAGCTTAGCACAATGATCGGGATGTACCGGGTGCTTTGGTCAGAGCGAATTTTCTTTAACAGTGAAAATCCATCCATTACCGGTAAATTCAGGTCGAGCAGGATTAAATCCGGTTTAGCTGGTAAACTCTTCTGACTTTTGTTGCCGGGAACGCCATACAAATATTCCATCGCGTCACTACCCGTTTCGGCAAGTGTAATATTCTTGAAGTTGAGCTTTTTTAAAGCACGAATAGTTAGCAGTCCATCGTCGGGATTGTCTTCAATAATAAGAATGGATCTGTCAGCGTGTTTCATCAGTTGTGATAAATCGTCTTGATCATGAGTTAATTTCTTCTATAAGCTACTTAAGTTGGGCAAATACAACAATTAAGTTTTCTATTCTAACGTAACGGACAGGCAAGTTGTATCCATGATGCCGCGAATCAAAGTCCGGCAGGAAAAACGTACACTGGCTTTAAATTGCGCATGTTGTTAATCAGGGCCCGGTTTTAAGTTCAGGGTAAAATAGAATACAGCCCCACTCCCCGGTTCTCCTTCCGCAAAAATTTTTCCAAGATGCCGGTGAACAATTCTCTGAACAGTTGATAGGCCGATGCCTGTACCGGGAAATTCGCGCTCTTTATGTAACCGCTGAAAGGGTGTGAAAAGTTTTCCGGCATAGTTCATGTCGAATCCGGCGCCGTTATCTTTTATGAAATAATGAGTCTCGCCCTCTCTTTGTGTTTTGCCAAACTCAATCCGGGTCTCTTCATTTTTTGAAGTGAATTTCCAGGCATTTTCCATCAAATTCTGGAGAGCAACCTGAAGCAGGTTTTTATCGCCGATTGCTTTAATGCCCGGCTGAATTACAAACTCTGCATCGCGCTCCTTCTCATTTTCATGAAGTCCCCGGCCAATAGATTCTACAATCTCAGATAAATTGATATTTTTCTTTTCTATGGTAGTACGTGACACTTTAGCCAGTTTAATCATGTCGTCGATTAAGGTAGACATTCGCTGAGCAGCACTGCGAACGCGGGTCAGGTAGTTTTTTGCCGTGTCATCAAGGGAATGGCCATAATCTTCGATGAGCGCCTGGCTGAACCCATCGATACTGCGGAGCGGCGCGCGCAGATCGTGTGAAACGGAGTAACTAAAAGCCTCCAGTTCTTTGTTTGCAATCTGCAGCATTTTTGTCCGCTCAATCACTTTATTTTCAAGTTCATCATTCAGGCGGGCGATCTGTTTTTCCGTTTTTTTCCGCTCCGTGATATCTTTGGCAATACCGCGATAACCCTGGAAAATCCCGCTGTTGTTAAATAGAGGGATGCCGCTCGTTTCAAAAATAAAAAGATTTCCTGAGGCATCTTTAAATGCGTGCTCTTCTCTCACAAACTCATTTTGTTCTCGGGCCAGGGCGCGAAACCGCGATTCTGAATTTTTTCTTCGGGAATCGGGCATCAGCTGGAAAATAGACTCCCCCAGGACGCTATTGATATCATAGCCCAGGATAGTCTGGATTTTAAGGCTGGTATACGTAAAACAGAAATTTTCATCGATTTCCCAGATCCAGTCGTTTGTAGTTTCTATCAGGCTGCGATACCGCTCTTCGCTTTTTCGAAGAGCATCCTCGACTTCTTTACGGCTGGTGATATCCTGGATATAGCCAATCACTTCTTTCAGCTCATTGGGATCCTCTTCATGATACCGGCAGGTGATTTTTAACATCAGGTACACGTTTTGTCCGTCTACCGTTGATGCCGGCATTTCGTGGTTGTTGATCTCTTCGCCCCGGTGCAATGCCTCCCAGAAAAATACCTGGTGCATGTAATTTGTGAACCGATCGCTGAAATTACTCTGCAGTGCAGCTTTTTTTGATTTAAATCGGAAAAGATCTACAAACGCCTGATTACAGTTCACAATCTTGCCATCCGGATCAGCAATAAATCCGGGATTAATGTCTTCATCAAACAAGCGGCGATACATTTGAAACGAACTGTGCAAAAGGTGCTGTTCATGCTTTTTTTTGAGAAGAGATTTTAGATCCGTCAGCAGTTTTTTTAAAAGAGAAACATGTTTGTTCAAAGAGCTGTTTTTGCCGGAATAGAAAAACCGGAACAGATCATACCGTCCATTGCTAAATGCCAGCTGCAATGATAGCGCCGTAAATGTATTGCTGTTACGAAGTTTATTAGGCAGTACGGTGTTATCTGTTGATGGGAGGTCAGCTACCCACACTTCATCAACAACATCCAGACTGGGTTTGAAGAAATCGGTTGAAGCCCCGGAAGAAAACCCGTTTTCAGGCGGATCATAGTTCTGGTCCTGTGGGGGAATAGATACAGTAAGGTTCCAGGAAGAGTCATCAGCCGGTTTGGAACGGCACTCACTGAACTCCGGATCAATCTGCCCGGCAATCCATTCCAATACGAGGCGCAGTGAATCATGGTAAGATTCACTTATAAATATTTTGTGCGCCAGTTCGGATAGCAGCTGGTATCTCTGATCCGTTTGTTTTCCTGGATTTTCACTCATAATCAAAAATCTTCAGAATAAGGTGTACTCCGTTTTAACGTTTGTTTCTAAACTAATATATGGTTTTACAAATACCATGACTTGGTATGAAAACATTCTTATTGTTTTTAAGGGTTAAGTGGTGGTATAAAGATCAATATGAATGGATATCAGATTCATTAAGCCTCGATTTTCCAGTTGGTATAAAGCTCCGGATGCGGAACTGCTCTGTAATTAAAGGTTTATGCGAAAGTATAGTTGCATATACAATCGCGTTGGCAAAAAATTGATTCTGCGTGTTACCAATCGGTTTTCGGGCAAATGCAGATTATGATGGTTTTTGAAATATGTATGCACTGTATTTCGAAATGTATTCTGGCTGGAATATCAGCTTAATTATACATTAAAATTTTTTAATATTAGAATAATTTTATATCATTGTTATGGATAAAGACAATCCGATATCTGAACCTAATTTAAAAGGTAGTTCAGTACACGGAAAATTTTAATAAACGAATCATCATCTATTGAGATAAGATGGATAGTACGCACGGGCACAAAAAAAGGCGCGCCAATTCAGATTCAACTCTGTACCAAAATCAGCATTCAGGCTATATAACAAAGCAGGGAGAGCATGAATCACTCAAGCGCAAATATAAACACCTGAAAGCTGTGCATGAGCTCCAGAACCGAACGGTTCGTCACTTCATGCACAACATAATGTCGCCCTTGAGTGCTGTTTCGGGGTATCTCGAACTACTGTCAAATTCACTGTCCTCTGTTCCGGATTCTGAAAAACTAGATCGCTACAGTTCACATATCAGCAGCGGGTTGAATGAGATTGGGTTTATGCTCGAGCAGCTGCACGATATTTATAAAGAAGATCACCAGTTTTCTGATGAGAGTGAAAGCCCGATTGTTGAGCTAAACTGGCTGGTGAACGAGGTTAAAGAGATTGTATCGGGTGCTGCAGGCCTTTGCGCTACTGAGGTCAGAACCCTGCCTTCTGCGAAACCTGTTTACGTTGAAGCTGAACTCTTTCAGATGAAACTGTTGATTTATAACCTGGTGGTGTCCGCTGATTCTTTTTCATCACCGGAAAGTATTATAGAGATCGAAGTGGAGCAAGATGACTCGGAATTTGCACTTATTATTCGTAACAAAGGTGGAAAGTGTGCAAACACTCATGTTCAATCCCTATTCAAAAAAGGGGATATAGTGCTTCTGTCGGAAGATATGGACGAGGGCTCTTCACTGCTATTGGGTTTAAAAATCTGTGCTCAGATTGCGGATCAGGTAAATGGGCATATCCTGATGGATAAGCGGGATGGAAAAACCCCTCAGTTTGTTCTTACAGCACCTTTTACCCATAGCGACAACTCATTTTGATAAATCATCTATTGTCCCCATAAAATTCAAGGCTCTGTTCAGGTCATCATCACAGGATAATGTGACAATGCAGGCCTTTTGGAGATTTGAAAAGCTGCATCTGAAATTCATAAAGTTCTTCCCTGATGAAATCAAACTCCTGGGGGACAGGTCCCACCGGTGAAAAGATCGTTAGATTAGATAGTCCTCTCTCGTTTCGGAGCCGGCTGCGGATATCAAGAATTTTGTCATGCTCCGGTGTGAGAAAATATTGAATCATCTCTCTGAAACTTACATTGATTGCAAGTCTGAAAATTTCGGGCTGCTGATCATGATATTCATCCAGCTCCTGCTGCAGCTCAAAGCCCTGTTCTTTTTTCTCTTCATCTTCAGGTTTTGCACCATCTTCAGCAAGCTTGAACGCGGGCATCAGCCGTGTAAGCTGATTGTATGGTGCATACCCCTGAACAGGCTGTACACCTTCAACTGCAAGGCCGGTAGAGACGGACGCCGGTTGTACAAAACTATTCAACATCTGTAGAGTGGAGTAGTGGGTGAATATGGATAATGATTATTCGGTGGTTATCGACAGTGTAAACCTCAAATTAACTGAAAAGTTGAATTGAGTGGAATTGAATGACAAAACAGAGGAAAAACTTTCTTACACCTGGAAATTGAAGCTGATTTTACAATCATACAATAGATATATCAAGCAGGTAATGGAGATGTCAATAAATTGAATGAGTCTTGTCTGCTTTGCCTGAAATCTAATCAAATAATACTGGTAAAATGCCTTTACAGGTGCTTTAGAGGTACATTAAAAAAGTTACGAAAGCTTAAGGATTCCTAATCTTTCCCGATAATAGACCAGACACAGAATAAAATAATTCAGGCAGGTTCAGCTAAAAAGGATTCAGTTGGAGCGGTTCTTGTAGTAACAGCTTTAGGGTGAGTATCTGCAAAAGTCAGATTAAAAATACATTTGCAGGTCAAGCCGCTGTGCTTTGCTGTTTTATGAGTTAACAATATTGAATGAAAAAGGAGTAACAATGGGCAAAGTGAAGGCACTTGTTGTTGATGATTCAAAAATAATGAGAAGTGCGGTAAAACGTGCGCTCGATCAGCTTATGCTTGCTGAGTTCGAGTATGTGGAGGCGATGGACGGCCAGGATGCGCTGGATAAGTTCAGTAACGAGATTGAGATTATGTTTGTGGACTGGAACATGCCAAATATGACCGGTGTGGAGTTCTCAAAAGCGATTCGGGAAATGGGTGACAATGACCACATTCCAATCATTATGGTAACAGCAGAAAAATCAATGGGGAAAGTAGACAAGGCGTTGAATGAGGGAGGTGCGAACGAGTACATCACAAAACCTTTTACAGCCGATAAAATGTACCAGACGATCAGCCGATACTTTGATGACGATGGGAATATTGTCGGAGAAGAGGAGGAGGAAGAGGAAAAAAGCTTTTTCAAAAGCATCCTGAAATCTTAAATAATTTAAAAAAATGATCCCCAAAAGTTTAGAAGACGTAAAAGAGATTCCCGTTGAAATCGTGGATCTCGTGAAAGAATCAGTAATCAATACATTTACATCCATTTGTGGTGATAACCCCGTATACATACCAGACAGCGGAAAGAGCGGCCCCGTAAATGGTGTAATCGGAAATATTGCAGTTTTTAATCCCGATCACACACTTTCGCTGATGATTGTTATTCCAAAAGATACGGCTATATCATTATCAGAAATTTTTGTTGGAATGGAACTCCCATTTGAGAGTGATGATATGGGAGATCTCGTTGGTGAGATATCAAATATTCTGGCCGGCGATGTCGCCGCAAATGTTGAGACGGTTGGCTTTCGCGGGCAATCTTCACTGCCAACGGCAACTCGCGGAAGCGATCTGACGCTTTTCATGCCAAATAAGCCGCCAACAGAAGAGATGAAATTTAGCGGTTCTACCGGAGAATTCTGGGTGAACATGGCGCTGACTGAATCAAAGTAAAACGGATACCACGATTATGAGTGACAACGCTGAAGGAAAAATCGGGGAACTTGAGGAAATCATACGCGCATTGGCGGATGTATTTCCAAGCGACCGGGATAACGTTATGGTGGCCGGCGCAAAGTTCGAAGAATTTATTGGTGGGATTGATGATAAAGGAGTACAGCTGCAAAAATTAATCAACCTCGCCTGGCAGGGGATGAAGCACCTCTATGAAGAGGATGATTTCTTTATGGCCGTAAAAACTTCAACGATGCAGGGAATTAACACGATCAGAGAGTATATGCTTTCCGATGGTAATATTGCTGTGGAAGATTTTGAACAGTCGTGCCAGCAGCTTGAAAAGGCATTGTCTGGTGGCAAAGAGTCTGCCGATTCCATTATTGAGGTTGAGGAAGCGAAAAAACAGGCTGAGAAATCAAAGTCGAAAAACTCCAAAAAACCTGTATCAAAGAAAAAAGAGTCAGACGGTGTTGACGACGATAAAATTAAAGGTGTTACGCTGAATGACCTGGCATCAAACATCATGATGCTGAATGAAGAGAAGGTAACTGCCGGGGAACTCGGCCTTCTTGTGAGAATTTTGAAACATCTGAGTGAAACAGCTGCTGATGCGGCAAAACCGGCGCTTATTGCAGCTTATGAAGAAGCTGTTGAAGCGGAACAAGCAGATAAACCGGTGGATGGCTGGCTGGCGTTTATTTCGCAAAAAGCTGAAGAGGCAATAGAAGCAGAGCAGGACGAGGTGTGGGGCGATGAGTCTCAGGATCCGGCAGCTGAAGAAACATCAACGGCCGGTGATGCTGAAGAAAAAGATCTGAAATCGACAGAAGAAACTGAGGAAGAAGAGGTTTTTGTGATTCCGGTGGATTCGGAAGAGGCGATGCTTGGAGAGTTTGTAACCGAGTGTTCCGATCTTGTAGAGTCTGCTGAAGTGGCGCTTCTGGATTTGGAGGAGTCTCCCGATAATGATGAGCTCATCAACACCGTATTTCGTTCTTTTCATACCGTAAAAGGAACATCAGCTTTTATGGGACTGGATCCGATTTCTGAGTTTACGCACTCCGTGGAGACGCTCCTCAGTATGGTTCGTGAAGGAGATCTATCCTTCGATATGGCGTGTGCGGATATCACGCTTGAGTCGATCGATATTCTGAAAAAAATGCTCGCTGTAGTTGAGGTCTCTGGTTGCGGTGATCCGCTTCCAAAACCGGCCGGATACGAACGTATCATGAGAATTCTGAACAATATTTTTGACAACGAAGTATCTCCGGCAGATGCAATGAAAAAAGAGGGAGCTCCGGTACCGGTAGCTCCTGTAGTTAATGAAACACCCGGAGGAGAGCCGGCAGCAGAAGACGCAGATACAGGGCAGAACGGAACTGCAGATAAATCATCAGGCAAATCTGAAGCCGAATCAACCGTGCGTGTAAATGTGAGCCGTCTCGATCGCCTGATTGATATGGTGGGAGAGCTGGTGATTGCACATTCAGTCGTTGCACAGGACCAATCCATTTCTGAGGATTCAGACCTGATGAAGAAGGTGAATCACACCACAAAGATATTGCGTGAACTGCAGGATACCAGTTTGATTCTGAGAATGGTTCCGCTGCGTGCTACGTTCCACAAAATGAATCGCCTGGTTCGCGATTTGGCAAGAAAGGCCGGTAAATCTGTAAAATTTTCCACAGTTGGAGAGGATACCGAAATTGACCGGAATATGGTGGATATCATAAACGAGCCGCTGGTGCATATGCTCCGGAACTCACTCGATCACGGGATTGAATCCCCGGAAGAACGTGCCGGTTCAGGGAAGTCGGAAACGGCAAACATCTGGCTGCGTGCTTACCAGGAAGGCGGTAAAGTGGTGATTGAAATCGAGGATGACGGCAAGGGGATCAATAAGGATAAAGTTCTCAGCAAAGCGATTGAAAAAGGCCTTGTAGATCCGGATAAAAAACTGACCGACAGCGAGATTTTCAGCCTGATTTTCCTGCCCGGATTTTCATCGGCAGAACAGGTTACCGATCTGTCGGGTCGCGGCGTTGGAATGGATGTGGTTCGCCGGTCGATCGAACAGCTCCAGGGGAAAGTGGAAGTGAGTTCCCAGCCCGGTAAAGGAACAAAAGTATCCCTCGAAATTCCATTTACGCTTGCCATTACAGACGGCATGCTGGTGAAAGTTGGCGATCAGCGGTTTATCATTCCCACCATAAATATTGATATGACATTCCGCGCTGTAGAGGATGATATTTACACCATGCTGGGCAGTAAAGAGCACGTATCATTCCGCGGAGAATCGGTTCCGGTGATCCGGCTGCACAGGCTGTTCAGTATTGAGAACGCTGTAGAGGATCTGCTGGAAGGAACGATGCTGATTATCAAAAATAATAACAAACGATATGCTCTCCTGCTGGATGAAGTAATTGGTCAGCAGCAGCTTGTGGGTAAATCAATAAACATGATGGTGAAGATGCCGCATATTTCCGGCGGTGCAATATTAGGGGACGGCCGCGTAGGCCTGATCCTGGATACGTCAGCCGTGGCACAGTAGGTGCATACTGAAAAGCAGGCTGCAGCTGCGGCAACACGATTGCCTGACAAATTCACTTGTACCTGTGACTGAGGGTTCTCTGAAAACGGAGAATTCGCAGGTGATCAATCAATTTGAAAACGAGTAGATGAAAACCAATACCGCAACAGAACACCTTACACAAATCCCTCTCTCCAAAGAAGATTTTGGAAGAGTTAAATCACTGCTTCACAACTACAGTGGAATTTTTCTGCATGAAGGGAAAGAAGCTCTGGTTCGGGCGCGGCTGATGAAACGCATCCGGAAGGTAGGTGTGAGCAGTTTTCTGGAATATCTCGATTATGTTGAGAATGATGAGACCGGAGGAGAATTTCTCTCCCTGGTGGATGTGCTTACGACCAATAAAACCAGCTTTTTCCGGGAAAAGCAGCATTTTGATTTTTTGAATGAAGAGGTGATTCCTTCCATGAAAGGGAGGGAATTCAAATGGTGGTCGGCCGGCTGCTCGTCCGGTGAAGAGCCGGTTACAATGGCCATGACATTGTTTGAACACAGGGAATTTATGAGGGATTTTAAAGTGAAAATACTTGCTACGGATCTCTCGCGTGATGTGCTTCGGTTCGCTAAAGACGGCATATATACACCGGAAAAAGTGAAAGATCTGCCGGATTACTATCTGAGGAAATATTTTCAGAATCCACCCGGGGGTGAAAGTGGATTCCAGGTGAAAGAACAGGTTCAGAATTTGATTACATATGGCCGATTGAACCTGCAGGAAAAGTGGCCGCTGAAAGGTCCGTTCCAGGTGATTATGTGCAGAAATGTAATGATCTATTTTAACAGACAAACACAAATGGAGCTTGTTTCAAAATTCCATGATCTGCTCGAGCCGGGCGGATATCTTTTCCTGGGGCACTCAGAAAGTGTATCAGGGAAAAATCACGGATTTGTGAATATAAAGCCTGCTGTGTACCAAAAACCCGGGAGATAATCTGAATGAGAACAGTTGTTGGAGTAAGTGATGTACATGTTTCAGCTCATCCTGGAGATGAGATCATAACCTATGCCCTGGGCAGCTGCCTGGGAATCGCGGTATATGATCCGTACGCCGGAGTTGGCGGGCTGCTGCACGTGATGCTTCCGCTGGCAAAATCTGATCCGGAAAAGGCGAAAATGAAGCCCGCGATGTATGTGGATACAGGACTTTCACTGCTGCTCGACCGGTGTTATGCACTCGGCGCAAGCAAAAAAAATCTTGTGATTTCAGTAGCTGGCGGTGCCAGTATGAAAAAGAATGATGAAGACGATTATTTCAAAATCGGTAAGAGAAATTTCACAACGCTGCGAAAGCTTTTGTGGAAGAACGGGTTTATGATCGAACACCAGGATGTGGGCGGAAATAAATCAAGAACCATGACTCTTCGGTTGTCCGACGGGCTGGTAACGATAAATAAACAACCGATTGGTTCGGGCAGTACCCCAAAAGTTGGGAGTACCGGAACCGGAATCGGGTGTCAGGTTTGATGCAAACGATAACTGAAAACAGTTGAAGGTGGCGTTATGAAAATGAATGTATTAATAGTTGATGACTGCTCGGTAATGAGACTGATGATGAAGCGAACGCTGAAACTCAGTGATATTGCCGTGGGAGAGATCTTTGAAGCAGCCGACGGAGAAGAGGCCCTGCGTTACGTAGATACAGAAAGAATTGATCTGATTCTCCTCGACCTCTATATGCCTGTAATGGATGGCATGGAAGTTCTGGATACGCTTCGAAATCGTTCTGTATCCAAAAACATCCCCATACTGATTGTATCCACAGAAAGTAACAGCAGTATGATTGAGCAGATTGAAAAGCTGGGCACAGCATTCATTCATAAACCTTTTACACCGGAAAAGCTTCGGGAAGAAATATATAAAATTTCAAACGATCAATTAACCTTCAATGCATCCATTTGCATGAATTGAAGAGCAGGGCGTATTGTACCTGAATCGAGTAACAAAAGTTAGATAAGAATATGAAACGCAATGTACTCATTGTTGAAGATGACCCCACCATGCGGGTCGTGCTGAAACGAACACTTATGGAGAGCAGCATAGAGCTGGGTGAAGTCTATGAGGCGGAAAATGGAAAAATCGGGCTCGATATGCTCGGGGAGTATGATATTGACCTTATGCTGGTGGATATCTATATGCCTGTGATGGATGGAATGGAGATGCTCGATTACGCAGCTGAACATCCCGAATGGCGAAATATTCCGGCAGTGGTTGTCTCCACCGAAAACGATGAAAAACGAATTGATGCTATCCTGAGAAGAGGAATGGGGTTTGTGCATAAAGAGTTTACCTCATCGCTGCTGGAAGATCAGATCATGGAAAAACTGAAATCGGAGTAAGTATGGTAGCGCTACACGAAGATAAACTCAGAGGGATTGCCTACAGAACGTTTGAAATTACATGCTATATGTATCCCCTGGAGGAATGGGAACTGGAAGATCTTTCGGATGAAGAACGGGAGCTGAACGACAACAGTATTACCGCTTTGGTAGAGTTTGATGGCGCCGCAAAAGGGGCGATGTCGATCAGGGTTTCTCCCGAGCTGCTGGATGCCATCTCTGAAAATATGCTTGGCATGGAAGAGGGTACCGATGAACTCAAAGAGGGTGCGCTGTGTGAGATCGCAAATATCATCTGCGGAAATACAGTTCCGGTATTCGCTAAAGGAGATAACATCTGCTACATCCGGTCGCCCAGAATTATAGAAGATCATACGAACCCCGGACAAGAATTAATGAGCATGCAAAACGAGTGCCTGCAAATCTATCTTGATGAAGGAGTTGCAGAGTTAACCATCTACTATTCAACAGACTAAAGATGATTAAGGTACTTATCGTTGACGATTCGGCACTGGTGCGAAAGGTTTTGACGGAAGAGCTGGGTAAACAACCCGACATTGAGGTTGTGGGAACGGCAATCGATCCCTATGTGGCCCGCGATAAAATCGTGCAGCTTAAACCCGATGTGCTCACCCTCGACCTGGAAATGCCCCGCATGGACGGACTTTCCTTTTTAGCAAAATTAATGAAGCACTACCCGATGCCGGTCGTTGTGGTGAGTTCCCTAACGCCTAAAAACAGCGAAAATGCGTTGAATGCTCTGCGTCTGGGAGCTGTAGATGTAATTTGTAAACCGGGATCAGCATATAGTACGCAAAATATATCGCGCAGTATTGTGAAGGCCGTACGTGCGGCATCTGTAGCTAAGTTTGATCGCCATTCAGTAGTGAATGAATCCAACACTGTGGAAACGGTACGTAAGGTGAACCCTAAACTGGTTCATACGACCGATAAAATGATTGCTATAGGATCGTCCACCGGCGGAACCAAAGCACTGGAAGTGGTGCTTCCTCAAATGCCGGCAAATACACCCGGGATTGTGATTGTACAGCATATGCCGCCGGTTTTTACCAAAAGTTTTGCAGATCGGCTGGACACTATCTGTGCAATGAAAGTGAAAGAAGCAGAAGACAACGACCTGGTTGAGCCGGGTACGGTTCTGCTGGCCCCCGGGAATTATCATATGCTCGTGGTAAAAAGCGGCGCAAAATATTACGTGAAAATAAAACAGGGACCGCCCGTTCACCACCACAGACCAAGTGTGGATGTATTGTTTAACTCGGTAGCCGAAGCTGCAGGCGTGAATGCCAGCGGAGTTCTGCTGACCGGAATGGGGGCAGACGGAGCAAAAGGTTTGCTTGCCATGAAAGAGAAAGGAGCACATACCATAGCACAGGATGAAGCATCAAGTGTCGTGTACGGCATGCCGAAAGAGGCGGCTAAATTAGGGGCTGCTTCAGAAATTATTCCGCTGCAAAGTATTTCAGACGCAATCATCAGGAGTATTAAATCCAAACCCTTCAGGCAGACAGCAGGGATTGCAGGTTAAACCTAGAAATCCATGGCAGAATTATTATTTCGTAAAGATCAAAGATGGCACTCAATATTCTGGTAGTTGATGACAGTTCAGTAATGCGCAAAATGATTATCCGTACAATTAAAATGTGCGGGTTGGAAATTGCCGATATTTTTGAAGCAGAAAACGGAAAGGATGGACTGGAGCAGCTTGATCAGAACTGGATTGATCTGCTGTTTATAGATGTAAATATGCCGGTAATGGATGGACTTCAGATGCTTGAAGCTGTCCGTTCAAAACCCGATACAAGGGATCTGCCCGTGCTTATTGTTTCAACGGAGAGCAACGAAAAGCGTATCAAAATTATCAATGAACGCCAGGCAGGTTTTGTACACAAGCCTTTCACACCAGAAACCCTGCGGGCAAAAATCATCGAGACTACCGGAATGGTCGTGGGTGAAAATATCGAACCCTGAATACTGAACGCTGAATTTCGAATGGATCCGTTCAATATTCGACGTTTGATGTTCGATATTCGACATTCAAGCGGTGTCTTCCTTCCTTCTGACCTGCGGGTAAAAATCAACGAGGCTACCGGCAGTGGCCGTGGTAAATATCGAATCCTGAATATTGAACGCCGAATTTCGAACAGGTGTCACTTCAAGATTCGTCGTTTGATGTTCGATATTCGACATTCCTTTGATTTTATGCGCCTAAGAAAAGATTAAAAATACAGTCTGCTGAGAATGCCTCAGAATTTTTAAAAAATACCTGCAATTTAAGGTTCTGATTTTTCTTGAGTTGCAGTTTGCCAATTCGTTTTGAAATAAAATAAACACCCGGTATGGGCTCTGAATACTTATCTCAGGCTTATATTCGCCGATAATTCAGTTTAACAGAGTTTTCTAAGTTGATTGAAGTGCATTAAAAAAAAGACATCGGTCAAAGAGAGAATAATGTAACAGGGTGCGTAAAAAAACACGCATCATATCGACATATGATAAAAAAGAAGAGCTTTAGGTTTTATCTGTTCAATTAATAAGTGCAACATTTGGAATGTTTCACTTATCACTTGAAATAAAAACAAAAACATACGAAGAAACTGCAGGAATGTAGAATTAGTAGTGAATTTTTGCCGTGGTGTTCTCTTGTGTAGAATGGTGAAGATTCGAAAAAAAACAGGGAGTGGTATATCAACTACAGCCGCTCAAAAACTGCACAAAACAAGAATAATAAGATACTATGACAAACTTAAATTTTCTCAATCGCGAAGGAATCGGGAACTCTAAAAAAGAGAAAACCATCGGGGCAAGGTTAACAGGTGCTTTTTCAGTAATGACAGCCATTACGATCATACTGGGCGGCATTGCGGTCTACGTAACATACAGCAGCAATCAGGCAATGGAAGAGGTTGGATTAGTGCGTTTGCCGAGTGTACAAAGCCTCAGTGAAATGAATTATGCGCTTCGCGCAATTGATGGACAGGAGAAAATGCTTCTGAGCCGCGAGGTAAGTGGTGATGACAGGAATAATGTGTATCGAACCATCGAATCGTACTGGAGTGAATTTGATGAGGCTCGTGCTATATTCGAGGAGCTTCCACAGACAGATCAGGCAGCAATTGAGTACAGAGAATTCCTGGAATCATTTCGTGACTGGCGACAGGAGCATGAACGCTATATCGGGATGTCCCGCGAGTTTGACCGTCTTCCAACAGAAGAGCAGAGAGATGTAGTACTCGCGAATATGACACAGCACCAGTTCCAGGTGAGTATTCCGGCTAATTACATCCTTTCAAATGAGCTTGAAGATCTCGTGGAGCTGAATGAAATTATTGGAACTGCCGAGGTAGAAAAGGCGGCAACAATGGGGGCGATTTTCAGAAATCTGAGTTTGGGTGGATTGGTTCTGGGTGCCGGCCTGGCTTTCCTGATGGGGTATAGAATTACCCGGTCGATCAATCGTTCGCTTGGCGAAATTATTTCCGGACTTGCAAGCGGATCGTCGCAGGTGGATTCCGCTTCTCGTCAGCTTTCTGAAGCGAGCCAGGAGATGGCCGAAGGCGCAAGCGAACAGGCAGCCGGACTGCAACAGACCACATCATCCCTGGAGGAGATGTCAGCCCAGACGAAGCAGAGTGCACAGAATGCCGCAACCGCTGAACGCTCTATGAAAGAGACGCAGCCAATGGTGGAAGAGGGTGTTAAGGCGATGCGGAGAATGGATGAAACCATGAAAGAGATCAAAGAGGCATCGATGGAAACATCAAAAATTATCAAAACTATTGATGATATTGCCTTTCAGACCAACCTTCTGGCGCTGAATGCTGCGGTGGAGGCAGCACGTGCAGGTGAAGCCGGGAAAGGGTTTGCTGTGGTAGCCGAAGAGGTGAGAAACCTGGCTTACAAAAGTGCGCAGGCGGCAAAAAATACATCCGAACTGATCGAGCGATCGCAGGATAGCAGCAACCGCGGGATTTCGGTAGCACAAGAGGTTTCAGAAAACCTCGAAAAAATTGCAAGCAGCGTTGGTGATGTAAATACGCTGGTCGTAGAGATTTCAGCTGCTGCTGGTGAGCAGGCGACCGGAATTCAGCAGATCAACACGGCAATGACGGAAATGGATAAAGTGGTGCAGAATAACGCATCAAATTCAGAGGAGTCGGCCAGTGCAGCGGAAGAGCTCTCTTCCCAGGCGTCGGAACTGCAGTATATGGTAGGCCGCCTTGTTGATCTTGTTGGCCGTCAGGGTGGTTCAGATGGGCAAGGCCCAAAGCTGATCAAGCCAAAAACATCAGTTCCAACACGGTTTGATGCCCGAAAGATTGAACTTTCAACCCGGACAGTCGGTCCGCGGAATGGAAACGGGCACTCATCTGGAAAACCAAAGCAGGCGGCAAGTCTCATTCCGTTTGATGAGGATGACGATTTTAGTGGATTTTGATAAGATTGATGAATACAAGTGTGCAGGATGGGAGTCGGATAAATTCCGATTCCTGTCAGCCTGCGCCATACTGCAGAAATATTAACATTGCGGTGAATGGTTTAAGGTTTAAATCGGACAGTCGATAAATCCGGTACATTCTGCGGCGGCTGAAAACTGCTGTGATTGAGGTGAATAGTTTGTATTAAGATTGAAAAACGAAATTGGAATAAAGGTCATGGAACAGACAATCGAAAAGGAATCAGTAGCGGAAGAGAAAGTCATTCGTGTTGAAGGCGGAAAGTTTCTCAGTTTTTTTCTCGGAAAAGAAGAATATGCTATTGAAATATTAAAAGTACAGGAAATTATCGGGCTGATGGCGATCACCCCGGTACCCCGAATGCCGGCATACATAAAGGGAGTGCTAAATCTGCGCGGAAAAATTGTTCCGGTTATGGATTTGAGAACTCGTTTCGGGTTGAATGAAATTGAGCATACCGAAGAGACGTGCATCATCGTGGTACAGGAAAACCAGTACCTGATGGGTGTGATTGTCGATAAAGTATCGGAAGTGGCGGACATTGACGGCGAACAGATTGAAGAAGTGCCAACTCTCGGTTCGGGCCGCCAAAGCGAATATCTGTCGGGTATCGGAAAAGTGAAAGAGTCGGTGAAAATGATTGTGGACGTAGAAAAAGTTCTCTTTGATGTACCGGATGAGGTACTGGAGAATAACGGATCTGCGGCTCCGGCCGGCCCAGTTGCATAACATTTTTAAAACATCGATGAATGCATCGTTTAGTCGGGGAACAACAAGTATTAAGTCTCACCTGTACGGGTGAAACAGTTAAAAGCTTCGGATGGTCATCCGGAGCTTTTTTTTTGAAATTAATAAAAAAGAAGGCTTTATCTGTAAGCAGAGGCGGGCGTGTAGGTGTTTTTACGGATTTTTTATAATGGAATTTCAGTACCGGTTTTTTTTGTCGATAACGAAATAACAAATGGCCCGGAGTATCTGCGTAAATACCCATAAAATTGTATCGGGCAGCATATTCTTTTTGAAGAGATGCACATAATTGAAAATAATAATTCTACGATATGGACTTTTTAAAGGAATTCTTTAATTCGGAAGCACAATCATCAGGTGCCGCGAATTCTAAATGGACCATTGGAAAACGGATCATGCTTTTGGGGCTTGGCGGGGCTGCAATCACCTTAGTAATTGGTTTAATTGCTGTTGTATCTCTGTTTATGATCGATCGAAATGCGGATGCGCTGGTTGAAGTACATCTTCCGGAACTTAATATAGCTACAAGTTTAGATACCGAAATTCGTGAAATCGGAATTCATATCCTCAATTATTCTCAAACTTTTGATACGCAGCACTGGGATGTTGCATCTGAACGGTTTTCAAATGTTGACACGGAAATCGCACGTGCGCAACAGCTATTAGAGAATCACCATTTGCCTGAACTCGAACGACGGATTAATGATATTGAAACGTCGAGCAACGAGTACAGAACTTCCGCAACAGAATTTTATGATGCCAGCCGTGAGCTTGTGAATTATCGCAATCAGTCGGATGAGTCGAGCGTGGATTTTCAGGAGAGTATGCAGGAATACCTGGCTTCAACGAATGTGAATTCTGGTCAGGTTATGGACCTGGCAAACGGAGTAGCCGGTGCGATGTCTGCACTATGGCGTGCTGAGGCATTAAATGATGTTCAGGCTCTTCAGGGTATTCAGGCCATTTATAATCAATACAGAGATGATCTCGGTGATTTGTATGATGGGACCACAAACCCGGAATTACAGATGTATCTCGGAATTGCCCTTGCATCACTGAATGACAATGTGAACAATGTCCGTCAAATGATTGCTGCCAGGAATCGGGTGAATGAACAGGAAGCCATTCGCGCACGTGCGTACGAGGAAATTTTAGGGCATACGTCCACACTTGCACAGATTGCCCGTGATGAATCGATTGCGCAAGGTGAACAAACACAGACAGCCGTTACCAGCTTTATTTTCATATTAAGTATTGGTGTGTTGATTGCCGTAGCAGGTGCAATCATTTTCGGCCTTACCATGAGCCGCTCCATCAACAGTGTAATGAATGATATCATCGACAGGTTATCAGCTGGAGCGGAGCAGGTAAACGCATCATCGAATCAACTTTCCGGTTCAAGCCAGGAGCTTGCCGAAAGTGCCAGCGAGCAGGCGGCAAGTCTGCAGCAGACAACCTCATCACTTGAGGAGATCGCTTCTCAAACCAAACAGACGGCTGAAAATGCCAGTGAAGCCGATCGTGCGATGAAGGAGACCAGTCCGCGAGTAGCAAGTGGTGTAGAAGCGATGGAGCGTATGAACCGGGCGATGCAGGAGATTAAAGAGTCTTCACTTGAAACATCAAAAATCATCAAAACCATTGATGATATCGCCTTTCAAACCAATCTTCTTGCTCTTAACGCAGCGGTTGAAGCGGCTCGTGCAGGTGAAGCCGGAAAAGGGTTTGCTGTGGTGGCCGAAGAGGTACGGAACCTGGCTCAGCGAAGTGCTGAGGCTGCCCAAAACACATCTGATCTAATCGAAAGTTCACAGGCTACATCAGACCGCGGCACGAATGTGGCGGCTGAAGTATCTGAAAACCTGAAGAAAATTGAAGAGAGTGTAACCAGTGTGGGCACACTTGTGGATGAAATTGCTGCGGCTGCAAATGAACAGCGTACCGGAATTACGGAGATGAGCACGGTTATGCACGAGATGGATAAAACCGTGCAGGGCAACGCATCAAACTCCGAAGAGACCGCAAGTTCTGCGGAAGAGTTGTCCTCACAGGCGATGGAGCTAACCAATGTTGTGGCGAGTCTGAAAGCCCTGGTTGGCGGAAGTAATGGAAATAGAAATAACAGATCCATCCTGAAAAAACCTTCGGTAAAGAACATTCCATTTAAAATGTCACCTCAAAATGGCGGAAATAACTCCGCAAAAAGAAGATTTGGCAACGGGAATGGCTCTGGAAAAATAAATGACCGAAATGGTAACGGACCTCATCGAAGCGGACCCGAAAACGGAAATGGGAAACCAGGTAAAAAACCAACAGAAGCACATCAGCTGATTCCACTTGATGATGATGACTTCAGCGGTTTTTAAAAACCTGAGTTCTATTAAAAAAAATGTCAAAAACAGTCTAAAAAGGGCGTTCGTTAAGTTAATTCGTCAACAATTATGTCATGCCGGACTCCGATCCGGCATCTCCTGCCTTGTTAAGGACGGGAGATCACGTCCCGAACGCTTTCGGGACGCGAGATGACGCCCTTTTTGGACTGTTTTTGTTGATATGCGATAAATTTAAGAATCGAACTCAGGTTAAAACGTTACGGCTGAAACGTTTACAAAAATTAGAAAAAAACGTTGGAAATTAAGTAGCAGGATAAGACACCGATAAGCAACATGTGAGTTGCGCTTTCGGGGAATAGTCGATGCGCTTGACATCAGAGTAGTTCAAACAAAAAAATAAGGATGAGTAATTATGGATGGTAAAAATACAATCTCAAACGACATGAAACGATTCATTAAAATTGCCTTTACGGCAGTTCTGATCATTGCTTTCGGACTGAATACAGTAAATGCCGGTGCAGTAGAAAATGATGTGAATGATGAAGTGTATACCGTTGTGGATGAAATGCCTGAAATTATCGGCGGAAACCAGGCACTTTACAGTAAAATTACATATCCGCGAGCAGCAGTTCGAAGTGGTGTGGAAGGGCGTGTTTTTATCCAGTTTATTGTGGATAAAGAAGGAAATGTGCAGGAGCCGAAAGTGCTCAGAGATATTGGTGCGGGATGCGGTGACGCCGCTGTTGAAGCCGTGAAAGATGTGAAGTTTAAACCAGGTCGATTGAACGGTGAAGTCGTAAATGTTCAGTTTTCAATGCCTGTAACTTTCAGGCTCGAAAACAACTGATTTTAATCTAAAGATAATATACCCCTCAAGACGCTGTACTTTAATCGGTCAGCGTCTTTTTTTTTGTTTTAACGATGACGTCGACAGGGATTTTGGGTCATTAAAGTCATGCCGTGCTCCGACACGGCATCTCCCATTCTTGCTCGATTTAAAGATCTCGTCAATGGCTTACCTTTCCTCATGGCACACATGGGAGATCGCGGATCAAGCCCGCGATGACATTGCAAAATTTACGGGCGGGAATATTGATAAATCGCCTGGCGATCGCGCCCCGTGATATAGAAACTCTCCAGAGCAGGGTGAACGCTCAGTCCGCGCGGATCGTCCGTCTGTCCGCCAACGTAAAATGTATCCAGAAAACGGGCGGTTCGGAGTTCGTACGGTTCCTCGAGGCGGTACCGAAGTACTTCTTTACGCACGGTATCGAGCAGCAGCATGATCCGGCCGCCGGAAACCATTTCCAGCCCGCGAACCTCTTTTTCCTGGTCGCTGATGTCGAGCGTATAGCTCCACTCCATTGTTGTGATATCCCAGGGTGTGGATAGGTGAACCTCGTGAACCGACTGTGCGTCTCTGTCATCTATAAACAGGCGGGTTCCATCCGGATTGAAATCGAAATCGTGGCCACGCTGCACAAATTCGGACAAATCAACAAAATAGGACTGTTCTGTTGATGTGAGTTCCCAAGGTTCGGAAAGCGTATATCCCCACATTTCCGTGCGATTAAATACCCACATTAATTCTCCATCTTCGTGGATAAACAAGCCGTGCGCAACCGAGTTTTGTGAAGTCGAGCCGAATTCATTTGATAAATCAAATTCACTGCTGAATGTGGCCGTGCTGAGTTCCCACGGTTCCGTAAGCGTATAACTTGCTACATTTTCGGTATATCTGCCGGTCACATAGATCTGTGATCCGTCAGACCTCCAGGTAGTTGCCCTGGCATTTTCAGTTTCAGTTGAGATATCGAGTGAGTTGCCGCTGTAGGTAAATTCATCAAACGTAAACAAGTTCCGGTCCGTAGCACATCCAGCCGCTGCAAGAAATATCAACAGCAGAAGCAGAGGTCTGATTGCTACAGTCTTCGAATGATGGTGTACATAATTATTGAACGGATCCATAATGCAGGCTGATCTTACATTTAGAGTTATGATCTTAGTTAAGATGCCGAAGATACTGCGCCTGTATTAAGAGAAGGTTATGGAACGGAATGAGTTGGCAAAAAATCTTAAACAGGCAAAACACCGGTATTTTCCAGCCGCAGTTTTACCGCCAATTTTTTGGCAACAGGCTATAGGCATTGCAGCCCGCCCGGAGCGACAAGAGAAGAAGAATTGGAATAATGGCACTGTTTAATTGCTGGGTCCAGAACCACCATCCTGCTAATATCAAAAGACAGACTGCGGCATAGAGCGTAAAATAGATCGACATAACACCATTTTTCGTAGTGCGTTTGATCAAAAAAGGCAGGATTAGCAGATGAAACGGCCAGGCCCAGAAGAGGTTCAGATTGCGAACCGTTTCAGTATGGAGTGAAAAAAACCAAAGAAATACGATAAGTAATCCGATCAGACCGATAGTTCCAAAAAGCGGCAGATCCAGCCAGAGGTTTACATATCTGTTTTTCCGGATTTGAAAAAATGTAACGATTGCACCGGCAATAAACAGAATCCAGGTGAATATCAGCGCAATGGGGCGGCCCGGATTTTGTTCATAATCATCGAGCTGCAGCGGCTGAGTGGTAGTGGCGACAAGCGGCTGCATCTCTCCATCAACCAAAACGGTTGCGTTATCAAATTCCATCATCAAAAAATCGGGTAAAAACATATGCTGACGCGATGTGGCACGGATGTCAATGGTGCTTCCGAGCAGCAGGTCGATTCCGAGGCCGTTAAAAGAATCCGGATCAGCATAGAGATGGATCAGTTCACGGAATGTTCGCTCTTCTCCTTCTGTGTAGTGAAACCTCAGATCATCACCGAGCACATCTTCGAGGGCATCCTGTATGCGGGTGGAGCAGTTATCATACAGGAAATCGTACTGGTAGTATCTGTTTTCTTCCTGGATATTGACAATTAAAAATTCGTGCAGATCCTGTTTCTGCTGCTGGGTAAGATTTAAAACCTGTTCATACATCGGGCGCTGCCTTTCGCGATAATGACGAACGGTGAGCGGGAAGGGTGCTTCTGATAAAAAATATTCGAGGTCCCCATAAATAAATTTCAGCAGAAAATAGTCATCAAAATGGAATGTGCCGTAGTTGTAGGATATATCGATATTGTTGGCCGGATCGTTCACACGAACAGCACTGTGGCCGAACAGTTCCTCGGGTGTTTCGCCTGGAAGGATCGTAATGAGCGAAATTTCTGCCTGATCGGAAAGCTGCGCAGCCTGTCCGTTTGCAACCAGCGGCAGTGAGAGAAGAATAAGGGTGATGAACAGTCGCAGTTTCATATCTGAGTTAGGTGAATAGATCGGTTTTAAGATAGGCCAAATCATTCATCAATTCTACACTTTGCATCATTGAAATTGCCGTGTCAATGGTTCAGACAGCTTACCCGGCGGAACCTGATGAAATGAATTCTAATTGAAGCAGTTTTATTGTTACTTTTAAGCGCAGCAAAAACGAAAAATCCGCTGAATTATTCTTTCATGAGCCAAAAAACACTTGGTACCCTGCCCGATCCTCCGCGGCATCTGAGTGATGACGCCCGCCGAATCTGGCTGGAGGTGGGAATCAAACTGCTCAGAGACGACTCACTTACCGAAGCAAGTCTGCAAAAACTTGAGGATCTCTGCTATTGGGAGGACCAGCGGCTTGGCATCATGGAAAAGTTACGTGGGGATCAGGCTGCGGGCATAGCAAAATCCGGGCGTTCCATCCATCTGAAAAACCTGAAAGCGGTAAAACAGGAGATGGATTCCATTCGATTGCAGCTTGGCATGGAAGCGAAAGAGACTAAACTCCCGGAAGATACCCCTTCGCTGCCGGATGAAGCGTACGAATCTCTGCCATCACTGGTGAGATCCTGTTGCGACCGGCTTGGCGAGGCGGAGAGAAAAGATATGTTCTTGCTGGCGATGCTGCCGTTTATAGCTGCACATTTGCCCAAAACACTCGCGGAACATGCAGACGGATATTACACGCTCTCCGTGAACTGTTTTTTGATGGACGGTTCGGGGTTTGCAAAACGGGCATCGGTAAAGGTGAAGGCCTTGTCGTATGGTGTTTTGAATCTGGCTGATAAAAACAGTGAAAGGGCTCTGTTTACGATTGAAGATGAACTGAATCGGTCGGAAGACGGAAGGCGGTCGCAGAATGAAACCCGAACACTTCTGCAGACAGATATGAACACTCTTCTGCAGAATGATTCCGTTTTCAGGGAGGCTGGACCGCTGAATGATCTGTTTGAGCAAATATTTCAAGCAGTGCCGGTGGTTCAGCCGGGTCAGGGAAATTTATCTTCTTTAATCATTGCAGAGCCGAAAGAGTACACCGGCCTGGCGTTGAAATCCGGACCCGGGCTGTTTTCTTCGTTTTTGCTTTACGGAAATCATCAGTCTGAGGGTTGGCAAAGCAACCGGCCCGACTCATCCACCCGCGCGTTGAGCAAAGATATCGCACGGCTTTCCGGGGAGCTTTTTGAGATCAAAAGCCGGCTAAAAGAGAGGGACGAACCTCTTACAGTAGAACTCTCGGATAACCAGTGGCAGATGATTGATGATACATTTGCTGAAAAAATGGAGATTATTGAGGAGCTGGGTCTTTCAGGAGAGTTGCAGGTTATCAATCAAAAAGCAGCGATTTATACGCTGAAACTGGCCGCCATCTTTGCGGTTCTCCGGGTTTATGAATATGACCCGGTATCGGTGGATGGGGAGTACCTGACGCCTTCTGATGATGATGTGATTGCTGCACTCTGGATTGCCGATACCTGTCTGAAGCACGCGATTCGTCTGTACGAAATTATCCCCGGAAAGGAAGATGTTGATGCGCGCGGCGATCGCTACCTGAAATATCACAACGTGCTGCCAGCAACCTTTGAAACTGCCGAGGCACTCGAACTGGCCGAAAAAATGGGAATTCCGGAGCGGACCGCCAAACGGTATCTGAACGGTCTGCTCGAAGAGAAGAAAGTAGCGAGAGTCAGGCGCGGACTCTATGAAAAAATTTCCTGAGGCCGGGAATTTTGTTTTACGCCGCTACAACCTTTTGAGCATTTTTCTCATTCCGCAAATCGGCTAAATCTTCATTGGTATTGTGGCACCGGTTAATTTTATGGGACAAATCATTCAGCTTGCCTCTGTATCCGGCAAACTGATCGCTGGTGCTTTCGTGTTTACGAATAACATCTCCCAGTTTTTCAAGACGAATTTCAGCGGCATCCACCTCTTTGATGAGTTCTTCAAATGTGTTCGAAAACGACTTAGCCTGGTCATTCATACGTGCGATTTCCACTTTTCCCTTGATATGTACAAATCGCAGAACCAGCAGAAAGCGTTCAATACTCCGGACACCGGTTTTCAGTTTTTTCATGAAATCGGGCAGTTTTCCAATTCCTGAAGCCACAGTTTTAATTTTTGGTATAAAGGCGTGATAAAGAAGATCAAGAGCTTTTTCGTTTGAAATCAACTGATTTGCAGATGAGTTTGCAGATTCTTCGATTTCAGTTAAGAAAAATTTTGTCATCTCGGTCTGAAGTTTCGATGAGATGATGTCAAAATTGAGTTCGCCAATTAATTCACTGAGCTGAAAAATAGTTTGTTGCATTTCAATCAGCTGTTTTTCGCCGCTGGTTGATTGTTCACCCATTTTTTCCGCAACGACGGAGAGCGAGCGATCCTGGGAGTCGAGTTTTGCGGAACTGATCTGTGCATTTTTTGAAAGAAGAAGCACGGATCTTGATAGATTCAGAATATACTGCGAGTGACTGTCGATATTTTCATGCAGCTGTTTAAGATCTCCCAGGGTCATGACCAGTTCCCGAAGAATCGATTCGAGTTCAAGTAGTTCATCCGGTAAATATTCTTTCTGAGCCTGGTTTAAACCGGGATTATTGCCAATTATACCTTCACGATGCGTCATTTCACTTTGCAGCGCGTTCCACATGAATTCGTCGTAATCAGCAAAACCGAGCTCCTGAAGTGAGCGGAGCATCTGCTCGTGTGATGAGAGCATGGCCGACTTTTTATCGGTTAATGTCTCCTGCTGTTTTTCATGCTCGAGTATGGTTTTATAGAGCTTTTTTATCTCTGCGAAGAGCTTACTGCCGGGTTTCAGCCGGATGGAGAGATATCCGCCATCACACGGAAATGCGAGCGCCATCACCCAGTAATACGATCCGTCCTTCGCCATGTTCTTAACATAGGCGGCAACCGGGCGATTTTCTTTCAGATGGTTCCAGAATTCGTAAAAAACAGAACGGGGCATATCCGGATGGCGGATCAGCTTGTGTAACTGCCCTACAATCTCTTCTTGATTGTATTTACTGATCCGCACAAAAATGTCATTGGTGTACGTAATCTTTGATTTGGCATCCGTGATTGAAAAAAAGAGTTCATCGAACTCAAAATTACTTTCTTTTGATATGGCTTTGGCCCGGGGCAGATCTTTGATTTTCAGATCTTCTGTATCCATTACATCCTGCATTCTTTTCAATCTATTTGTGATAATTTTAGACAGAGTTCTGAAAACATCGCTACGTAGTGATTCTGCATCACATATTCACATCAACTGCATCACACATTCACATCAATCAGCGCAACTCTGGAGCAGACAAATACTCCCTGTGATTGCATATTGAAAAATGTTTTCTCGAAAGCCTGTAAGGCGTTATTATCGGTTGATTTACGATAATGATAAGTTTTTCACCCTGATTGTTTCATATTCTTACAATCAAAATTCGGGGAATACAGTACTGAAAAACGGGGTCAAATTTGGAGGTACTTTATAATTAGAATAGAACTGTGAAAACCGGGGTATTGGAAGGGAGCATTAAAAAAAAAGTTATAAGCAGCACAGCGTGACTATTCAAGAAAATCTGAGTTCATCTTCGAACTCAGATTTAACATCAGGATGATATTTCCTGTGGCTTACAAATCAGTGAGAAGGAAATACCGAGAACAGGGCTGTTTTCGGTAAGAACGATAGTGGCTCCCCGTCTGCCAGCAATTAACTGGGCCAGGCTCAGGCCGATGCCCAGGTTGTTTGCTTTTGTGGTTACAAACGGGAAATAGAGATTATCCACCACTTCATCTGGTATGGGAGTGCCAAAATTTGTGACTGTGATTTTTCGCCCGGAGTGAATGTCTATTTTCACCGGCTTATTTATTCCGCTTTGGTGTTCGGCACTGTTATTCAGCAGTAATGTAACAATCTGTTTGAGCTCGGCACTGTTAAATTCAAATTGCTGGTTCGTGTGTGTTTCAATTTTTACACGGTTCCGCAGCTCCACCGGGTACTCGATCAGCATTTGGCGGATTACGGTTTCAGCGTCGGAAGCCGTTGCATTGGGCTCATCCTCCAGGTAAGCTTCAGCGTGATGAAGGAGTTCAAGTTCATCCATAATTTCAAAGAGATAATCGAGGCCTTCGCCAACTTTTGCGAGCTTTCGTTTATCATTGTCGTGTTTTACATCCTGGATCATCTCGAGATATCCCTGCATGCCTGTCATGGGCGAACGCAGTCTGTGGAGCAGAACAGCGATCATTTTACGGATTGTAAAGAGCGTGTTATCATCCGGAATGGATGATGATGGGGCTAAATCCAATTTATTATACGTTTTGTGATTCAATTTTATTCTGCGAGAGTGTGGAACCAGCCACTGATTATTAAAATAGGCAATTTCGTCATTGGGCTGGTCTGATAAAGTTTCAAAATGAACCACCTGATCCAGCTTTTTCCCAACGAGATCAACATCACCGCAGGCTGATATTGCAGTATCATTTGCCGCAACGATAGTTTGATCATCCGGATTGAGCAGGAAAACAGGATCTGCTGATCCGGATATTAGGGTTCTCAGGGAGTTCATCGAACGGGTTTCCAATTTGAGTTTACCTGTTGTGCTTGTATTCATCTCCATTAACATGCCAATCTAATCTAAAGGTTCACAATGGTTGATAAAACTCCCGCGGAATAAATCATTTGATGTCCCTGGGTGGCTTTTACGAGTTATCAGCAGCGGGAAGGTTGGGTTAAGAGATATTTCAGATCTGGAAATATTTGCCATATACGCGGTCATTTCTGCTGTCTGAATATTATCAGCCAGCCCGATTGTACAGGTTTCAGCGCCAAATTGGGAGATTGTCGGTTGGCACGCGGTTTGCAAACAAACTGGCGAACCAATGCTTCTATTCCAGAAACATTGAAATGTTCCATTAAATCCGGTTGGTGATGTAAATCATGCCGGATCATCATCTACAGACTATCGTATTGCAATGAAATTAATTGACAGCAACCACACTCAGCTGCTCGCACGTGCCATGGATACCTACACGCTTCGGCAGCGCGTGACGGCGGGAAATATCGCAAATGCCGATACACCGGGCTTTAATAAGCACCGCGTTGATTTTGAGGAAGAACTGCAGCGTGTTCAAAACAGCTCCGGCGCACGCGGCATGAAAGAGGTTACGCCCAGTATCGTCGAGACCGATCAGCCGATTGAACTGGAAGATGAGCTTCTTGAAATGGCAGACACACAGGTTCGGGTAAATCTTGTCACCCGGTCACTCCGCCACCATTTTGAGATGCTTAAGAACGGCATCACAGGCATTAACCGATAATTCAGAAACAGACTATGCTACCTGACAGAATTTTTTCAACATTTCAAACGGCAGGAAAAGGTCTTGCCGTGCAGCGGGAAAAAATTGCCACGGCTTCCAGAAATATTGCCAACGCCGGGGTATCTGCTCCGAAAGGATCAGATCAAATATACCGTCCGCAAACGGTCCAGTCCCGCCCGGTTCCCCAGGATAATTTCAAAAACCTGCTTCTCGACAGCATTTCCACGCTTAAGCGAACCGATTCTAAACATTTCAGC
Source organism: Rhodohalobacter sp. SW132 (assembly GCF_003390325.1). Taxonomy (NCBI): domain Bacteria; kingdom Pseudomonadati; phylum Balneolota; class Balneolia; order Balneolales; family Balneolaceae; genus Rhodohalobacter; species Rhodohalobacter sp. SW132. The sequence goes on along the minus strand of NZ_QUOK01000001.1, from coordinate 387,731 downwards.
CAGGCAGGACCGATTCAGTCCGCTCAGAAAACCGCCGGGCTTGGTCCCGAATTTGAGGTTACCGAGCAGGATTCATTCCGGTATGAGTTTGATCCAAATCATCCTGATGCAGATGAGAACGGTATGGTACGCTACCCTGATGTGGACTTGGTTCGCGAGATGACTCAGCTTGTGAGTGCAAACAGGCTGTATGAAGCTAACCTGAGTGCAGTAGAAGCTGAGAAAGAGATCATTAAACGTTCACTCGAAATATAAAATAATGATAACGGAACCTATTTTTAATCAGCAGCAGGATCTGTCGATCCGAAACAACGGAATTCGAAAAGTTGCTGCTGCTTCAACGCCGCCATCTCTGACAGTGGAAGAATCCTCCATGATTAAGAAAAATTTTGCCTCTTCCACACCGGTCAGGCTTTATGATCTGCAGGGGAGCGTAAGCGAGCACAGCTTTGCAGATCGTGGCATGAATGTTGATACAAGAGCGTAAAGAATAATAAACTACTACGGATACCTCAGACTATGGACTCATTTGATATACAGGGAATACGACCGTTCCGAGAGATCGAGATCTCCCCGGAGAGAGGCAGCAGTGTGCGGCCTCAGCAAGGCGGTGAATCTTTTTCGGATATGCTGATCCGCGCCGTTGGCAGCGTGGATGAAACCATGAAAGAATCCGATCAGAACGTTCAGGATTTTGTAGCCGGTAAAACCGATAACGTGCACGATGTGATGATTTCCATGCAGCGTGCCCAACTCAGTTTTCAGATGATGGTTGAAGTTCGCAATAAGGCGATCGAAGCTTATCATGAAATCAGCCGGATGCAAATTTAAGGTTCTTCTAAATGAACAAGTTTACAGATAGTTTCCAGCAATTTTTTGGCCCCCTGAATCCGGCACAGCGCACCCTTTTTGTAGGGATGGTTGTGGCTATTTTTGTGTTTCTCGGTGCTCTTTTTTACTGGGCGTTAAAACCCGATTACGCTCTTCTTTTTGGTTCTCTTCAGCCCGAAGCCGCCCAGGAAGTTGTGGCTCAGCTGGAAGAACAAGGCGTTAATTACCGGGTGGAAAACGACGGAAGATCCATTTATGTGCCGAATGCCCAGGTTCACGAAATGAGGATGAAACTGGCAACGGTCAGCTCCTCCCGGTCAGATGTTCAGGGATATGAACTTTTTGATGCCAACTCCCTGGGGATGACCGACTTCATGCAGCAGGTGAATAAAAAACGTGCTCTTGAAGGCGAACTGGCTCGATCAATTAACAGCCTCGACCAGGTTGAGTTTTCCCGCGTCCATCTTGTGCTGCCGGAGCGAACACCCTTTCAGCAGTCATCCGTGAGCGCAAGCGCGTCGGTAATCATTACACTCAAACAAGGGCAAAAACTTTCAGGTGACCAGGTGACTGGTATTACTTCACTGATAGCAGGAAGTGTGGAGATGCTCGACAGCGAATCAGTAACCATATTAGACCAGGCTGGAAACCGGCTCACGGAAAATGCCGATAACCAGGGGGACTTTGCATCCGGTAATTTGCAGATGCAGCTTCGGAAAACTACCGAAACGTACCTGACCGAGCGCGGTCAAAGCATGCTGGATCGTGTGCTTGGAAACGGAAACAGTATTCTGCGGGTATCGGCCGAGCACGATTTTGACCGGCTGGTACGCGAATCGGACCTGATCGACCCGGACAGCCGGTTGATTATTTCTGAAGACCGCCGAACCGAGGCCAATAACGAAGAGAACCTACAGCTTGTGCCGATCGACGAGTTTACCCCGGTCGCACAGAGAGGTGAATCGGTAGTCACATCCCAAAGGAATCAGGAAACCACGTCGCAGACACGAAATTATGAAGTAAACAAAACCCGCGAAATTTTTGAGAAAACACAGGGTGAAATCAAGCGGCTTTCTGCATCCGTTTTACTGAATTACAAAATGGGTACAGAGGTAAACGATGCCGGAGAGGAGGTGCTGGTAGCGCAGCCTTATGCACAGGAAGAAATTGAAGAGTTTCGCGAAGTTGTTCGTCTGGCACTGGGAATGTCACCCGCCCGGGGTGATGAACTTACTATCACACAAATACAATTTCACGATCCTACGGCAACAGACAACTACGGATACTTTACCGATCAGCCCACGCCATGGGGTGATATTTTCCGATGGGTACTGATCCTTGCAACCTTCCTGACAATTGTTGCGCTGATTATGAATATCAGGAAACGGATGGGCGAGGATGAAGATACGGGAGTTGCTGTAAGTCTTCCTGCTCCAAAAGAGAAGACGGATATTGAACAACTGGATCTTACAGATGAGGAGAAGCTGAGCCTCGAAGGAATGAGTGACGTTGAGATCGAAGACTTTGTGGATAAGAAACTCACAGCAAAATCACGGAAACAGCTTGAACAGAAAGCCTATGTGATGGAAGAAATCAAAGATTTTGTTGAACTGAAACCTGCTGAAGCAGCACATGTAATCCGCGCAATGATGACTTTGGAGGATGAAGCGTAATTATGGCTATAAAAACGAAAAAGAAATCGGACCTGGTTGACGATGTTAGTAAGCTAACGGGAGCACAAAAAGCTGCTGTGTTTATCATAACGGTAGGTTCAAAAACGGCCTCCGAGATGATGAAATCTCTTAAATCCAATGAGGTAGAAGAGATTATGCTGGAAGTGGCAAAAATACAGAACGTAAAAACGGATGTTGTAGACGATATTCTTCGGCAGTTTTACCAGATGATGGAGGCCAAGCAGTACATTCTCGAGGGTGGCTATGATTATGCAACAGAACTTCTTGGTGAGCTCGGCGGAAATGCGAATTCCGAAAAAATGCTGCGGAAACTGAAAGCACAATCCGGAACCACTGTATTTGATGAATTTCAGGATACAAAAATTACGCAGATTGCGAACTTTATCCAGAATGAGCATCCACAGGTTGCGGCACTGATTTTTTCGCAGCTTCAAATGGATAAAGCAGCCGAAATTCTTACCCACCTCGAACCGGAGATGCAGGGAGAGATTATGTTTCGCCTGGCATCGATGGACAAAATTTCCTCAGAGGTGATCGAAGAGATCGAAGAGGTAATCAAAGAGCATATGGGAGGAATGGATTCGATGGGCGATCGCGTAAAAAGTGGTACGGCTACCGTTGCTCATATTCTTAATGAAGCTGAAATTTCGGTTGAACGCGCCGTTCTCGACAGTATTACCGCACGAGATAATAAGATGGCAGATGAGATTAAAGAGCAAATGTTCCTTTTCGAAGATATCATTCACTTCGACGACAGAACTGTTCAGCTCATCATCAACGAAATGGAAAAAGCGGATCTTGTTATGGGTCTGAAAGGTGTGGAAGAGCAACTTGCCGAAAAGTTTCTCAGAAACATGTCGAACCGGGCAGCAGATATGCTCAAAGAAGATATGGAAGCCCTTGGTCCTGTGCCGCTTAAAGATGTGAAGGAGGCCCAGTCTAGCATTATTAAGAAGATCAAGGCCCTTGAAGAGAGCGGACAGATCAGTACACGTAAGATGGAAGAAGAAGAGATTGTTGAGTAATCCATTATGAGCCGCAGAATTATTAACAACAACAATATCAGCTGGGACCAAAAAGATCAGGCTACACTCAGCTACAAAATGCTTTTTGATGAGCGCACGCCGGAAGAGATTTCCGGGAGTGAGGAGCAGCCTGATATTGAAGAGTTATTAGCTGAAAATAACCGCCAGTGGGAAGAGAGGCTCCGGCGCGCGCGAAAGGATGTTTACGAAGCAGCCCTGCAGGAAGGATTGGAACAAGGCTACAAACAGGCTGCCGAAGAGATTGATTTTAAGGTTCAGCGGTTAGACTCGACCCTGAAAGAAGCACACGGTGAATGGCAGGAGAGGCAGAAACTTCTCGATCCGGGTGTCATCGACCTCGCCTTCGAACTTGCGGAGTCGATTCTCGAAATTCCGGTCGAAAATCCGGAGATCAGAAACAGCATGGAAGCTGAACTCGGGCCGATTTTGCAAAGAATAGAGGAAACGACTAAACCGGTACTGTGGATTTCAGAATCAGACCGCGAGTATATCAACCGGCTAAAGGAGGAGTATGCACCCGGAACAACTATTTATATCCGAACGGATAAATCGTTCAATCCAGGGGAATACAAGCTGGAAAGTAATCGCGAAACGGTGGTTCACACCTTTAAAACTATGCTGGCTGACCTGAAAAAATCACTCACACTCCCCACATGGAAGCCATAGCTGCCAAAGATATTACGAAACATTTCAATCACATCAGGAAACACCTGCGGTCGAATCGTGTACGCTCAAAACGCTTTGGTAAGGTATCTTCCGTGATTGGAACCATTATCGAATGTACCGGGCTGGAAGCCTGTGTGGGAGAGATCTACGGAATACACACGATTACCGGAAAAATTGTTGAAGCCGAAGTGGTAGGCCTGAAAGATGAACGAACACTTTTGATGCCGTACGACCGGGTAGAGGGAATGAAATCGGGCTGCCTGGTAGAGAGTTTTGGTCAGGCACTTACCATTCCGGTAGGTGATGATATGCTGGGCCGCGTGCTCGATGCCAACGCCATGCCGATTGACAAAAATGGCCCAGTAATGCGAAGTGGCCACCAGGACGTGCACGGTGATCCCCCGGCACCGCTCGATCGAAACCGTATTGAAGATATTATGTTTACCGGCGTTCGGGCTCTTGATGCACTGAATACAATTGGATCTGGTCAGCGTGTGGGGCTTTTCGCCGGTTCGGGTGTGGGAAAAAGTGTTCTCCTGGGAATGATTGCCAAACATTCGGAAGCGGATGTGAACGTGATCGCTCTTATCGGGGAGCGGGGCCGGGAGGTGCAGGAATTTATTGAAGACACTCTTGGCGAAGAAGGGCTGAAACGATCGGTTGTAGTTGCTGTTACATCAGACATGGCTGCGATGAGCCGGATCAAAGGAGCGTTTACGGCTACCGCAATTGCAGAATATTTCCGCGACCAGGGAAAAAATGTCCTTTTGATGATGGATTCTGTTACCCGTGTTGCGATGGCCCAGCGGGAAATTGGCCTGGCATCCGGCGAACCGCCAACCACAAAAGGATATACCCCCAGCGTGTTTGCGATCCTCCCGAAACTGCTGGAACGGGCAGGGAAAACAGGGGAAGGAAGCATCACCGGAATCTATACAGTTCTTGTGGATAACGACGATATGAATGAGCCGATAGCCGATGCCGTGCGTTCTATTTTGGATGGGCATATCGTGCTTTCCAGGCGTTTGGCCCATAAAAATCACTATCCCGCCATCGATATACTGGAAAGTATTTCCCGGGTGATGCCGAATATTGTATCGGATGAGCAGCGCGCGGTGGCTATGAAAGCCCGTGAACTTCTGGCTACCTATCGCGAAGCGGAAGATTTGGTGAACATCGGGGCATATGTGAAAGGTTCTAATCAAAAAATTGACGAAGCGATCAAAAAACATCCCAATTTGGAATCATTTTTGATACAGGATATGAACGAAGCTGACTTCAGGGATGATCTCTGGGGTGCGCTGAAAAAAATCGTTAGTTAAATCGGCAGATTACATGGCTTTTAAATTTTCGCTGGAATCGGTATTGAAGGTTCGCAAGCATCAGGAAAAAGTTCAGAAGCAGAAACTGGCTGAAGAACTGATGAAGAAGAAAAAAATTGATGATGTGAAGGTTGAGGTGCAAAACAAGCTGAACCACTACCTGGAAACCGATTCCGTACAGACAGCCGCAAATATTCAAACAATTAAACGCCACGGAAGGCATGTTCTCCAAACCCATGAACTGATCCGCAAACTGGGATCTGAATCACAGGAGGCAGATAAGTCAGTTTCTGAAGTTCGGAATTCACTGGCAGATGCTCATAAAGAGTGCCATATACTGGAGAAGCTTAAAGAGGTGGAACAGCAGATGTTTTCAAAGAAAATTCAGCGCAGTGAGCAGAAAACGATGGACGAAATCGCTACACAATCATTTAGCAGATAGTTAACGAAATGGATAAGTCAGTACTACTAAAAATTATCGGTATTCTGATCGCCTCATTCCTGGTGATAACTCTCGTTACGTTTTTTCTATTTCCGTACCTGAACGAGCAGAAGTATGAACAGATTCAGACCGAGCGCCTGCAGAGTTCAGTGGATGAGCAGGTATTTACCGATGTTGATCTGATGCCGGAAAGCAACATCAGTGGCACGGGTCGGTTTGCCTATCTTCAACAGGAATTGCTGCGACAAAAACAGGAGAACCGGAACTGGGAAAACAGGGTTGATTCGGTATTAGCGGTACAAAATTCGGTTGAGCAGGAACGGGATTCTCTTTTTACAGAACTGGAAAATTTAAAAGAGCAAATAGAGCAGGGCGGCGGATTGATTGCCGGTAACCGGCAGGATGCAGATTCAGGCAATGATGTCGAAATGGTGGCAGCTGCTGATGAACCGACAGAAGAGTTTTCAGAGCGGGTAAAAAGTTTGCTCAACCTCGATGAAGAAGAATTGAAGCCGATCGCCAACCAGATGACTCAAGACGAATTGGTGCGGATATACAGGCACTCTGGAAATATTCAGCGCGAAAAATTACTTCGGTCACTAAACCCCGAACGTGCAGCGAAACTGATGCGGGAGATTATGCTATGATAAATAATCAGCTACTATCCGCAGGAAACAGTAAAACCTCCGATCTTCTGACAGGACAGGCAGGTGGTGAAAAACAGAAAAGCGAAGAGAAAGCAGAAGGCGGACTGTTCAAATTTCTGATGGGAAGCATTCAGCTCGCAGATAAGGATGGCGGGCAGGATGAAAATACCGGTAAAAATTTTGCCTCAGGCCGGATACTTGGGGGGAATTTGATCACCGGCAAAAATGAATCCGATGATGCATCTCTTAAGGATATCCTGACCGGACTGGAAAAAAATTCTAATGATGAGCTTTCAACCATTTCCGAATTACTGGAAAATGCGATGAAAAGCTCCGTTTCAGAAGAAGAATTGAATGAAAACGGTTCAAAGTTAAAAAGTGAAGAAAATGCCGATCATTCCACGGATGTAAAGACCGGGGATGAGAAATCTGATGTAAAAGCAGAAAGTGATCAAAACAAGAAGATTCCCCTGGCAGAGGATACTCCATTTTACCGCGGGGATTCCGAGAAAGTAGAGAATTTGAAAGAACCTGATGCAAATGAGGTTTTGAAGGAATCTGATGCAAATGGTGAAGAATCTGATACAAAAGGTTCTGCTGAAGAAAATTCCCTCAGTTTAGATACCGATAACAGTGAAAATCAATCTGATGAAATCACTGATGGAGAATTTGAAGAGGGCGGCATTGAATTTGTTTCCGAATCAGATGAAACCGAAGAAACAGGTGATGATTCGCAAGCGGCGACAGATGATGAGCCACAGGCTGCAGCGGGTGACGACCCACAGGTAAAGATAAGCCCGGAAATGGCATCCGATGCCGGAGTGGAGAAAAAAGAGACTTATGAAACTAATCATGTAGCATCCGGTGAAACGTCTGGTAATGAGAACGGTAATGTGGCAGCATCACAGGGTGATGCTGAGCGTGTCGTTGCAGGGAATGTAAAACGGGAAGCAGAAGCTCCAGCGGAAAACAGGAGAGCTGAACAAACAGTCCGGGCTGAACGCGACAGCGGGCTTGTGAATCAGCTTCGCGGAGGAATTTTAGGCGGAGCTTTTTCTGAAACCCAGCCAAATAACGACAGCAAAAAAATAGATCTTGATACAGACGAAAATGAGCTGATTCAGAAAATGTTTGCCGACCTGGCAAATGGAAATATCGATCAGCAGGCGGCTGAAGTAAGAAGTATTAAAGCGAATCAGCTGCGCGAAATAAGAAATCAAAATTACAGGGCCGCTTTTGCGGGCAGACCTGAAGCTGCATTGAATTCCGGCGCTCAAACAGCAGCGGGAAGCGGTGTGATGGCAGGTTCTGATCCGGGTAAATTGAACATGGTTTCCGTTACCGGAATGGTGCCGGAGAGTAGTCAGGTATCGGCAGAGTTGCCGGATGAAGATGCTGTTGCCATGTGGAAAGAGCATATCGCAGAATATTTTGAATCGAAAGAGAAAAGTTCAGCAGATCAGGCAGCGGCATTTTCTCGGCTGAACCTGGAAACGGTTACCAATATATCCGTTCGCCGAAATTTTGCAACGAGCCTGGGTCAGTCCATTCTGAAGGCAACCGGAGATGGAAAGAAAGCTGCTGAAGCGTGGCAAAAACACACATTTACACTCGAGAATGGCAAAAATATCCAGCTTTCAGCACGGGAAGTTGATGGTGTGCTTCAGATAAAACTAAGCTCCTCAAGTTCAGAGCTTCAGAAACTGCTGATGGATCACCAGGACGAAATCCGTAAACATCTCGAAGATGAGGTGAATATCACCATCGACCTGCAGCTGGATACGCAGAGTGATGGACAGATGACCGGACTTTTTGGCGGCAGCGATGGAAATGAGCAGCAAGGAAGTCAGATTTTTGATTACGAAAATGGAAAAACAGAAGAACAGCAGGTAGACGAAGTGGTGCCGAAAGCCGTTCGGAAATTCGGCTATAACCAGATGGAATGGTCAGCTTAAACAGATAACAGGTAGAATTATGGATATCAACAATATCAACAGCTTCACATCAATGGCAAATAACGAGCGGACCTCCAAGAACAAGAATGATCTTGGTCAGCAGGAGTTCCTTCAGTTGTTGGTGGCTCAAATGAGAAATCAGGATCCCATCAACCCGCTGGACGGTGCAGAGTTTGCCTCGCAGCTCGCCCAGTTTAACTCTGTGGAGCAGCTGATTAATGTGAATAATGGACTGGCACATCTTCAGGAGAGCCAGGAGCTGATGAGTTCCAGCTTGACGAACTCAATGGCTGCATCTCTTACAGGCAAAAATGTGAAGGCGCTGAGCAATGAGGTGCATCTTGCATCTGGCGAGAGCGCCAATATCAATTATAAACTGAACAACTCAGCATCTGAAGTTGAGGTGATTATCCGGGGTGCAAACGGCAGCGAAGTTCGTCGTGAAGTGCTCCAGGGCATCCCTTCAGGTGATAGCAGCTGGGAATGGGACGGTCGAAACAATGCCGGCGACCGAATGGGCGATGGCAATTACACCGTTGAGGTGAGAGCTTCAAATGAAGGTTCAAGAGTCGATTCTATGGTCTATACCGAAGGAATTGTAGATAAAGTCCGCTATTCGGGAAGCGGCGTATTTCTGTCACTCAACAACATCCAGGTTCCGATTGGGGATGTGGAAGAAGTGGGTTCAGGAATTTCTAAATAAATCAATAAGAACATAAACAAAAAACATACAGCGGCTTGCCAACGTGGTACACATACAGTAAACAACTGTAGCCGTCATTAAAACAAGGAGTAATCTATGTCTTTAATCAGATCACTAAATTCAGGCGTAAGCGGTTTGAAAGCGTTTCAAACCAAAATGGATGTTATTGGGAATAACATCGCGAACGTGGAAACAGCCGGTTTCAAATCTTCAAGAGTTTCATTTTCGGAGATGATGAACCAGCGGCTCGGACGTTCAGGCGCCGGCGGAGATTCTGCCCCGCAGCTGAGTAACGAAGTGGGCCTGGGTGTGCGTGTAGCATCCATCGACCGGGATTTTAGCCAGGGTGTCATGCAGACAACCGGCCGGGAAACCGATCTTGCACTCGAAGGGAACGGATATTTTATGGTGAACGACGGCAGCCAGAACCTGATGACCCGTGCAGGAAACTTTGTTTTCAATAAAGACGGAGTTCTTGTTGACCAGGGCGGCCGGCAAGTTCAGGGATACAATGCCGACAGAAACGGGAATGTTCTTGGCGGCGGTACTACAAACGGCATTCGGATTGATTTCGAAAATGCACTCCCTCCAAAAGCTACCGAACAGGTGAAGCTGGCAGGTAACCTCAATGCAAACACAAGTAAATCGCAGGTTGTGCAAGGGCAGAACGGGTTCACAGTTGATGGCGGCGGAATGGCAAACCTCAATACCGAACTCAATAATCTGGCACAAACGAACGAGGATCTTGTAAATGGAGATGTAATTTCATTCAACGTTACACTGAATGACGGCACGGCCTCTACATTCGATTATACGTACAATGACGGTGACACCATGGAGGATATGATCCAGGCATTTAACACACAGCTGAATGCAGGTGGTGATGAAGGACAGCTGACATTGATTGACGGCCTGATGGTTCTTCGTTCATCTCAACTCGGTGACAGCAGCTTGCAGATTAATGACGTTGCGGTTACCGGTACAGGTAATGTGAACTTCCCTGGATTCCAGGTTGTGCAGGCGGGTGAGTCGAATACACGTACCATGAGTACCACAGTATATGATGATCTTGGCCGGGCTCACTCCATGATTCTGGAATTCACGCAAACATCAAACAATGAATGGGAGTATGAAGCGAAATTCATTGATGGTCAGGAGATTACGGATGGTGCCACCGGTACGGTGGAATTTGATGAACTGGGTCAGCTCGCTTCCGGAAACACAATTGACATTGCGTTTGAGCCGGGCAACGGTGCGAGTGCAACCCGTTTTGAAGTTGAACTGGGCAACTCCTCACAGGGAACCCGATTCACACAATATGCCGGTTCCAACACCGCTAAGGTTGTTGACCAGGATGGATACACCCAGGGTGAACTTGTAGATATTGCGATTGACGGAGATGGCCGTGTACAGGGTATTTACGACAACGGAAACAACATGGTGCTTGCACAGCTGGCCATTGCACAGGTTCAGAACCAGAACGGTATGGAGATGATAGGGAACGGCATGTTCCGCCCTACATCCGCAGCCGGTGAAACATTCATAAATACTGCCGATAACTTTGCAGATGCAAACATCAATTCGGGTGCTCTCGAGGGATCGAATGTTGATCTCGCCAAAGAGTTTACCGAAATGATCACATCGCAGCGGGCGTATCAGTCCAATGCACGCGTAATCAGTACATCCGATGAGATGCTGATGGAGGCTGTTAACCTGAAGCGGTAATCTCTTCAGTCTGACTCATTAAAACATCGTTAAATCTATTGAAGCGTTTCGCATTGATGAATCCTGAAAGGGAAATATCAAGGCGGAACGCTTTTTTTATGGATTAAACCCGGTTTAAAACTCTAACATTAAATCTGATATTATCGGGCTGATTTTAAATTAAGTTTCGAAATGGCGAGTCGATAAGATTCATATGTTAGATAAATCGACAGTCATAGGATTTACGCTTGGGTTTTCACTGATATTTCTTGCCATTATAACGCAGGGAAGTGTCCTTGTATTCGCCAGCTTTGCCGCCATTCTTATTGTCGGCGGAGGGATAATTGCGGCTACAATGATTAACTACAGTTTTGAGAATATCAAAACGAGCTTCGCCGCAATATTAAGTATGATTGGTGCGAAAGATGTTGACCTCCGTACCGATATGGAGCTCCTAAGTATGTTTGCCCGGCGGGTACGGTCGGATGGAGTGCTGGTTCTCGACAGTGATATTCAGCACATCGAAGATCCCTACCTGAAAAACGGATTGCAGCTTCTGGTTGATGGATTCAAAAAGGAGAGTCTCGATAGTATTTTACGTGATGAAATTAAAAGCCGGGAACGGCAGATTGATACCTCCATCAACGTGATGTATTCGATGGCCGATTATGCTCCTGCTTTTGGAATGATCGGTACTGTTATTGGAATGGTACTGATGCTGCAGAATATTTCAGATCCTGAATCGCTCGGAGCCGGTTTGTCCGTTGCGCTTATCACTACACTTTATGGTACCATATTGGCAAACATGTTCTTTGGTCCGCTTGCAGGGAAGCTCGAATACCTCAGCGAGCTCGACCTGAACAGAAAGGAGATGTTTCGAACCGGTATTAACTCCATCCTGGAGGGTGAGAATCCCCGGATTATGGAGAAAAAAATGCTCATCCATGTTGATCCGAAAAGCCGCGCAGAGTATATCAAATATCACGAAGGCATACGCATCAGCAAGGAACGAGATGAGAGATTCTATAAACTCTGGATAGAACAGCAGAATAAGGAATGGGACGATCTAAAAAGAGTTCTGGAAACTGGTTAATGACGTATAGTGACCTTGTCACTCTGTTATTGGTATTCTTCGTGGTGCTTTATATGCTCACCCCGGGAGTGGATGTTTCTGTGTTTGATAATTTTCTGTCATACTTCCAGCGGTCTATCGGTGTGATTGAAAACACTTCGGTTCTCGAACAGAATACACAAAGCAGAGATTCGTACCGGATGATGGTGGTGGAGAAGTGGCAGGTTGTGGAGGATTTATTAGAACGTGAAGGTCTGGAAGACCAGGTTCATATTGAGGAGATTTCTGAGGGTGTGAAAATCACCCTGAGTGATTCACTCACATTTAATAGCGGATCTTCGGAATTATTGCCGGCAGCAAGGCGTGTGCTTGCGGAGGTGGCTTCTGTATTTGATGACGAGGTTGAAGAGTCTGAAGTGCAGGGGCATACTGATACCGTACCGGTAGCAGCAAGCTCTTACTACCGGTCGAATTGGCACCTGGGTGCAGCACGAAGCGTATCTGTGCTCAAATTTATCCAGGAGCGGTCTGATATGGAGCCGGAACGGTATAAATCGAGCAGTTTTGGGGAATACCGGCCGGTTGCAAATAATGAAACTGCAAGCGGCAGGCGCCTGAATCGCCGCGTTGAAATTTATGTACGATACAAAGGTCTGATGCAAGATGCACAGGACCCGGCGATCATGTTTTCCGAGAGTGAACTCCGGGAAATTCATGAAGGCCTGAATCAAATGGATTAATACTACTATGGCTGTAAAGAAAAAGAAGCCGACAGGCGAAGCAAAAAGTAAAAAGAAAAGCAGATCAAAATTTCTTCCTTTAGGAAAATATTTCCTGATTCTGCTGGTACTGGCATCACAGGTGGTGCTTGCTTACCAGATTGTTGATCACAATTACGGAAATGTTTATCAGCTTGTGGATGGGCTTTTTGCACCCACACCGGGCTCATATACCATGGAAGAGTTAGTTGTGAATCCCGCCGGATCAAACGGCCAGAGGTTCCTTGTTGTACAGGTAAACCTTGAATTACGTGATGAGAAGCATGCAGAGCTGATTGAAAAGAATATTCAGAAAGTGAAGCATGGAATGATCGAAGTGCTTTCATCCCGGACAGTATATCAGTTAAATACCTTCGAAGAGAGAGAAATTCTGCGCAGTGAACTGGCAGAGGTAACAAATAATGCGATAGGTGTGCATTCGGTACGCAATTTGTATTACATCAGATATGTAATGCAATGATGCAAACAACCGAACGACATAACCTCTATGAACTCAGTGCCCCAAAAGCAGAAGCCCGGGAAGCGTAAGTATGTAGCTCCATACGATTTCAGGCAGCCCAAGCTTTTTAGTAAAGAGATAATGCGCACTCTGCGTACTCTTCATGATGTTCTTGCCCGAAATCTGAGCAGGGTCTACAGCAGTGCGCTCCGGCAAAAAGTAGATGTATACCTGCAGAAAATCGATCAGATTTCAACTAGTGAGTTTATTCATAAAATTGAAAGCCCAAGTGTAATTTATCTCCTTTCGGTAAAAGAGCTTGGTGGTGATGTAATTAAGGTAATTCCGCCCGGATTCTGTATCCATCTTATTGAACGCCAGAGCGGCGGCCGGGGAGATGACATGTCTGAGAGGCGAACACTTACCACTATCGAGGAGAAAATCATTTCCCGGATCATGAAAAATGTGAATCGCGAGATTGTTACGGCATGGGAACCCTACATGGACTTTCACATCAATTCAGCCACCTACGAGAGCAAGCCGGAAAATATCCATTTGATGTCGGTTGATCCGACCATAGTCGCAAAATTCATCATCGATAATGGTACGGCACAAACGGAATTCCAGATCTCCTATCCCTACAGCCTTCTGAAAGATGCAATGCAGGAATCTGTTTTACGGAAAGGAAGCCAGGGAAGCACGGAAAAACTCAATCCCAAAGAATTCGAATCGTACCAGCGAACATTAATGAGCGCAAAAGTCCGGGTTCAGCCACTGCTCGGAACCACACGGCTAACGATCAATGAGATCATCGATCTGAAAGAAGGGGATACCATTCCACTGAACCAGCGAACCGATAAGCCCCTGGAAGTTCGAATCAATAACGTTCAGAAAATGGTCGCATATCCCGGGTTAATTCAGGGAAGAAAAGCTATTAAAATATTTGAAATCATAGAAGAAATTAACGAACAGGAATTAGTATAGATATGGAAAACTGGAAAGAAGAATTTCAGAAATATTTGCCGGACGTTGAGAAATTTTTGACGTCTGTGCTTCTTGAAGAGACACACATTGAGATCGTATCCTCCGAAGTGCTGGAGAAACAATCGGTACTCGATACCGCACAAAAAACCGATATTTTCCTGTTTACCCGAGACCAGGAAAATAATGCAGACTGCCTGATTGTACTCGAAGAGGAGTGGTACGGACTGCTTTCCAGTATTATGCTTGGTGTTGAGGAGAAAAAAAACAACGAGATTACCCGGGACCTGCTGAAAAAATTCTCATCGGAATTGTCGGCAACTCTTATCAAGAGAATTGAACAGAACGGGCAGAAAGCTGAGCCCGGGGAGATGCAGGTACTCACACATCCACAAGTTGAAAAACTGCTGGCCCACACCGAGTATTTCTTCGCTAAAATGGAGATTGAAGGTGTTGCCGATGAAAATGTGCGGGCCGCTTTCCTGGTTGGAAATCCGGAAGCTATCGAGGCAGAAGAAGAGCCGGAGGCGGAAGAAGAGGCTCCAAAACAGGAAGAATCCGCCAAAGCCGATAAAAAAGCTCCTGCAGAAAAACCGGATCCTTTAGAAAAAGATTTTTCTCCCGTAGAAGCCAAAGAGATGGAGGAGATAGGCTCCATGGAAGATGTGATTTCCGGAAGCCATATTGAGTTCGAAGATTTTGATGAATCATCCAACGGAAATGGCCACCATAATGGCGACAGCCGAAGTATGGATCTCCTGAAAGATGTGGAGATGGATGTGTCTGTGGAATTGGGCCGTATCGAACTGCCGCTCGGTAAAGTTCTGCAGCTTGCAAAAGGATCGGTAATTGAGCTTGAAAAACTGGCCGGTGAACCGGTGGATATTCTCGTGAACGGTCACTGCATAGCCCAGGGCGAAGTGGTGGTGATCGATGAACATTTTGGAGTTCGAATTGCAAACCTGGTGACCACACGACAGCGAATAGCCAAATTACAATAATGGATATAAAAAACTATCTGTCGTCCTCATCGACAGATCCCAAACAGATTCTCAAAATTGTACTCATTTTTGCCGCCGTATTACTCGTACTGTGGCTGATCATGGTCTCCCGGATGGATTTCCGCGGGGATATGGAAGGTCCCGGACAAGCGGTGCATACCCAGTCCGACTCACTTCGGCCCGCAATTACACAAAATGAAGGCCGGCCTCAGCGAACCGAATCCGAGCGCCCGAGCATCTTTTTTAACGCCTTCACAACATTCGTAATTCTCATCGGGATGCTTGCGCTGGTCTGGTTCTGGTCGAGAACAAACGGATCAGGGAAATCGACAAAACAATCCGGTTTTAATGAAATCGGCGGACATCCGCTTGGGCAGGGGGCCCAGCTTAAAATTGTAGAGATTAATAACGAAATCTGGGTGATGGGAATTACCGGAAGCTCCGTTAACCTGCTTCATCGATACAGCAGGGATGAGTGGACCGAAAAAGTAGAACAGGAAGAGCCCCGCGAAGAATCCACTTTTTACAAGTTATTTAAAGGAGAGAAAAAGTGAAGTTTATCACGCTGATATTAAAATCCAGATTTTCAAAAGCGTTTATGCTGATGGGATTGCTATTCGCCGCTTTTCCGGCCGGTGCGTATGCAATGTCGATGGCGGGCGCGGTTTCACCAACGTTTTCGGTGAATTTTCCGGTGATATTGCAGGCGCTGCCGCAGATCGATCTTTCTATCGGCGGAGAAGCAGAAGATTTCTCCCTGGCCATCCAGGCTCTGATTCTCATTACCGTACTATCCTTCGGCCCCGCGTTCATCACCATGATGACCTGCTTTACACGTATCATCGTGGTATTCTTTTTCCTGCGGATGGGGCTTGGAACGCAGCAATCGCCGCCAAACCAGGTACTGATCGGCCTTGCGCTGTTTCTTACGATTTTTATTATGATGCCGACATTTAACCAGGTGAACGAACTGGCCATCCAGCCGTACATCAACGAAGAGATGACCCAGGCGGAAGCACTGGTCCAGGCCGCTGTGCCACTGAAGGAGTTTATGGTTGCACAGACCCGCAACCAGGATCTGCTCTTTTTTATGGATATGGTTGAAATAGAAACTGTGGATAGCATCGAGGATCTGCCCCTTTTTGTGGTCGTGCCCTCTTTTGTGATGAGTGAGCTTAGGATCGCATTCCAGATCGGGTTTATGATCTACCTGCCGTTTATGGTGATAGATCTCGTGGTGGCTTCAATTCTTCTGGCGATGGGAATTATCTTCCTGCCACCGGTTCTGGTGTCGCTGCCGTTTAAAATCCTTGTCTTTGTGTTGACCGACGGCTGGTACCTGCTGGTACAGTCGATGGTAAGAAGTTTTAATTAGCGAAACGGCCGGATGCAAATCAAAAGAGAATTGCCCGGCCAAATAAAACCCGAGATAGTATGAATATTGATACCGGAATTTACTGGCTTCAGGAGATGCTGATGGCCGTTGTTGTGCTCTCTGCCCCGGTTTTAACGGGTGCGCTTGTGGTAGGGTTGACAATCGCCATCTTCCAGGCAGCAACATCAATCCAGGAGATGACGCTTAGTTACGTACCAAAAATGATCGTGGTAGTAATTATCCTGTTCTTTTTGTTCGGTTTTATGCTTCAGTTTGCGATCGATTTTATGCAGCGCATTTTCGACTTCGTACCCCAGATCGCAAATTAAAAATGCACGGAAGCCGAAACATCGGTTTGCAGTATCAGGTGAATTAACATGGAAATCTTATCTGTAGATTACATACTGGCTTCCTTCCTTATTTTTGTGAGGGTCAGCAGCCTGATGCTTACCGCTCCGTACTTCAGCTCAGCTGCATTTCCCGCCCAGGTTAAAATCTTCTTTGCCCTGATCACCAGTGTTCTGCTCTACCCGGTAGTTCCGGCCCAGAACGTTCTGATCGATACCGATTCCGGCGCGCTTTTCCTGCTCACGGCCATTATTATCGAAATTCTTGTTGGTGCGGCACTGGGACTCGTGGGGCAGATTATTTTTGCCGGTCTTGAACTTGCCGGGCGCCTGATAAGTCTTAAAATCGCGCTCGGTTTTGCCAGTATGGTCGACACCATGACCCAGCAGCAGAGCACGATTGTCAGTAATCTCTTCAACATGCTGGCCGTACTGGTTTTCCTCTCAATTGACGGAGAAAAAATTTATCTGAATGCGCTTGTGCACAGTTTT